>NZ_JBTYIP020000008.1:0-337545 GCF_054877945.1 Singulisphaera rosea | reverse complement strand
TCACGGTCCCGCTCGGGTTGAAGCCCCCGCTGATGATCGCCTTGTCGGCGATCGAACTGCCGACGGTGGTCGAGGCGGGCTGCTGGATCGTGACGATGGAGGGCGATGCGGGGCTGACGATGACGGGTTCATCGGCGACGCCGCTGATCACGCTGGAGTTGTTCGAATCACCGTTATAGGTGGCGACCCAGTAGTCAGTGCCTGTGGCGGTGGCGGTATAGCCGGCGCTGGTTGCGACGCCGCCGACCAAGGTCTCGGTGTCGACGAAGAGCGGAGTGCCTGTGGCGTTGGGGTTGGAGTAGAGGCGGAATGTCACGGTCCCGCTCGGGTTGAAGCCCCCGCTGATGATCGCCTTGTCGGCGATCGAACTGCCGACGGTGGTCGAGGCGGGCTGCTGGATCGTGACGATGGAGGGCGATGCGGGGCTGACGATGACGGGCTCGTCGGCGAGGCCGCTGATCACGCTGGAGTTGTTGGAGTCGCCGTTATAGGTGGCGACCCAGTAGTCGGTGCCTGTGGCGGTTGCGGTGTATCCAGCGCTCGTGGCGACGCCACCGACGAGGGTCTCGGTATCCGTGAAGAGCGGAGTGCCAGTGCCCGCCGAGTTGTCGTAGAGGCGGAATGTTACCGTCCCGCTCGGGTTATAGCCGCCGCTGATGGTCGCCGTATCGGCGATCTGTGATCCGACGGTGGCGGTTGCGGGTTGCTGTACCGTCACGATGGAGGGAGATGCGGGGCTGACGATGACGGGCTCATCGGCGAGGCCGCTGATCACGCTGGAGTTGTTGGAATCGCCGTTGTAAGTGGCGACCCAGTAGTCGGTGCCTGTGGCGGTGGCTGTGTATCCTGCGCTGGTTGCGACGCCGCCGACCAAGGACTCAGTGTCAGTGAAGAGCGGAGTGCCCGTGCCGTTGGGGTTAGAATACAAGCGGAAGGTGACCGTGCCGCTCGGGTTGTATCCCCCGCTGACGACGGCCTTGTCGGCGATCTGTGCTCCGACGGTGGCGGAGGCGGGCTGCTGGATCGTGACGATGGAGGGCGATGCGGGGCTGACGATGACGGGCTCGTCGGCGAGGCCGCTGATCACGCTGGAGTTGTTGGAATCGCCGTTGTAAGTGGCGACCCAGTAGTCGGTGCCTGTGGCGGTGGCGGTATATCCGGCGCTGGTTGCGACGCCGCCGACCAAGGTCTCGGTGTCGACGAAGAGCGGAGTGCCGGTGCCCGCCGAGTTGTCGTAGAGGCGGAAGGTTACCGTCCCGCTCGGGTTAGTGCCCCCGCTGACGATCGCCTTGTCGGCGATCGAAGTCCCGACGGTTGCCGACGCCGGCTGTTGGCTCGTCACGATCGATGGCGAAGACAGAAGCGTGTTCATGAAGCTCAGGCTATCGGTCGCCAGGATCCCCTGCTTGCCGCCTGTGGAGGAAGCGCCGTCGACGACGAGGAACATGGCCAGATCTTTGTGGTTCACCGATTCCACCCAGTAGGCCTGCGCCTGGGTCAAGACGGCAGTGAGATCGGCGGCACTGGTCCCCGTGGCTGCGGTGACGTTGGTGAAATTCCCGGTGGGTAGGCCGTGCTGGAAGTCCGGGACGCTCGCATCGTTATCGTACTCGAGTCTCCAGATTGCGAGCTGGAGGGCGGCCGCTTGCACTTTGGTAAGGCTTGTCGTGTCGTATTTGCTGAACAGGTAGGCGATCCGCCCCGAATTATAGAGCTGGGAGCCGGCCGGCGCGTTGCTCGGCAGAGCGGTCGATGTCAAGGCGCTGAGGTCGGTGCTGGGGAGGACCGGGTACGTGTTCGTGCCGAGGGCGAACCCGTTATTGATGTCGATGCAGAAGGTAGGGAACGTGTTCGAGTTGGCCGTGACCGGGAACTGCCCGATGCTGGAGGACACGGTCTGTCCGAAGAACTTGAAGCTAAGGTTCTGATAGTTCGTGTAGGCCGTCGAATTGAAAAGGACCGTGGCGTTCAAGGGAGAGGATGGGAGTGTGACCTTGATGGTCTTCGTGTCGACCACGGACGCGGTGTTGAGCTGGGAGTGGACCTGGGTCCCGGTGTTGGTGTATCCCGTCGGGGCGGTCTCGACGAGTTCGTAGTTGCCGGCAGCCAGGCCGGTGAATTGGTAGGCTCCGGCGGGCAAACTCGGATCGCTGCCCGTGACTCGAGACCCTTCCGGGGTCAGGGAGTTGTCGGGGTTGATCAGGTAGAGGTTGACCGTGGCCCCGTTGAGTGGGCTCCCGCCGCCGTCGTAAGCGATCCCCTGCAAGAATTGTCCCGTGGCGAGCAACTCTCGACGCTCGAGACTCTCCAGATTGAGGCTCAGGCGGTTCGAGGCCGAGGTACGTCGGGAGATCTTCGACGGGCGGCTTTTCCGGATGGAGATCGCTCTCATGGTCGTTTCCCTGGTGGTAGGCGGAATATGATCCTTCGACGCCGGCCTCGACCGGGTCGTGCTCGGTGCGCGCAGCCTCCCCCACGAGGGCGGGCCACGTTCGCTTCAAACCCAGAGGCTGGGATCGCCCGCCGCGAGCGCGCAGCCGGCGAGCAAGGCGTTGGTCGTGGCGTGGGCGACAACAGCGTCGCTCAACTCGCCGCGACGATAGTAAGCGTATGCGTAGAGCATTCCCGCGAGGGTCCCGGCCGCCCACATCTCGTGGAGCGCCCCGAACATCAACGACGAGATTAGAAACGACAGCCAGGTGAACCGGCCGGGGGAAACGTTTAGGAATTCGGTCGCGATCAGGCGACGGGTCAGATAGCCGCGGAATGCCAGCTCCTCGGCCAGGGGCACGGTGACAACCGCGCCTACGACCCGTGATACTTGCCAGAAGACGGCCCAGACCGTCGGTAGGGACGCGAGCCCCTGCCTAAGTTCAGTCGATGGAGGCGTGTGCGGCCTCAGAGCGATCCAAAGGGCAAAGACCGCAACCCCGATGGCGAACGATTCCCAGGACCACGACCATCGGAGCTCGGTGTAGTGGCGCCGGAATGCGCAGAGCAGCGTGCCTGCGGCCAGTACGCGCACCGGGTAAAAGCGGTCGAAGCCCTCGGTGATCGCGGCCGTGACGAGCGTCACGGCGAGGATCGCGAACATCGGCGCGAGGAACACGACCGTGGGGTCGGCCGTCCGGGTCCCCACGGCGATCGTACTCTCCCGCTTGAACACGCCGACGCGCTGCGAAAGGAGGATCAGCCCGAGCGCCACCGCATTGAACGCGATCCAGCCGGCCTGCGAGTGGAACCCGCCACGGGCCAACTCGGGTGACCACCAGGTTCCGATCGCGATGAGAGCCGAGATCCGGAGCACATTGACCAACCAGATCAGGGCCGTTCCCAGCGGCAATAAGAGTAGTGCGGCGGGGAAGCGGAGGGTCCCGCGGAAGAGCCGGAGGTATCCCGCCAGCACGACCAAGATCAGGCCGATCCCCTCATAGCCGGAGCAATGCGGGGCGATCTCGACTTGGAACCCTGGAGTTCCCAGGATGCCCGTCTCGGGGAGGCTGACCAGATCGGGCATGAACAGTCCGAGGAGCTCCTCGACCGTTCGGAAGGTCGCCCACCGTAGTGGCCTCCAGAGTGTCACCGTGAATCGTCCCGCGGCCCAAGCGGCTACGCCGAGCGATGCCCCGACCAGCAGGGCTACCCGGCCGCGACGCCAGAGCGACATCCAGCGTCTCGGAGGAGCGCAGGCCCCGACCCAAAGCCCGATCGCCAAGGAGCCGGTGATGATCCAGGCGGCGACGGGGACAAGGTGCTCGATCCCGTCGCCCTCGAAGAGCCAAGTCGTCAGAGGGATCAACGCCCCGCTGGCCGCGAGGTGGCCAAGCAGGCAAGGCCAGAACCACGGGTGTCGGGAGCCCACCCCCTCCGCCACGGCAGTGCGGGGGGACCTGGACACACCCGAAGCCCACAACACCGCGACCCCCGCGGTGATGGCCACGAGCAGTTGGATCAGAAGCGACGGCCCGATGTTCATCCTGTAAAACCACGCATAATTCGATACCAACTTCTGGGCATCGAACTTTAGCGTGAAGGCGATCATCTCGCCGAAGAGGAGCGCGACCAACAAGGCCTGCCGGACGACCGAAGTCCGCCGCAGTCGGGACGATTCGATAAGCTCGAAGGTCGGAACTTCGATAGGCATTCACGTCGATCCCGATAGAGGTGGTTCGCCAGGTGCGGGCATCGTCGAGCGGCCGCGGTCGACCTGGGAATGTGGTCGTACCGCGGCGCGGGGGGATTACTTGCGGCGGACCCGGTCGGTCAGCATCAGCAGACCGGTGGTGGTCAGGGTTAACGCGCTGAGCATCGTGCCCGGGTCGATCTCCGGCGCCATCAAGGGGGGCACAGCCTGTGCGATGCCGCTCATCGCCGCAAGCAGCAGCGCGAACCCGCCGCCCTTCCTGGCCAAGCGCGTCACCCGACCCGACGATTGTTGATTCATCATGTGGTCCTCGTGCAAGAGTGATAGGAAACGGTCGACGACAAATGGTCCCGCCGGCGGACGGGCCGCCCGGATTTCGCCGTAGCAATGCTCGCGACACGGACCACCTGGGGAGGTCGTCGATCCGGCACGAAGCCCGGGCAGGCTCTCGAGCTGCGACTCGCTACGCGTCGTTGCGTTCCGGCCTTCCGCAGCCGTTCGAGCACGTTTGTCGGCGTACACTCGCGGTGCACACGAGAGCCAAATCTATCGAGACGCATCCGCGCAATTCAAGGGTATGCCGGAAATATTTTTGTCCTAATGCGTATCATGTTGCCCAATTGCCACATCAGTTATCAACGAAAGTCATAGAAGCCGAATGTCGACATCGAATGTCGACAGTACATCTATATGATGGCGACAGGATTCATCGATTAAGATCCCGGTTTTTGGCCGGCGGCGATGCCTTGTGACAAGCAGGTCACAAGCCTGATCCGTCGTCTCCTCTTCCGTATCAAGGATCGACAATCTCTCCCTTCACCCGGGATCGGATCGAGCCCGGACCCGTATGTCAGAGACGTTGTCCGAAGGCATGATCGTACATGCCGCCAGACTGGCGGAGTCTCCGATCGCGAAGTCTCCGTGCATATGAACATTATTGTACATCGATTGTAAAACGTATCGTTGGCCGATGTTGTGGGGGAATCAATGCCCATAGCTCGAATTGGACCAATGAGCAATCGTGCGATGAAGGGTTATCCTAAAGTAACCGGCCGGCTATGGAGCCCTCTTTGTTGGCGACTCGCAATGGGCAGAGGTCCGGCCCGGGGCTAACAGGCAGCCAACGGTGGATTGGGCGCGATGCAGGAGTGGCGATCCTCAAGGGCGGATCTCGCATGCGTTGTACACGTCGGAGGAAGACTGTGAATGGTTCTTCCTCATCGCTGTGGAGCCGATCCCGTTATCGTCCACGCCCTCGGTTGACAGGCACGCCGTGCCCTGAGCAACCGATCCGCAAGCTTCTCTGAAGCGGCTAATCGTCGAGTGGCACTTTTTTGATACAAGCCCGAAGCACCAGCGAGTGAATCTCTTCGATGTCTCGAGAGGCGAATCACTCGCTGGCGCTTCGGGCTTGTAAAGGCCATCCCGCGGGAGCGGTCATGTGGATGTTATCCGAGCATGATGCGCTCTGTGGGAGCTTCTGCCGCCCCAGACGGAGACACGGACAGAGAGGCTTCGTCGTCTCGTCGGGGGCTCATGTTGCCAGACGACAGGAGGTTGCCCTTGAGGGGCAGGAGGAAGAGAAGTGGATGAGTATGTGGTGATGGGAGCGTGATCCCTCGCCCATGTTGTCATGTAGCGGGGGGGGGCGAGCATGCCGGTACCGAGAACGTGCGAAGGATCAGGCGTGGTCGATGCCTTCGGGCGAAGGCGCTGAGGCGTGGGACATCGGGGTGGTGGCGCGGCGGAGGGCTTCGTGGAGGAGAGCGATGACGGTCATGGAGTCGGTGATCTCGCCGCGATTCAACATCGCCCAGACTTCGGGCCATTCGAAGAGACGAACCTGGAGGCGCTCGGTCCCTTCCGGGGCGCTGGTGCCTTGCTCGAGGTGGGTCGCGCGGAAAATGTAGGCGATTTCGTCGCTGACGGAGTTGGACAGGTGCGAGATCGCCAGGAGCTCGAGGCTCTTCGGGTTGAGCCCGGTCTCTTCACGCAACTCGCGGCGGGCGGTCTCTTCGGGGGTCTCGGCGCCGTGGCCTCCGCCTTCGGGGATCTCCCACGAGTAGCGGCCGAGCGGGTAGCGGAACTGACCGACCATCCAGAGTCGGCCCTCGTCGTCGACGGGCAGGACGCCGACGGCCTTGTTCGGGAAGTGGACGACCCCGTAGATCCCGGGCTGGCCGTCGGGACGAAGGACCTGGTCCTCACGCACCGAGATCCACGCGTTTTCATAAACGAGGCGCGTACCGAGGGTCGTCCAGGGATTTTGATGTTCGGGGTCGGACATGACGAAGGTACATCGGATGGGGCTAGGGACGAAGGCCCGAAGTCTCGGGCGAGCGGTGGAGTCTCGCGGGAAGTCTCCCGCTCGATCTCGGATCCGCCCTCCCGCGGCTTCGAGCCTTCGTTGGGGAAAACGTCACGTCAGCTCTTCAGCGAGGCCTTGAGCACGGCGCCCATGTCGGCCGGGCTCTTGGCGACGCGGATGCCGGCATCTTCCAGTGCGGCGATCTTGTCGGACGCCTTGCCCGAGCCGCCGGAGACGATCGCGCCGGCGTGGCCCATGCGCTTGCCGGGAGGGGCGGTCTGGCCGGCGATGAAGGCGGCCAGCGGCTTGGTGAACTCGCCCGACTTCTTGAGCGCAGCGGCCTTTTCCTCGGCGTCGCCGCCGATCTCGCCCATCATGAGGACCGCTTCGGTGTCGGGGTCGGCTTCGAAGAGGCGGAGGGCCGAGACGAAGTCCGTGCCGTTGACCGGGTCGCCGCCGATCCCGACGCAGGTGCTCTGGCCGATGCCGAGGTTGGTGAGCTGCCAGACGCCTTCATAAGTCAGGGTGCCCGAGCGGCTGACGACGCCGACCTTGCCGGGCTTGTGGATATAGCCGGGCATGATACCGATTTTGCACTGGCCGGGCGTGATGACTCCGGGGCAGTTGGGGCCGATGAGGCGGGTCTTGGGGTGATGGGCCTTGAGGTAGGCCACGGCCCTGGCCATGTCGAGGACCGGGATCCCTTCGGTGATCGCGATGATCAGGGGGATGCCGGCGTCGGCCGCTTCGAGGATCGCGTCGGCGGCGCCTGCGGGGGGGACGAAGATCATCGAGGCGTTCGCGCCGGTGGCCTTCACGGCCTCGGTGCAGGTGTCGAAGACAGGCACGCCGAGGGTGTTCCCGCCGCCTCGGCCCGGGGTCACGCCCCCGACGAGGTTGGTGCCGTAGTCGCGGCACTGCTCGGAGTGGAACGCCCCCGCCTTACCGGTGATCCCCTGGCAGATCAGCCGCGTGTTCTTGTCGACCAAGATGCTCATACGTCTAAAATCCTGAGTGGGGCGTGTGCCACACGCCTACGTTTCCCGGGAATCGTCGCCGTGCGGCACACGCGCGACGGATACGTTGGCGTGTCGATTCAGGCAGCCCCTTTGGCGGCGGCAACAACCTTCTGGGCGGCGTCGGTCAGCCCCGTGGCGGTGATGATCTTCCGACCGCTGTCCTCGATCAGCTTCTTGCCGGCCTCGACGTTGGTCCCCTCGAGTCGGACGACCAATGGGACGTTGAAGTCGAGCTCGTCGTAGGCGGCGAGGAGTGCGGACGCGATGATGTCGCACTTCATGATGCCGCCGAAGATGTTGACGAGGACCGCCTTCACCTTGGGCGTGGCGAGGAGGATCCGGAATGCCTCGAGGACCTGGTCCTTGCTCGCGCCGCCGCCGACATCGAGGAAGTTGGCCGGCTCGCCGCCATGGTACTTGATCAGGTCCATGGTGCTCATCGCCAACCCGGCCCCGTTGACGAGGCAGGCGATGTTGCCGTCGAGGCTGACGTAGCTCAGGCCGCTCTTGCTCGCTCGCAGCTCGGCCGGGTCTTCCTCGGCGACGTCGAGCAGGGCCGCGATGGCGGGGTGGCGGAACATCGCGTTGTCGTCGAAGTTCAGCTTGCAGTCGAGGGCGAGGACGTCGCCGTCCTCGGTCACGATCAGGGGGTTGATCTCGGCGAGCGAGGCATCCGTTTCGATGAAGAGGCGGACGAAGTTCTTGAGGAAGGTCTCGCCCTTCTTGGCGGTCTCGCCCTTGAGGCCGAGGACCTGGCAGACCTTCCTCGCCTGGAAGCCGGCGAGTCCCAGTCCGACGTCGATCGGCTCGCGGTGGATCTTCTCGGGGGTGTTGTGCGCGACGGTCTCGATCTCGACGCCGCCTTCGGTCGAGGCCATCAGGACCGGGCATTGCGTGACGCGGTCGATGGCCAGGCCGAGGTAGAGTTCGCGGGCGATGTTGTGGCCGACGGTCACGAGGACCTTGGCGATCGGCTGTCCTTCGGCGCCGGTCTGGTAGGTGACGAGGGTCTTGCCGAGCAGGCTCGCGGCCGCCTCGATGGCCGCTTTGCGCGACTGGACGAGCTGCACGCCTTTGGCCATCCCTTCGGGACGAGGCTTGTGGCCGCTGGCGATCTCGAGGGCTTCCTCGCGGTCGAATTCGGGGCCGACGGCGACCCCCTTGCCGCGACCGCCCGCGTGGACCTGGGCCTTGACCACGATCAGGCCGCCCCCCAAGGTGTCGTACGCCGCGCCGGCTTCCTCGGGAGTCGTGATGACGATCCCCGCAGGGACCGCGACACCGGCGGCCTTGAGGAGGTCCTTGGCTTGATACTCGTGGACTTTCATGATCGCCAAATTCCTAACGTGATGAGTGCCGCCCTGATCCGGTGCGCGCGGGGCTTCCTCGGGGCGGTTTTACCATAGGGATTCCCCCGCCTTCCAGACCCCAGCGGGGCCAGAGTCGTCGAATCACCGGCCCGGGGGCGACCCGGCGATTTCGGCCTTCTCAGCGATCCTTGGGGTGGCGGCGGGTCGGTCTTGGGGGGAGGTCGTTTCCGGGTCGTCGGAATTCCTGCTCCACTTCGCGCTCGATCCTGGCGACGTCGACATCGGTCGGGATCCCCGCCGCTCGTCCGAGCTCTCCCAGGACGTCCGGGGTTTCCTGCAACTCGCTGAACTCGTTGAGCCAGTATTCCGACTCTCTCGGCGACAATGTCTTCTCGCGAGGGGTTTCGGAGTTCTTCGAGGGGGGGAGGTCGAACGGCCGGCGTTTGCGCTCGTCGAGCATGGTGAGGAAGTCGTCGGTGGAGAGGGCCTTGGCCCGTCGTCGCGTGGCCGCGAGGCGGATTCGGTTGTCGGAGGAGACGACCGTGAGCCGCTTGGGGGCCGAGTGCCCGGCGATCAGGGCCTCGATCCGTTCGTCGGCGTCGTCCTCGGCGACGGCGAAGACGACGCGGATCCCCTTGTGGCTCGACTCGCGAGGGAGGTCGCCGGGGGGCGAGGTGGCGTCGAAGACCACGGTCGTGAGGTGCGCGTCGACGGCGCCCAGGGAATCGGCCAGGCCGTTGAGGAACCTGGTCCGGGCCTTGCGGAAGCCGTCGAGGCCGAACCGTTTTCCCATCAATCCCTGGGCATGCATCAGGTTGTAGCCGTCGATGAGGAAACGCATGTCGGGACCGGCGCGACGGCGACCGAGGGACGTTGGAGAACTCTCCTTACCAGTGTCGCCGGTCTTGTTTGAGGCCGCAAGCCCGAGATTGAAAGCGGAGCGGATTCACCACAACGGCACAAAGGGGACAAAGTAGAACGAGAAAGTCTTTTTAAAACCTCCTTGTCTTTGTGCCCTTTGTGCCTTTGTGGTGAATCCTCCCCCGCCTTGATGGATCGAGTGTCAGAGGGTGTAGCGGACCTCGCCGCTCACGATGACGGTGTGGGCGCGGCCCTGGACTTCCCAGCCGCCATACGGGGTGTTCCGGCTCTTGGAACGGAACTTCGAGGGGTCGATGGTCCAGCGGGCCTCGGGGTCGATCAGGGTTACGTCGGCGTCGGCACCCGGGTTGAGGGTCCCCTTGGGGATGCCGAGGAGCTTCGCGGGGTTGACCGTCAGCTTGCGGATGACGGCGGGCCAGTCGAGGTGCCCGGGGGTGATGAGGCCGTGGACGGTGATCGGGATCAAGGTCTCGAGCCCGACGATCCCGAAGGGGGCCTGGTCGAGCTCGCGCATCTTCTTCTCGGGGGCGTGCGGGGCGTGGTCGGTCGCGATGATCTCGATCGTGCCGTCCTTGAGGCCCTCGATCACCGCGTCGACATCCTCTTGCGTCCGCAGCGGCGGGTTCATCTTGAAGTTCGAGTCGAATGTACGCAGCGACTTGTCCGTCAGGGTGAAGTGGTGCGGGCAGGCCTCGGCCGTGACGCGCACCCCACGCTTGATACCATCGCGGACGAGCTCGACCGAGCGTGCCGTCGAGATGTGCTGGATGTGGACGCGGCCCCCGGTGATCTCGGCGAGCCGGATGTCGCGCGCGACCATGATGTCCTCGGCGGCCGCGGGCATGCCGCCGAGCCCGAGCCGCATCGACTCGAACCCCTCGTTCATGACGCCGCCGACGGTCAGCTCCGGGATCTGACAGTGCTGCATGATGACCAGGTCGAACATCTTTGCATACGAGAGCGCCTGGCGCATCAGCGAGGCCGAGGCGACCGGGGCGCCGTCGTCGGTGAAGGCGACCGCGCCCCCCGCGACGAGCTGGCCGAGCTCGGCTAACTCCTCACCCTTCCTCCCCTTGCTCACCGCGCCGACCGGGTAGACGTGGGCCTTGCGCGCCCGCTGGGCCTGGAGGACGACGAACTCCGCCGAGGCCTGGTTGTCGAGCGCGGGGATCGTGTTCGGCATGCACGCGAGCGAGGTCACGCCCCCGGCCAGGGCCGCATCGGCGCCCGTGGCGATCGTCTCGTCTTCCTCGTTCCCGGGCTCGCGAAGGTGGACGTGTATATCGATCAGGCCGGGACAGACGATCAGACCTCGGGCATCGATGACGACCTCGGCGTCCTCATACGACTCGCCGATCGGTGCGATCCGTCCTCGGCTGATCCAGAGGTCGCCGATCCGGTCGATGTCCTGGCTCGGGTCGATGATCCGGCCGCCCGTGATATGGATCGTCCCCAAGGCTCACTCCCATCGGTCTCGAACACGTTCGTGGATTGGTGCGCTCTCGAAACCCGGTTTCTTCGTAAAAACCGGGTTTCTGACACTGTCAACGCCGACGGTCTCCTCGGTTGTCGTCACCTATTCCCTACAGAAACCCGTTCCCTACACAAAGCCGGTTTTTAAGAAAACCGGGTTTCGGGAAGGGTTTTTAGTCCGCCGCGACCTTGGCGTCCATCTTGCCGCTGAGCAGGTAGAGGACCGCCATGCGGACGGCCAGGCCGTTGGTGACCTGG
Organism: Singulisphaera rosea; assembly: GCF_054877945.1. Taxonomy (NCBI): domain Bacteria; kingdom Pseudomonadati; phylum Planctomycetota; class Planctomycetia; order Isosphaerales; family Isosphaeraceae; genus Singulisphaera; species Singulisphaera rosea. The sequence continues at coordinate 326,151 of NZ_JBTYIP020000008.1, read as the reverse complement.
GCGAGGATGGCGGAGTTCGGCCCGTCGGCGACTTCGGGGGTGAGCTCGACCCCTCGGTTGATCGGACCGGGCGCGAGGACGAGGAGATCCTCCTTCGCCTTCTCGACACGCCCTTGCGTGAGCCCGAAGAGCCGGAAGTACTCCGAGACCGAAGGGAAGAGCGCCTTCTGCTGCCTCTCGAACTGGATGCGGAGCACGTTGACGACGTCGCAATGGGGCAAAACTTCGTCGAGGTGATAGGCGACCTCACACCCGATCTGCTCCATCTTCTTCGGGACGAGGGTGGGCGGCCCGCAGAGGATCACCTTGGCCCCGAGCTTGAGCAGACCCCAGATGTTCGACCGCGCCACGCGCGAATGGCTGATGTCCCCGACGATGCCGACGGTCAGACCGTCGATCCGGCCCTTGGCGCGTCGGATCGTCATCAGGTCGAGCAACCCCTGGGTCGGATGCTCGTGGGCCCCGTCGCCGGCGTTGATGATCGAGGAGCGGACGTGCTGAGAGAGGAGGTGGGGCGCACCCGGGGTCGGGTGGCGGACGACCATGACGTCGGCCCCCATCGCCTCGATATTCTTGGCGGTGTCGATGAACGTCTCGCCCTTCGACAGGCTCGAGACGCTGGCGGTGAAATCCTGGGTGTCAGCCGAGAGTCGCTTGGCCGCCAGGCTGAAGCTGGTCCGCGTCCGTGTTGAGTTCTCGAAGAAGAGGTTGAAGACGATCCGGCCGAGGAGCGCGGGGACCTTCTTGCGGCTCCGGGTCGAGATTTCGGCGAACGAGTCGGCGGTGTCCAGGATCGCGACAATCTCGTCGCGCGAGAGGTCCTCGAGCCCCAGGAGGTGCTTGCGATTCCAGGCCAGCGGGGTCGCCGACGCGGCGGGGGATTCCATGGGCGTGGTCGAACTCCCGTCCCTCCCGGGGTCCCGGCCGCCGACGGTCGGCGAAAGGGGCCCTTCTTTCTTTGGAGGGGGTTACTTGGTCTCAACGATCCGGATGATCTCGTCGACCGGGTCGACCGGGGTCACGCGTACGCGGACCCGCTCGGAACGCTCGGTGCGGACGCGAAGGCCGACGATGTCCGGCTGGATCGGCAGCTCACGGTGCCCTCGATCGACGAGCGCCGCGAGCCGCACGAGTGCGGGCCGCCCCAGGTCGCAGACCGCGTTCAACGCGGCCCTGACGGTGCGGCCGGTGTAGAGGACGTCGTCGACCAGGATGATCTCCGTCTGGTCGACCCCGAACGCGATCTCGGTCCCCCGCAGGACGGGCCAACGTTCGCCCTGGTCGAGGTCGTCGCGGTAGAGCGTGATATCCACCGCACCGACCGGGACCTCGGCGCCGATCATCGGGGCCAGGAGCCTGGCGAGACGCTCGGCGATCGGCACCCCCCGACTCCGGATGCCCACGAGACGTAGCGGAGACCCGATACACCTGCCCTGGACGATGTCCTTCGCCATCGCGTCGAGGAGGCCGGCCAGCCCTTCCGCGTCACAAAGGCGGGTGTCCGGCTCGTTCATGGGCGATCTCTCGGGGTGATCGAACCGTCGTCCCTCCTTCACGTTCGGATCGTAGCACTCCTCCCCTCCCCTTGCAAGCCGATGGGGCGGCCCTCGAAAACCTCGGGACGCTCGCAGGATGGTGCTCGAGGGGAACCCCTCGCTTTGCATCAGCCTCCAGCATCATGAGGTTTCCTCGGGATGCTCGGGTCATGCAGGCCGATGGCGAGGCGTCGGTAGAGTTTGCCTGTTTTACCTGGGTTCCGGCGATAAACTTCGGAGTGGTCCAGCATCACGAAGGTCGCTCGGAACGGAAGGGCAAACGCACCTCAGCCTTCGCCCGCTCCGCCTTTTCGTCCGGGGCCAAAACGCTTAGGATGAGGGCGTCATGGATTCGATCCCGCCGGAGGATTCCCCCGCGATGAAGATCATTTTGGCCAATCCCCGAGGCTTCTGCGCAGGGGTCAACATGGCGATCGAGAGCCTCGAGCGCGCGCTCGAATTCTTCGGGGCTCCGATCTACGTGTATCATGAAATCGTCCACAATAAATATGTGGTTGAGCGATTCCTTCGTCGCGGGACCGTCTTCGTCGAGTCGCTCTCGGAGGTGCCCGAAGGCGCCCCGCTCCTTTATAGTGCGCATGGCGTCTCGCCGCAAATTCGGGAGGAAGCGAGGTCCCGAAAGCTCCAGGCGATCGACGCGACCTGCCCGCTGGTCACGAAGGTCCACCTCGAGGCGGTCAAGTATGCGAAGGAAGGGTACACGATCATCCTGATCGGGCACGAAGGCCACGATGAGGTCATCGGGACGATGGGCGAAGCCCCCGACCGCATGATCCTCGTCGAGACGGCCCAGGATGTCGAACACCTCGAGATCGCGGACTCCTCGAAGGTCGCCTACCTGACGCAGACGACCTTGAGCGTCGACGACGCCAACCTCGTGATCAACGCGTTGCGGAAGAAGTTCCCGCAGATCGCCAACCCCCCGAAGGATGACATCTGCTACGCCACGCAGAACCGCCAGGAGGCGGTGCGAGAGCTCGCGAAGCAGGCCGACGTGGTCCTCGTGCTGGGCAGCCAGAATAGCTCCAACAGCAAACGGCTCGCCGAGATCGCCAACGCGCTCGGCCCCCACTCCCACCTGATCGACGGCGTCGCCGAGGCGAAGTCGGAATGGTTCGAGGGCGTCGAGACGGTCCTCATCACCGCAGGGGCCAGCGCCCCCGAAGACGTGGTGCAGGAGTGCGTCGAATACCTCCAACGGCAGTATGGGGCGACGATTCAGGAGGAGCGGATCCGCGAAGAGAACGTCCACTTCCCCCTGCCCCGCTCCCTACGCGAGTTCCTCGCGACGGCCGGTGCGTCAGCCAATGATGCTCAACTGACGGGATGAACCCGTCCGTATCCGTTTGACGCAGACGTTCGGAGGGGAGTCGCCACCACCGCGCCTGTCGGGGTCGGTGGGACAGTTCGAATTGTCGGTGAAGTGCTTTGCTTCACCAGGGGCTATTGGAGCGATTGGCGCCGTCGTCCTTCGCGTGCCACGAGTCGTCCGGCGCGTCGTGAGGCGTGAAATTATAATCCGTCGATGCGAAGAGGAGATCGTCGTCGCGTTCTTCGGCGTCCATCTCCGCGAGCACGCGCGTCGCCTGGCGAGTGGTCGCGATCGTCAGTGCGGTGACCTGGATGAGGGTGATCGCCCAGACCATCTGGAACGCGACGTAGAGTAGTTTCGACTCGGGGTTGAGGAACCCTTTGGCCTGCAAGGGCCAGCCTCGATTCCAGGCGGTCTGTTGGATGAAGTACAGCGTCCAGACCGAGGCACCGGTCGCGGCGAGGGAGCGAGTGGCTTTGCCGGCCTCGGGAGCCTGCTCGACCCCGAAGTGGGCCATGAGGTCGCAGGAAAGACCCGCGACCAAGGCAAACTCGGCCCAACCCAGGGCCTCTCCCAGCGACAGCCGGAGCCAGTGGTGCCCGACCTCGCCGAGGCGGAGCCCCAGGTCATCGCTGTGATTGAGGAACCAGAGGACGAGGTCGATGGCGCACATCAGCACCAAGAAGCCCGCGCGTCGCTGCCAACCCGAGTCGGGCCAACGGCCCCAGAGGAGGTACGTGCCGATCAGGCATCCCCAGACGATCGGGACATCGAGCCAATAAAACCAGGCGGACTGAGTAATCCAGGCGAACGTGTCGAAGTCGATGAATCGCAAGAAGAAGACCAGTGAGGTCAGCGAAGCGAGGATCAAGGCGAAGGCAAGTATCGCGAAGCCCAGGCGGCAAATTCGGTAGGTTTGGCGGAGTCTTTCGTGTTCCTGATCCATGGGAGTAGGCTCGAAGGGTAGGCCTTTCGCGGCGAGTCCCAAGGGGGCGACCCATTTATTCTAAGCGAGGTCGTTCCCCTCGCCAAGCAACTCCCGGCGCTCGCCCAGGGCTTTCGACTCGGCGGGAGGCCATTCCACCGAAAAGCCTAGGGGAAGGGGACCGAGGTCGACGCCGAAGCGGGCGAGCAGGATCCGGGTGATTCGCTCCGAGGTCCATCCGTCGCCGTATGGATTCGCCCTCAATGACCCGGGACGACTCCGGCCTTCGCTCGTCAACGCGGCGCGGACGGCGGACAGGATCGCCTCCGGAACCGTGCCGACGACCTGCACCGTACCGGCCTCGACGGCCTCCGGACGTTCCGTCGTCTCTCGGAGGACAAGGACCGGTTTTCCGAGCGAAGGCGCCTCCTCCTGCACGCCCCCGGAGTCGGTCAGGATCATGACCGCCGCCTTCATGAGCGCGACGAACGGTCGATATCCCACCGGGTCGATCAGGAGGATTCGGCCGTGTCCCCCGAGCCGGTCGAATACGCATCCTCTGACCTGCGGGTTCGGATGGACCGGGAAGACGACGCTCAGGGCCGGCTCGCTGTCGACGAGCTCGCGTAACGCCTGGCAAATCCGCTCGAGCGGGGCGCCGAAGTTCTCCCGACGATGGAGCGTGACGAGAAGGAAGTTTGGGGTCGCCGGCTCGATCGGGAGCGGGAAGTCGCGGTCGGCGGTTTGCTTCAGGGCGTCGATGACGGGGTTGCCGGTGACATGGATTCGGGCCTCCGGGATCCCTTCGCGGAGTAGATTCCGTCGGGCGAGCGGCGTGGGCGCAAAGTGGATGTCCGCGAGGTGGCTCGCGAGGACGCGGTTCTTCTCCTCGGGGAAGGGGTCGAAGGGGTGGCCGGTCCTCAAACCCGCTTCGACGTGCCCGAACGAGGTCTTGTGGTAGTAGCACGCAAGCGCCGAGGCGAGGACCGTCGTCGTATCTCCCTGCGCCAGGACGAGACCCGGTCGGACTCGCTCGAGGTACGCCCCGATCGCCACGAGTGCGCGAGCGGTCAGGCCCGTCAGGTCTTGCCCCGGGAGCATGAGGTCGAGGTCGTCGTCGGCGGAGAGCTCGAAGTCGGCCAGGGCCTGGTCGAGCAAGTCGCGGTGCTGCCCTGTCGCCAGCACCCGGACATCGAGGTGCGCCGCTTCTTTGCGGAGCCGACGGATGAGGGGCGCCATCTTGACCGCCTCGGGGCGAGTCCCCACCGCACACACCACGACCGGTCGCATCCTTCTGGCACCCTCCGTCGAGTCGACTTGGCGACACTTCGCCCCACCACGACGAGTACAACCGCTCTCATCCCTCGGATCAAGCCGCTTTCGCGATCCGACGACTGCTCACGTTTTTCCCTCTCGATTCGCGATACGCCAGTCAGATTTCGACTTGACTGGTTCCTCGATCTGCCTATAGTGATCCAAACGGCTGTTTGAAACAGGCGTTTTGCGATCTGAAGGAGACGGGATGGCGGACGCGGACCAGACGAAAGCACGGTTGCTGGAAGCGGCGGGCGAGGAGTTTGCCGAGAAAGGGTTCGATTCCGCGCGCATCCGGTCGATCTGTGACCGGGCGGGGGCGAACCTGGCGGCGGTGAACTACCACTTCGGGGACAAGGAGCAGCTCTACGTCGCGACCGTCCTGCATGCCCACCATTCGGGGTCCGAGCTGGTCCCCGGCACGGTCTTCGACGAAGGGCCACCGGCGGCCCAGCTCCGGCGTTACATCCATCATTTCTTGAAGAATGTGCTAGATAACACGGAGGGGCGTCGCTGGCACCACGCGCTGATGCTCCGGGAGATGGTCCAGCCGACCTCGGCCTGCGAGGCGTTGGTCCGCGACTCGATTCGCCCGCGATTCGAGAAGTTGAAGGGGATCATGCACCGCGTGTGTCCGGAGGCCGAGGAACGTCGGCTGAACGCGCTGGTCTTCAGCGTGGTCGGGCAGTGCCTGCACTACAAGATCGCGAGGCCGATCTCCGAACGGCTGATCGGCCCCGAAGCGTACGAGTCGTTGGATCTGGATTTCCTCTCGAATCACATCGCGTCATTCACCCTCGCGGCCTTGGGGCTGGTCCCGCCCCTGGACGTCGCGGGGGAGTCGGTCGTCGGTGACGAGGTTTCCGCGGGCTAACGGGAGGGGACGATGTCCTGGATTGCGCTGAAGATGTTGATGGGCGACCGGGCGAAGTTCCTCGGGATCGTCATGGGCCTGACCTTCGCCTCGCTCCTGATCACGCAACAGGGATCGATCTTCTGCGGGCTGATGAGCCGGACCGCCGGCCAGATTTACGACATCACGGGCGCGGACTTGTGGGTGATGGACGCGAACGTCCGTTACATCGACGACGTCAAGCCCATGATCGAAAACAACCTGTACCGAGTCCGAGGCGTCGACGGGGTGAAGTGGGCCGTCCCGCTCTATAAGGGGAACGCCCGGGCCAAGGTGAATTCGAGGAGCCTCGACCCGGCGACCCACCGGATGGTCAAGCACCAGATCATCGAGCAGGTGATCCTGCTCGGCCTCGACGACTCGTCGATGGTGGGGGCTCCGCCGCCGGAGCGGATGATCGTCGGCAGCCTGACCAGCCTTCGACAGCCCGACGCGGTCGTGGTGGACTACACCCGGCTCTCCAAGCTCTATCCGGGGGAACCCTGGGGGGAGCTCGAGAAGAAGGCGCCGATGGGGATCCGGGAGAGGGCCTCGCGGTTCGTCACGAGGGTTGCCGAGACCCCCGGCGAGGTCATCGACACCTTCCGACAGGCCCTCGGCTACGCCCCGGCCCTTTCGGCCAGCTCGGGCGTCCACGCGAAGCCGGACGACGCGGAGCGCGCGAAGCAGAAGGCATTCTACAAGCGGTTCCTCGGCCGGGAACTCGAGATGAACGATCATCGGGCGATCATCGTCGGGGTCTGCGAGGCCACGCGGACGTTCCAGTCGAACGCCGTGATCTACACGACGTATTCGCGTTCGAAGCTCTTCGCTCCGCAGGAGCGGAAGATCCTCTCCTACGTCCTGGCGAAGGCCGAGGAGGGCGTGAACCCGGCCACGGTCGCCGAGTCGATCCGGCGCCAGACGGGACTTAAGGCGAGGACGAGCCAGGAGTTCATCTGGGACACCATCATGTACTACGCCAAGTACACGGGGATCCCGATCAACTTCGGCATCACCACGTTGCTTGGGTTTCTGGTCGGGACGGCGATCGCCGGGCAGACCTTCTACAACTTCACGCTCGAGAACCTCAAGCAGTTCGGCGCCTTGAAGGCGATGGGTGCGACCAACCTCCGGATTGTGGGGATGATCCTACTCCAGGCGATGATCGTCGGCCTGCTCGGGTACGGCATGGGGGTGGGGCTGGCCGCCTGGTTCGGGAAGTCGACCCAGGGGGGTGAGCTCGCCTTCTATACGCCCTGGGAGCTGCTGCCGATCACGGCGGCCGCCGTCGTCCTGATCTGCATCCTGTCGAGCGTCCTGAGCGTCCGCCGAGTGATCGTGCTCGAGCCGGCGGTCGTCTTCCGAGGGTAACAGGTCGGTCAGCCCGAGACCGTTGATCACATGATTGTTTGATCTCGAATTCCCAAGAGTAGGAGGGGTGAGCCTCCATGTCGCATCCAGGGATCGTGACCGCGGGGGCCTCGCGGCCCAACACGGCGGCCGGCGAAGTGGCCGTCCGGATCCGGGGCGTATCCAAGCATTTCGGGGCGGGTGATCAGCGCGTCCTGGCGCTCCAGGGCGTGGACTGGGACATTTACCAGGGCCAGATCTCGATGATCGTCGGCCCCTCCGGTTGCGGCAAGACGACGCTCTTGTCGGTGATCGCCGGGATCCTCGACTGCGACGCCGGTGTGGTGGACATCTTCGGCGAGCGGGTCTCGGCGATGAGCGACCGGGGCAAGACGCGGTTCCGTGCCCGGCACATCGGGTTCGTCTTCCAGCAGTACAACCTCTTGCCCGCGTTGACCGCGGCCGAGAACGCGGCGATCCCGCTGGTGATCGCCGGGTGGCCCAAGGATCGGGCGGTCGCCCGGGCCCGGGACGTCCTCTCTTCACTCGGGATGGGCAAGAAGACCGAGAGCCTGCCTTCGCAGCTTTCCGGGGGCCAGCAGCAGCGTGTCGCGATCTCGCGTGCCCTGGTCCACGAGCCGAGGCTGGTCGTCTGCGACGAGCCGACCGCGGCTCTCGACCACGAGACGGGCTTGACGGTCATGGAACTCCTCCGCGAGGTCGCCGTCCGGCCCGATCGGGCCGTCGTCATCGTCACCCACGACAACCGGGTGTTCCACTTCGGCGACCGCATCGCCCACATGGACGACGGCAAGATCGTCGAGGTCGAGGAGCGGGACGGCGAGGCGGCCGCCTGAGCCTCGCATCCATTCCCCCTACGAAGAAATGAGTGGTCGGATCATGCTCAATAAATATCTGCTCCCGTTCTTTGCGGTCTTCGGCGTCCTCTTCGCGATCTTCACCGTGGTCCAGGCGAGGCAGGCGCCTCCGGTCTCGCACCCCGTCGTGATGCCCCCGTCCCACCCGTCGATGAAGTCGATCGCGGGGGCGGGGCTGGTCGAGGCCAAGAAGGAGAATATCCCCATCGGCACGAACGTCCCCGGCGTCGTCTGGGAGGTGTTCGTGAAGAAGGGGGACCTCGTCAAGAAGGGGGACCCCCTGTTCCGGGTCGACGACCGCGACCTGCGGTCGATGCTCAAGGTCCGCGAGGCCGACCTGGCCGCGGCCCAGGCCCAACTCCACAAGCTCAAATCCGCCCCCCGACCGGAAGACATCCCCCCGGCGCGTGCGGCCGTCGAGGAGGCGAAGGCGAAACTCTCCGACGCCGAGGCGGCGATGGGGCGTTCTGAGCGACTCCACCAGCGCCAGATGCTCGCCTCAAGTGACTTCGATAAGGACCGCTACGCCTTCTTTGCCGCCAAGGGTGCCGCCGCCAAGGCGTCGGCCGACCTCGAAAAGATCCTGGCGGGGACCTGGAAGGAAGACATCGACGTCGCCGAGGCCGCCGTTCTGCAGGCACAGAGCCAGGTCGAGAGCATGCGGATCAACCTCGAACGTTGCACAGTCAAGGCCTTGGCTGACGGTCAGATCCTCCAACTCAACGTCAGGCTCGGCCAATTCGCCGCGATGACCTGGAACGAGCCGATGGTCGTCCTGGGCGACGTCCAGAGGCTCCACGTCCGCATCGACATCGACGAGAGCGACCTTCCCCTGTTCGAGAAGGGGGCCGAAGCGATCGCCACTCTCAAAGGGCGTTCGCAGGTGCGGTTCCCGCTCAACTTCGTCTACGTCGAGCCTTACGTCATCCCCAAGAAGAGCCTGACCGGCTCCAACTCCGAGCGGGTCGACACCCGGGTCCTCCAGGTCGTCTACGCCCTGCCCGACCAGCGTCCCGTCGACGTCTACGTCGGCCAGCAGATGGACGTCTATCTCAAGGCGGCCAAGGCCCCGAAGGGTGTTTCGCTCGACGCGAGCCCCGACAACAAGCTCCCGTTCGACGACGAGCCCACGACGGGAACGTCCTCGGCCTCCCGGGTCGAAGCCACCCCCGTCCAACCCTCGACGCACTGATCGCGAAAGAGCTTGCGCCGATCTCGAGCCAATCAAATGGAGGTCGGTTTAGTCTCGAGGGGCACTGAATCGTGAAGTTCTAGGCTCATGTTCAGTGGGTGTTCCTCGATCGTGCGACGCATGAGAATCGGTGGGCAGTGCCCACCCTACGGGAGAGGGGTTCCCTTTCGTGTAGGGTGGGCACTGCCCACCGATTCGATTTACTCTGCCGAGTCGACATCCCGCACTTGCTCAGGAGCGAGGAGCAGTCGCGCGCCTTGCCTTTCGCTTCGGCTTCGGTTCCGTCGTCGGCTCGTCGGCCTCCTCGGGCGACTCTTCGGCCTTCGGCGGTTCTGCGGCGATCACTCGAAAGCGGACGGACTGGGTGACGGGCGGCGTCTTCGCGAGGAGGTCGTGGAGGATGATGTCGTACTCGTATTCGCCGGGCTTCAGCCCCTTCAGGCTGAAGGTATTCCGGTGATAGATGGGGTATGGGGTGTGGTCGACCGTGAATTCGTAGTCGAGAAGCTTGGCCTTTCGGAGTAGCACGGCCTTCTCCCCTTTTCGACGAATCTGACCATCCTGGGAAAGATGGACATGGTACGACGACTTCGCCTCTTCAACCTTGAATCCGTGCGGGCGGTAGTAGACGAGTAGCTTCTCGTCGCTCGTCAACTCGGGACCGGGGAGGGGCTCGTAGTCCTCGTAGCCTTTGATGGAGAGGCACGCGATGCCAGGCTCCATCGTGAGAGTCCCCTTGGCTTCGGCAGCCTTCTCTCCCTCGGGGGCGTTCGTCTTCGTGGCAGAACTCGTCTTCTCCTCGGCCTGAAGGGCCGGTGACAGGCACAAGGCGACTCCGAGGAGAATCCCGAAGGCCCCAACGGGCCCAGCGTGCGTCGACTTCATCGCGGCAGCCTCCACGCGTGATGAACCTATTGCGCAGATTAGCTGAGGATCACGAGCGACGCAACGTTTCGGAGGCAGGTCCTCGCGGCTTCACTTGCCTCACGAACCCTCAACGAGAAGCCTAGACGAGGCACGCTCGCCCTGAGTCTCCCGACTCGGTCGTGAGGACGGTCCCCCGGTAGAGTCGATGGTTGCGTCGCAGAGAGAGATCCCTGGTTTCAGCGGTGTCTCTGGGACGCAGCCATCCTCTCTATCAAGGGGAAGGCTCGGCTCGAGTCGGTGCGGGTTACCAGGGACGTCCGCGCGGACGCAAGCTTTCGAGGAGGGAGCGGAAATGATCACCGTCTATCCCGAGGCCGTGATTGACGGGGACGTCGGGAACCGAGGTGATGAGGGGCGTTGAGAGGGGGGAGGGAAGGCATACCTTGCCGGACGATTCAGGTCGAGGCAACCCGCAGAGTTTATCGGCCCGGAGGGGAAAACTCTGAGTCTCGGGGGCTCTGCGGAGGAGAATCGGGGATTGAGAGGGATAGCGGGGCGAGGGTGTTTTGGTAGGAAAAGATGTGAGATCGGCGGCGTCGATCGGGCCGATGTACAAGACGGTCACCCAAGGGATGGGTGACCGCCTTGCGTAGGGACGGAATCGATGGTTCAAGATCCGAACTTCCGCTCACTTCTTTCCACGTCGACGGAGCCGCGTCGCGGCGCCGCCGGCGATGAGCGACCAGGCGAGCCAGGTCGCGGGTTCCGGGACGTTCTGCTGGGAGAACGACGGGACGTGGAGGAAGCCGCTCGCCTCTTCGCCGATCGGACCGTCCTGGGCGGAACCGGCATAAACCTGGATCCAGAACCCTTGGGTCGGGTCGAGGCTGGGCGAGATCTTGCTGAAGTTGTTGACCGTGAACTCGAAGCCGGGATGGCTCGCCGAGGGGTCGAAGGCCAGCGCCCCTTGGTTGCTGGACAGTCCCGACCCGTAGTTGTACTGGATGCCCTGGTTGGCCGTCCCGGCGTAGGACGCGACGGTGAAGCCGTCGAGGCCGGCGGGATTGGCCACGGATTTGTCGGCGGGGACACCGGCCACGGCGATGAGCGCCCCGGCCGTGCCGCTGCTGCTGGGGTTGTTGCCGGCGAAGCCGACGGTGATGGACTTGTCGCCGCCGAGGCTCGCGGGGTCGGAGCCCCCCATGCCCGCGAGCGTCTGCTGCCAGGCCGGCCCTCCGGAGCCGACGGCCGAACCTGCGATGCTGTAGGTATTCACGCCCACATACATCGTGTCCGACTTGGAGTCATAGGCGAAACGGATGTCCTTGATCGCATACCCGTTGATCAACCCGGCGCTGGTCATCCCAGCGGGCTGGAAGATCGTATTGAGCGGGTCGCTGTCGACTCCGACCGTGGCCACGTTCGGATTGGTCTTACTGAAGTCGCTCTCGACGTTCCCTGTGAAGTTGATCGCGTCGGCGGAAGCTGTGGTCGCCCCGATCATCGCGAGTGTCAACAGGGTCCATCGGAAAGAATGGCGATGCACCATTTACGAGTCTCCTTCCACGTAAAGGTCGATTCGTCCCGCGTCAACCGCCGCGAGCAAGAGACCCGCGCTGACCTGGGGACAGGAACACCTCCGGAACCACTGCGGCTCGAGTTCGTCGGAGTTTAGCTTCAACCGTGAAGACTTACCTAGGCGAGCGACTTCGCAACGCCGGGCCTTCCGAATCGCACGGCCGATCCGCGACCGTCGACCGGGAAGCCCTCCATGTATGGGTCCAGCCCAAGGGGCGACGGGCCCGTGAGAAAGGACGATGACGCAATGTCACTGATTTCCAGGCTGCTCCATGCCGTTCAATCGTGGCGGCGTCGTCCCAGCGGCACTCGTGCCGCCAAACGGGCCGCCGTTGCGATGGAACATCTTGATCATCGGCAGCTCATGACCGTTAACTTCACCGGAAACGTTATAGCCGATTTTGCCCCTACAGCCACCCAAAACTCCGTTTTCCTCCCGGCGGACAGCACCAACAACACCCCGGGGATCCCCAATAACTTGGTGCCCCTGGTGCCGGTCTCGGGTTTCTACATCTCCGGGATCGCCGTCTCCTACGACCCGACCGCGGACGTCCTCAGCATCGGGCTGCAACAGCCCCCTGCCACGGGACTGAACGGGACGGGCCCGTCGGTCATCGCCGGCGACGCCGACGACAACGGGAACGATGGGACGGTCAACCCGGCCGTGACCGCCATCTCCCCAGGCTTCACGGATTTCGCCGACTTCGGTGGGTCGGAGTACATGGGGGCCATCCTTGACCTCAACAACGACGGCACGCCGGACGTTGTGGCGGGATACGCACTCAACGATACCCGCACGCCGAAACAATATCAGGTGGCCCAGGCAGGGGTCAATGCACCTTTCAACAACTTCGGGCCGATGTTGTCGCAGTACATCGGCAACGTCTACAAGGTCAATTCCCCCGTCAATCCGAGCCTCGAATTCTCGATCGATCACTTCTCCCAGCTCTACACGCAAGAGACGGGATTGACCTTGTCGCCCCAGACCGTCATCAGCATGGGGGCGATGGCGGGCTCGAGCAATGACGGCGGCATCGGCGAGGAATTCTTCCCTCTCCAGTCCTTCACGGTTCCCACGCCGACGCCGACCCCCACGCCGACCCCGACCCCCACGCCGACCCCATGCCCCCCGGTCTCCCCGGCGATCCAGATCAATCCGCACTCGAACCATCATATCAACACGGCTCACCCGACGGACATCCGTGTCACCGTCTTCGGAACGTCGGGTTTTGATACGACCAAGATCGACCCGGCCACCGTCACGTTCGGCGGGGCCCACCCGATCTTCTCGTACAACCGCGACGTGAACCACGACGGGTTCATCGACGAGACCTTCATCTTCAAGGGGAACCAGGTCAACCTCCCCTCCGGGATCACGACCGGGACGATCTCGGGCTCGCTGGTCGACGGGACGACCACCTTCACGAGCTCGCAGAAGATCTTCAACCGCACCGACTCGTACTACTCGGCGGGCGAAGTCGCCGCGGGCCAGGCGCGACAGGCGTCCAACCCCGGCAAGATCGCGACCCCGCTCCAGGTACTCCAACGGAATGTCGAACGGGTTGGCGACAAGGTCGTCTATTCGAACCCGAGTGGGGTCACAGCCTCCTCGACCGGGACGTCCGCCAACTCGATCAGGGCCGCCTCGACGAGCTCGGCCGGGCCGGTCGTCACGATCCGGAAGCGGCAGGTCAACCAGGGTGCACGAGTCTCGACTCGCGTCCCCGCCCGCCTCAAGGCGAGCATGAATAACTTCATCAACTCGTCGGCCTCGAGCGTCTCGTCGAGTGCCTCTTGAGCTTTGGCCCCGCGACGGCACCCACGAATCGGACGACGTAGACCGCGCAAACGTGGATGTCCCCCGGACCCCGCCTCGTTACAATGACGGTGGCGGGGCGAACGAAGGGCCCGCGAGTTGAAGGGCCCCACGAATCCTGGCCAGACCTTAGGGACATGCCCGGGCCGCCGCGACGACCCCTCGGTTCGGCGGCCCGGGCATGTCCACGAGCGTCGGGTCGGGAGCGCCCGGGTTCGAGAAGGTCGGCGGCCCGGGCCGCAGGGGGAGCCATGTTGAAGGTGAATGAACGGATCAGCATACCCCTCGAGGAGTTCCGCTGGGAGGTGTCCCGATCGGGCGGACCTGGGGGACAGAACGTCAACAAGGTCAACTCCAAGGTCCTGCTGCGGTGGACCCCGGCGACCAGCCCGAGCCTCCCCCCCGGCGTCCGCCAGCGGCTCCTCGCCTCCCTCTCCGGGAGGTTGACCCGCGAGGGCGAGCTACTCGTCACCTCGCAGCTCACCCGCGACCAGTCCCGGAACCTCGCCGACTGCATGGGCAAGCTCCGCGCACTCGTGCTTGCCGTCGCCGAACCGCCCAAGATTCGTCGGCCAAGTCGACCCACGCTCGGCTCGCAAGTCCGGCGCGTCGAGGCCAAAGGGCGACGATCCGAGACCAAACGCTTGCGCAAGAAGCCCGATCTCGATTGAACCGACCCCCCCGCGGGCGTCATCCACGGAGGAACACGATGGCCGACTTCTCTCCCCATCAGCAAAAGATCATCAAGCGTTATTACCGCAACTTCGACTCCATCCAGGCGCAGCGACTTGCGGAACTCGTCACGGAGCTTTATCTGTCCGAGGGGAAGAAGCGTGAACGACTCTGGAAGCAAGTCGGCGAGACCCTGACGAAGCTCGAGTTCCCGGCGTCCCGGATCGAACACCTTCTCCAGAAGAAGGACCCCGCCCTCCTTCCCGGCATTCTCAAAGAGCTCGAGGGCAAGGCGTCCTGACGCCCCTCCGGAACATTCCCCTCGCAACATCTCTGCGTGGGCGGGTCCTCTGCCACTCAACTCGGCACCCGCCGGGCCAATTAAGGCGTCCCTCGCTCGGGCTTTGTCGACCGGAAAAGATCAACCGACTTGTTCGCTTCTGTTTTTAAAGACGCGAACGAGTCCATTTCTGCCCCGTTTCGATCCGTGGTCGTCGCCCTAAGATCGCCCGATTTGAGGGTCGACCGATGTGGTTCCCGCCTAACGCAACGTCCATGCAGGCAAGGAGTCAGGCGCGTAAGGCTCGCGCTGATTGCGGTCTTGTCGATGCGTTGCCGATGTCACGCCTGTCTGGATGGATCGGAGAAAATCGAAGTCTGCGCGAGACTTTCGCGTGTCGCACGATTGTCGCGACGGTCGGGAAAAGATTATTCCGACGACCCCTTGACGCGAGTTGACGAGGAAACGAAGGTTTTGTAAATTTTCGACAGTTTGCTCATCCGTCAATCACATGGATTCTTGGACGACTGCCTGGCTTTTTCAGGAATCTCGTCCGTGATTCCGTCGAATCCTCGGACGTTCGTTGGCTGCGCCGACCTGGACTCTCACCGAATTGAGGACGCTCACGATGACGTTAGCTCAGCGAGTGCGAGACTATCGCTACTCCAAGGGATGGGGACCCGACGAGTTGGCGAGCCGGGCCGCGATCTCGCGGACCGCGCTTTATCAAATCGAGAGCGGGAAGACGGAACTGCCGAGGGCGGGAACTCTGCGTCGGATCGCGCTCGCCCTCGACGTCTCGATGGAGACGCTCCTGGGTCACTCGGATGAGGGGGCGGCGGCCGCGGCGACCGGGCGTCGGAGCCGGGGTCAGGGTGATTGGGTCCCCTCCGAAGGCGGTGCGCTTGCCCTCCCCGCGCACAAGCCCGCGGCGACCGTAGAAAACCTCGATGGTTCGCGCTTCGCGGTCGAGACGCAGACGCCAATCCCGTTGGCTGCGGCAGCCCCGACCGATGGGCTCGTCCCGCAGCGGGAACGCGACCTGGCGTGGAAGCTCCATGAACTGTTGGCGTCTCCCCTTGGCGAAGGGATCGCCCGGATCGTGGAAGAAACGTACCGGTTGCTCCCCCGCAGAAGCCACCCGGCCTGAATGACCCCGAGGATCGGACCTCGGTCGGAAAAAAAGGGTAGAATGTCTCAAGGTTCGTCGGTGAGCGGCCGAATTCCCGTCCCGCTCGGCGGCCGAAGGCACCCTTGAGACGCGATCATGAATGGCCTTGCCTTCTCTCGCATCGGGCGATGGCTCGGGATCCTCGGGCTCGTCCTCGTCAGTATTCACGACGCTGAGGCCGGAGGCCTCTTTCGGAAGCGGAGCCGAACGGTCTCTTCCCCCCCCCGTTCGGTGGTCCCGACGACTCACGCGGTGACGCCCGCCCCCCTGGGCACGTTCACTCCGACGCCGTACATGACGGTCCGTGGTAATTTCCCGACCGGTGGCGGCTACTCGCCCAACGACTCGTTCGGCGACACCTCGATGGACATCTACGGCCCGATGTCGGCCTTGCGCTCGACCGCGGCGCCCGTGACCACCTACGTCCGCGGTTATGACGGCCGCACGACGATCCAGGAAGGGACGGCCTTCTCGACGCCGAACCTGCCGACCAATTCGCCCGTCGTCTACCCGACGCAAAACTCCTACTACTACCGCCCTCGCACGTCCGAGGATCCCCCGTGGTGGGATAAGGGCCTGAACTGGATCGACCAGAACTGAGTTCCGTCTTGGATCCCCGGCCCAGTTCGCGAGATCGGAGCCGGGGTCACCCGGGGAGGGCGCTACGTTCCCGCATCTTCCCGAAGCGATGGTAGGCGATGCCCACCCTACGAGATCATGTGACGACCTGTCTCAACACTGTCTTGTATGCATCGACCTCGCCGGCCCAGTCCCACCGTTTCTCCCCTCGAGGTCCGTCTCACTCCACCGGTCTCGCTCTCCTTCCTCGTCATTCCGGCGGCTCGAGGCGCTGGCGGAGTCGGACGAATTTCTCTCGAAGGTCGGCGCCTCCGAGTGCCGGGTAGAGGATTCCGGTCCCGTCGATCAGCTTCAGGGCCTCTTTTTCTTTCCCGGAGCGGTAGTAGGCGAGGCCGAGGCCGTAGCGGGCCTCGAACCATCGGAGCGAACCACTCGGCACTCGTTGCATCCGGAGACGCTGGACATCGGCCGCGAGTCGCCAGGCGTCGAGGCGCCCGTAGGTGTCCGCGAGCTCCTTGAGGAAGCGATCTCCGAGGGGGGGAGGAGTCGTCGGCCAGTGTGACAGCGACTCTCGCGCCCGTTCGTCGTCGCCGCAGAGGAGATACGCTCGCGTCTGGCGGATCCGGAACTCGTGGAGCTCGACGGGTGTCAGCTCCTTTTCGTTTTCGAGGCCGCGGCTCAGCAGGATCCGGAGCAGGAGCCCGAAGCGTCGCATCTGGAGATCCCATGGCGAATCCGTCGCGGCGTAGTCGACCAGGCGGATCGCTTCGAGGAGATCGGGGGCCCGGGATCGGCCGATCTCGTTGCGGGCTTCGAGCTCAGCCTCGAGGAAGTGGCTTTGCTCGGCCACGGCGACGATGTGCAGGCGTCTGGCTCGTTCCCTCTGGTCGGCGTGGCCGGCCGAATGTTGGATGGCCTCGCACAAGGAGCGGGCCTCGTCGGGGTGTCCGGCGTCGGGGGTCAACTCGAGTCGGACCTTCGCAAGGTCGATCGCGGTGCGCTCGCCCGGAGACCGGCACTCGGCCGAAGTCGTGTTGAGGAAGGTCTTGGCGTCCTCGTAACGTGACTTGATCAGGTCCCGGTCGTTGTTGATCCGCTGGTTGTCGAGGTCGTCCTGGCGAATCTCGGCGAGGGCGAGTCGCGAGTCGAGCCAGTGGGGGGTGCCCTGGGGGATCTCCATCCAGAGGGCCTTCGCCACGTCGGTCTCAGAGGACGCGAGCCGGAGCTTTCCGAGCAGCCAGCGGGCCTGGTTCGCGGTCGGATCCTTAGGGAAGTCGCGGATCTGGGCCTCGAGGGCCGAGACGTAAGATGCTGGCGATGCGCCGGGCAACCTCCGCTCGAGGGCCTTACTCCGAGCCAGGATCCGCAGGATTCCCGCCTTGATGCGCGCGGCACCGGCGTCCTTGTCGTCGAAGATCTTCGAAAACACGGCGTCGGCTTCGAGGAACGATTCCCGCTGGAAGAGCATCGCCCCGGCGCGGAGGCGGAGGGTCGTGGCCTGGGTCTTGTCGTCGAGTGTGTCCGCGCGGTCCGCCGCCTTCGACTCGAGCGAGGCCGCACGAGTGAGATCTCCCATGGCGGAGGCCCCTTCGGCCAGGATTTCCCACGCCTCGGGGCCCAGTTCGCTACCAGGCGTGGTCAATCCTTTGGCCAACGCGATCAGGGCGAGCTTGGCCTCCGGGTCGCTCGACCCTCGAAGCGACCCCATCCGCCGAAAGAGATTCGCTTCGACGCCGGAGCGCTCGGGACCGGCGACCGTCGCGCGGGATTGGGCCAGGCCGACCTTGACCGCGAGCAATCCTTTGAGCGACTCGCCGACCGAGGATCCATCGATCGCTTTGAATGCGTCGTCGAACTGGGTCCGGTTGATCTTGATGGCGATTTTGGTCTCGAGCCGATCGACTTCGGGAGGTGCCGGCGAGGCGTTCGCGGCGAGATCCAAGGCCGTCTCGGCCTCGCTCGCCTTTCCCAGGCGGCACAGGAGCTGGGCGCGGAGCAGGTTGACGAAGCCCTGGAGCATCGGCTCGGCGATCGATTTCTCAACGACGCCGAGGGCTTCGTTCTCCAACTCTCGCCTCGGGTCGCCCCCTTCGGGCTCGAAATCGGCACGATCGGCGAGGGCCTGGGCGAGTCGAAACCGGATGTTCTGCGCGAGGGCGTCGTTCTCTTTCGCCCGGGCCTTGGCCAGCGCTTTGAGCCGGGAGATGACCACGTCGAGGTTCTCGATCGCCCGAGTGCGTGCATTCAAGTCGGTCGGGGCGAGCTCCCATTGCTGTCCCCAGAGCCGGGCCCTGGCCCAGAGGAAGACCGCCGCATCGCATTGGAACTGGTAGGCGAGCGGGTGTCCGGGATTCTTCTTCTCGAACTCGTCCAGGAACTTGATCGCTTCCGTCCAATGCGTGCGACGGATCTCTGCCGTCGACGCCGCCTGGGCGGCCCGGTCGAGCGTCGAGGCGATCTCCTGGGCCATCTGCTCCCGGATCCCGATCGCGAGTAGCGGATCCTCGGCCTGCTTTCGGAGCATCGCCAGGTGGGCGTCCAACTCGTCATCCCCGCGAGTCACACGCGCCGGGAGGATGACGACGAGTAACCCGGCCAGGATTCCGACGATCGCCAGGCTCGCGACACGACTCTGCATGACCTTACCTCGAGGGAGTCGAAACCCGTCGTCCGGGCCGCCGGCCTGCCGACCGATCACCCTTCCGTTCCTATCCTACGAAACGCGTCACGCGTTTTTCCGAAGCAATTCCGCGATGGCTCGTCGGTACGACGATTCGGAGTCGGTGCGGACGTTCGCGACCGACGGCTCATATCCCCCTTCGGCGAAGCAACGCTGGAGGGGAATGTACCAGGGGCCTCCGTCGCCGTAGGCCGCCGTTGCCAGGAGCGTGTCGGGGCGCTCACGCTGGGCCTCGAGCTGGTACTCGACGAAGGTCTCCGCGGGCAGGTGCAGGAGGGTGGCTCCGCCGAGATCGAGGCGAGAGAGGGTGATGGGTCGACCCGTTGCGGCCCGGGTCAACCAACCACACGTCATCGCCGAGCGGTTGCGGTTGACGGTCGTCTCCTTGGGGTCGGCGACGACCGCCTTGAGCCGATCGAGGTCCAGATCCTCCCTCGTCCCGAATCGGAATGGTGCCGTCGTCCAGTTGACACTGTCGAGCGGCCGGGCCTTCGACGCGGCATTGGTATCCGCGGCGGCCATGGCGGAGTGGACGCGGCTGGCGAGGATGTCCCGGTTGGCGTGGTCGCCGTCGTTGTACTTGCCCGCCGTGATGTTGCCAGACGAGCCCGTGAAATAGACGTGGAGCGTCCCCGGCTCGTCCTCGTCGCGACGTTGCCTCGCGAGCCCGACGAAGTCGCTGGTGACTCGGCCGTCGCCGTAGTAGCTCATCGGGTGGACCGAGTAATAATAGAGCCGCGCGAGCGGCCGATCACCCTGGAAGAAGCCGACCGACTTGAGCATCGGGTCGATCGTGCCCTCCGGCTCGGCGCGGGCCACCGGGTCGCTCGTCGCGCTCGTCCGGGTGAAGCGGATCTTGCCGTCGGGGCCGATGACTCGCCGGTTCGAGGCCACTTCGCGGACCTCGGCCTGGCCGGCCCGGATGTGCGTGAAGGGCTGGGCGGGTGTGAGCGAGCGCCGAACCTCGTCCGCCGAGCGTTTGATGAGTTCGTCCACGTACCGCTCGTCATACAGCAGGGGCGAGGCCCCGGCCTTCTTCAGGAGGGCGTTGCCTTCGCGATCGATGAACGGGGCGTTGTGTTGGTGGACGCAGTGGAGGGCCACGCGGTCGGGCGTGGTCTGGGCGGCCTCCGCGAGGGCTTCGGTCCAGAGCCGGTGCGACTCGTCCATCACCCCGGTCCAGTCGAGCGCCGCGAGGACGATCGGGAGGCCCCCGCCGAGGAGTACGACGCCTCGGAGCCAGAGCGGGTCATCGACACCGACGACCGGCTTGATCCAGCCGCCGCAAAGGGGGTGGCCGACCGGCGGCGTCGCGTCGACACGGAACGTGGCGAGGTGGAAGGCGAGCATGGCGGGCGCTCCGGCGGGAAGGTGGGGGGAGGTCCGTCGACGACTCCGGACTCTATCGAAATCGGGTGGACCATGATACGGTCATGAGGGTTTTACCAGCGGCTGTCTCGCCCAACCGCCTCCCCCATCCCCCCTCCTCGCGATGGTCCCGATGCATGAACCTTCCGTCGCCGTCGCCTGGAAGCACGTGACCAAGTCATATGCCGATGGCCATCAGGCGCTCCAAGGGGTGGACCTGCACGTCGACCGAGGTGAGTGCCTCGCGATCCTCGGCACGAGTGGTTCCGGGAAGACGACGCTGCTGAAGATGGTCAATCGTCTCATCGAGCCGACATCGGGCGAGATCCTCGTCCGAGGGACTTCGACCAGGGACTGGGACCCGATCGAGCTTCGGCGCTCGATGGGCTACGTCATCCAGGACGTCGGCCTGATGCCCCACCTGGATATCCTCGCGAATGTGGGCCTGGTCCTGAAGATCCGAGGACGTCCCCGCGCCGAACGCCTCGCCCGGGCAAAGGCCCGGTTGGAACTGGTCGGGCTCGACCCGGGCCGATTCGGCAAGCTGATGCCCCATGAGCTCAGCGGCGGTCAGAGGCAGCGAGTGGGTGTTGCCCGTGCCCTGGCGACCGACCCCGACCTGATCTTGATGGACGAGCCCTTCGGGGCGCTCGACCCGATCACGAGGCGGGAGATCCAAGACGAGTTCCGCGCCCTGCAACGACGCCTGGGGACGACGGTCATCTTCGTCACCCACGACATCCGCGAGGCCTGCCGGGTCGCCGACCGCCTCGCCCTCGTCGACCACGGGTGCCTGGTGCAAGAAGGGCTCTCGGCCGACTTCCTCGAGCGTCCCGCCAGCGACTTCGTCCGCTCCTTCTTCGAAGACGCCGGTGCGGTCGGCCCTTCCTCGTCTCCGGGAGCTCGCCGATGACCGGCCTCTGGACGCTCTTCCTCGCCGAGCGGTCGGCCTTGCTGGAGGCGACCGCGGCCCACCTCGACCTCGTCGTCGAGTCCCTCCTCCTGGCGGTCCTGGTGGGCGTGCCGCTCGGGATCCTGGCGACGCGGTCGAAGGCCTTCGAGCGGGTTATCGTCGGCGTCGCCAACGCGCTCCAGACGGTGCCGAGCCTCGCCCTGCTCGGGTTCTTGTTGATCGTCTTCCAGGGGCAGATCGGCAAGCCGCCAGCCAGGGCGGCCCTGGTGATCTATGCGCTGCTGCCGATCATCAAGAACACGATCCTCGGCCTACGGAGCATCTCCCGAGGCGTCGCCGAGGCGGCCCTCGGACTCGGCATGACCCCCTGGCAACGACTCCGGCTCGTCGAGCTGCCGCTTGCGGTGCCGATCCTACTGGGTGGCATCCGGGTCGCCACGGTGGCCTCGGTGGGCATGGCCACGATCGCCGCCGCCATCGGTGCAAAGGGCTTGGGGAGCTATATCTTCCGAGGTGTCTCGCTCGCCGACCCCCGGCTGATCCTCCTCGGGTCGATCCCGTCGGCCCTCCTGGCCCTGGCCTGCGACGCCTCGCTCGGGGAGATCGAGCACGCACTCGACCCGACGAAACCGCGCCGGTCTCGTCCTCGCGAGCTCGCGGCGGCGTTGGCCGTCGTCATGCTGCTCGGCGTGGCCGGTTGGGGCTGGTCGCGTGACCGACCCAATCGCTCCGGGACGCCGACGCTGGTGATCGGGTCGAAGGACGGCAGCGAGATGATCCTGCTCGGACATATGCTATCCGACCTCGTCGAGGCCAACACGCCGATCCGGGTCGATCGCCGGTTCAACCTCGGCGGGACCCTCGTCTGTTACGAGGCCCTGAGACGTGGCGGACTCGACGCCTACGTCGAATACACCGGCACCGCGCTCACGACGATCCTCAAAGAGCCGCCGAAGAACGATCCGAAAGCTGTGCTTCGCGAGGTCCGCGACGTCATGGCTCGACGCGACGGGGTCGATTGCCTCGACCCGTTCGGCTTCGAGAACACCTTCGCGATCCTGATGCGCCGGGAGATGGCCGAGCGACTCGGTATCCGGACGATCTCGGACCTCCGGGAGCACATCGGCACGATCCGCTCCGGCTTCGGACCCGAGTTCATGAACCGGCCGGACGGCTATCCGGGGCTGATCAAGGCCTATGGCCTCGCCTTCTCGAACGCGCCTCGGGAGATGGATCGCAACTTGCTGTACCAGGCCGTCGCGCAGGACTCGATCGACCTCGCCGCGGGCGACTCGACCGACGGCCGGATCGCGACCCTCGACCTCGTCTCCCTGGTCGACGATCGTCGCTATTTCCCGCCCTACGAGGCCGTCCCGCTCGTGCGGGACGAGATCTTCAAGCGTCACGCCGGCCTGAAGGACGTGCTCGATCGATTGGCCGGCCGGATCGACGCCGACACGATGCGGAAGTTGAATCACGAGGTCGACGGCAAGCACCGCGATCCCGCCGAGGTCGCCCGGGAGTTCTTGAAGGCCTCGGGACTGCTGCCCGCCAAGGGGCGTTGAGAGACATGGCGAAATCCAGGCCGGCGCCGGGTTGTTCTTCCCGACGCCGGACCCGAGGTGGAGGCGATCACGCCAGGCTGGGTTTCTCTTCCTCGACCTTGCTCCCGATCTCCTGCTCGCGGAAGAGGAGTGCGAAGGCGATCATGCAGATGATGGTGAGGATGAAGGGGCCGAACCAGATGCCGGTCCAGTCATCCTTGAACGAGCCGTCCGGCTGCTTTACCTTGTAGAAGTCGCGAACGACGCCCGTCAGGACGCTGCCGACGACGGTCCCGAGGCCATAGATCACGAAGATCAAGAGGTTCTGGGCCGAGGCCTTGATGTCGTTGCTGGCGGCCTTGTCGACATACATCTGGGCGACGACGAAGTAGAAGCCGAACGCGAAGCCGTGGAGGCCGATGGTGGCGATCATCAGCCACTTCGGCTGGCCGTAGGCCGACAGCCCGAACCGGAGCGCCCAGGCCCCTGCCCCGATGAGCATCGTGTTCTTCACGCCGAGCTTAGCGACGGCCAGGGGGACGAAGAGCATGACGAGCGCTTCGCCGAACTGCCCGAAGGTCATGTACGCGCCGGCGTCGGTGGCGGGGATGCCGATCGACTCGAGGAAGGTGTTCTCGCAGGCGAAGTAGTAGGCGAGCATGATACCGATCAGCCCGGTGATCACGACGAGGACCGCGAAGGAGCGATACTTCATCAGTTCGAGGCACTCCAGGACGGCCGACTTCTTGTCGATCGGGTCGGTGTCCTTGGCGGGGCTGGGCGGCGTGTGAGGGAGCGTGAGGCAGTAGATCGCGTAGACGATCGAGACCACACCCGGCAGTCGCAGGCAGTCGCGGAACTGCGGCTCGCCGATCCAGGGGATCGCGAAGACCGGCTTGAGGAGCGGCACGACACTGGCCTGCCAGGTCTTCAGGAGCGACTCGTAGGCCGAATGCTGCCCGACCGCGTCGAGGATTTGCTGGTAGAATCCAAGTTTGTTGTAATCCATATACATGGGGAACAGGAGCCCGGCCGCGATCCAGCCGACCGTTCCCCAGACGCGGACCCCGGGGAAGCTCGCCTGGTTGTTGTCGCCGAGGCTCCGGAATGTGATCGAGTTCGACAGCCCCATCGTGGGCATGAAGAGGTTGCAGTAGAGGAGTAGCAGGATGAAGATCGGCCAGAAAGTCGTCGCGTAGGCGGCGAGGACCAGCAGGATCCCCCCCACGAAGTGGGCCAGGGCCATGACCTTCTCGGTCGCGAAGTAGCGGTCCGCCAACTGCCCGATTACGAACGGGCCGAAGATCGACCCGAGCCCGTAGACCGAGAAAATCCAGCCGATGTGAATCACACTCAGCTTCAGGTCATTCTCGCCGAGGTGCTGGGCCAACGTCGGCAGCCAGACCCCGAAGACGAAATACTGCAAGAACATCATCACAGACAGGCGGATTCTCAGACCGAGACCCATGTTTGATCACTCCGGAGCGTGGGCAAGATCGGGCGGGGCGGGTGTTGCGCTCTCCCTGGCGAAGTTAGCGAATGTACCCGTCGCGGTCGCGACTTGCCAATCTCTTCTCCGGAGCGCGACGAACACGAGGGAATTCGTCGAGACGACGGCTCATCCGTGGAGACGAACCGCCGTCCGATTGTGATATTAAGGGGGCGAAGGCGAAGCGCCGAGGCTCAGGAATTCTTGCCGCCGAAGATCAGTGAGAGCACCTCGGAGCGAGTCGCGAGCCGCTCCTTGAAGGCCCCGCGCATCGCGCTGGTGACGAACGAGCTGCCCGGTTTGCGGACCCCTCGTATGGTCATGCAACTGTGGCTCGCCTCGATGACCACGGCGACGCCCTTGGGGCCGAGCTCCTTCATGAGGAGGTCGGCCACTTCCTCGGTCAATCGTTCCTGCATCTGCGGGCGCTTCGACAGGACCTCGATGACGCGGGGGATCTTCGACAGCCCGACGACCTTGCCGTTGGGGAGGTAGGCGACGTGGGCCTTGCCGGTGAAGGGCAGGAGGTGGTGCTCGCAGAAGCTCTCGAACTGGATGTCCTTGACCAGGACCATCTCGTCATACTTCTGCGTGAATAGTTTTTGGAGGTGGACCTTGGGGTCCTGGTGCAGCCCCTGGAAGACCTCGGCGTACATCCGCGCGACGCGATCCGGCGTCTCGACCAGCCCTTCGCGGTCGGGGTCCTCTCCCACGGCGATCAAGATCTCGCGGACGGCGCTTCGGATGCGTTCGAGGTCGACGGGCGGTTTGGACACGAGGCAATCTCTCGTACGTTGACGTTCTTGAACTTGAAGCTTGGAGCCGTCGTCGGGCAGGCACGCCCTCGGTACGAGGGCATCAAACTTGGACGGAGGGATCGATCAGGGCGTAAGGTCCTCTCCGAAGCTCGACCGGGCGTGGTGGCCGACGACGATTAACGGGTTCGTAAACCATGGTGGTTCATGGTTTTCCGATAAACGGACGGTCAACCATTGTAGGTTGGGCCGGGGGGGAAATCAAGCGTCCCAGGGGGGCGAGGCCCGTCGGCCTCGCGAGGGACGGAGGGCACACTCCGAGCCGCTAATTGGCGCTGAATGGCGGCGGAAACGCCCGGGGATGACCGTTGGCACGAGTGCCGTCGTTGGCGAGGATGTCGGCGAGGAGCGTCAGCAGTCGATCCGCACGATGGCCTGCGTGGGGATCGGCGAGGAACGCCTGCTTGATCGAAGGCGGGATCGCGAGCGCATAGACGACGAGGTCGGTCAGGACGCCCAAGGGCAGGACCGCGTCGAAGATCGGCGCCAGGTCCGGCTCGGCGCCAGGGCCACGGGACTCCATGACCTGACGGAAGAGTGTCAGCAGGGCGCTCCGGCGCGGGTCGTTCGGGCCGTGGTTGTCGATGTCCTCGAGCGCTTTGGCCTCGGCGAGTCGGTACAGGCGGTTGCTCGAGATTTCGCGGAACAGGCGGACCCGCTTCATCCCCATCAGGAGGAGGTTGAAACGCCCGTCGGGGAGCCGTTGATGCTGGATGATCCGGCCGAGGCAGGCCACATTCTCGACGGGCGGAACGCCGAGTCCTCCGGTCGTCCCCGGGTGGCCGAGCTGGACCATCGTGATCAGCTTGTCACCGCTCGCGATCGCGTCCTCGGTCATCTGGAGGTAGCGAGGCTCGAAGATGTGGAGCGGCAGGACCGTGTGAGGGAAAAACACCAGGCCCGATAGGGGGAAGAGCCGGCATCGGTCGTCGAAACCCTCGAGGTCGTCGGGTTCATCCATCGCGTCTCTCGTTCGGAAATCAAGTGTGGAAGCTGGAGGAGTTCACGGCCCGAGTTCGATTCCCCCTTCGCACTCGGACGATCTCCAAAGATTTATTGTATTTCTCCTGGCCCGACCGGCAAGCACGAGCCGACGATTGTCTCCACCGAAGGTCGGCGTGGCGGTCTCGTGGACGTGGCGAGGACCCCCTGCCCCGTCCCGAGATTGACGATCCTGGGCGGTCGCCTACGATGACCTTTCGGTGTCCTCCACGGTCTTTCCGACGTGTCCCGAACGATGGAATGCGATGCCTCGAGCGAAATCGCCTAGCCCCGACCCGTCCCTCCAGGCGAAGCGCGTGGTCAGCTCGCTGACGAAGCTCTATCCCGTCGTCAAGTGTGCCCTCGATCATCGCAACCCGTTCGAGCTTCTCGTCGCGACCATCCTGTCGGCCCAGTGCACCGACGTCCGGGTGAACATGGTCACCCCGGCTCTCTACGAACGCTTCCCCGATGCCCCCGCGCTGGCCAGGGCCGACCTGGCCGAAGTGGAAGCGTTGATCCATTCGACCGGGTTCTTTCGAGCCAAGGCCAAGAATCTCGTGGCCATGGCCAACGGGCTGGTGGAGCGTCACGGTGGGGAGGTCCCGGACGACCTCGACGCCCTGACCGCCCTCGCCGGCGTCGGGCGGAAAACCGCGAACGTGGTGCTCGGGAACGCCTTTTCCATCGCCTCGGGCGTCGTCGTCGACACGCACGTGAAGCGGCTTGCGTTCCGCCTCGGGTTGACGACGAACAAGGATCCGGTCGCCATCGAGCGCGACCTCGTCGAGATCGTCCCCAGGAAACACTGGGTGGACCTGAGCCACCGGCTCATCGAGCACGGGCGCCGGACCTGCGGCTCGCTGCGACCGAAGTGCGACGAGTGCGCACTCGCCGAGCTCTGCCCGAAATCGGGCGTGCGACGTACGGGTTCCGCTTGACTTCGCCCGAGCAGGCACCGCGACTGCCCGACCCTCCGGTGGATGGCCGGCCGCCGAGATGTCCTCGACGCACCGTCATATTCGCTCTTTGTGAAGAATCTCCCATTTCTTGCCGGGATCGAGTATCCTGGCACAACATCCGCAGGCCGCTCAATTCCTCGGCATGTTCGATTCCGGATACCCGCCAAAATGCATGTACTCGACATCTTCAAAGCCCATCCGACCACCTTCAGCTTCGAATTCTTCCCGCCCAAGACCGACCGTGCGTCCGAAGATCTCTTCACCCACATCGCGGCGCTCCAGACCTTGCAGCCGTCGTTCGTCTCCGTCACGTATGGCGCGGGGGGATCGACACGCGAGCGGACGCACGACCTGATCATCCGGATCCAACGCGAGACCAACCTGACGGCCGTCTCGCACCTCACCTGCGTCTGCCACTCGCTCGAGGAGATGGAGGCAATCCTCGACCGCTACGCGGAGTCGGGGATCGAGAACATCCTGGCGCTCGGCGGCGACCCGCCCCGGACGAAGGCGAACTACGACCGTGCGCAAGATGCGTTCCAGTATGCGGACGAGCTCGTGACCTTCGTCAAGCAGCGGAAGAACGCCCCCGGCCCTCACGGCTTCGGGATCGGCGTCGCAGGGTTCCCGGAAGGGCATCCCTCGACCCCGAACCGTCTCAAGGAGATGGACAACCTGAAACGCAAGGTCGACGCGGGAGCGGATTATATCTGCACCCAACTCTTCTTTAGCAATCAGGATTTCTACGACTTCCGCGAGCGTTGCGAGTTCGCGGGGATCCGGGTGCCGATCTTGGCCGGGATCATGCCGATCACTCGTGACTCGAACATCAACCGGATGGCCGAGCTCGCGCTCGGGGCCCGATTTCCCGCTAGGCTCCTCAAGGCGATCGACCGCTGCGGATCCGAGCCCGAGTCGATCGACAGGGTCGGCATCCACTGGGCGACCGAGCAATGTCGCGACCTGCTTGACAACAACGTCCGCGGGATCCACTTCTACACGCTCAACCGGTCGGACGCCACGCGTCGGATCTATGAGAACTTGGGTGTGAAGGATTCCCTCGCCTTGCGGGGTGGCTGAGCCCGAGGGCCTGCGATGGAAAGCTCCTTGACCGGTCGACTCAAGGCCGAGGCCCTTCGGCTCGGCTTCGACCAGGTCGGGATCACGCCCGCGGTCGCCCCGTCGACTTATCCGCAGTATCGAGCGTGGCTCGACTCCGGGAACGCGGCGGGCATGGGCTACCTCGAGCGGCAGGCCGAGGCCCGTTCCCATCCCCGCCACATCCTCGACGGCGCCCGTTCCGTGGTCGTCGTCAGCGTCGTCTACGGGCGCCCCGAACACGGTCCGCTCGGCCCGCATCAGGCGAAGGTGGCCCGGTACGCCCGAGGTGCCGACTACCACGAGTGGCTCTGGCGACGGCTCGAAGCCCTGCTCGACTGGCTCAGGCAGGAGTGCCCCGACGCTCGGGGACGGGCCATTGCGGACACCGCGCCCCTCTTGGAGCGGGACTTCGCGAGGATGGCCGGCATCGGTTGGTTCGGCAAGAACACGATGCTCATCGACCGCCGACTCGGCAGCTTCACGGTGCTTGGGTCACTCCTCGTCGACGTCGAGCTCGAGTACGACGCCCCGAAGGAGTCGGGTTATTGCGGGACGTGTACCCGTTGCCTGGACGCCTGCCCGACGGGTGCGTTCGACGGCCCGTATCAGCTCGACGCCCGCCGCTGTCT
Organism: Singulisphaera rosea; assembly: GCF_054877945.1. Lineage (NCBI taxonomy): Bacteria > Pseudomonadati > Planctomycetota > Planctomycetia > Isosphaerales > Isosphaeraceae > Singulisphaera > Singulisphaera rosea. The sequence goes on along the minus strand of NZ_JBTYIP020000008.1, from coordinate 297,284 downwards.
CAGCTACTGGACGATTGAGCACAAGGGGGCGATCCCGGATGAAGTCGCGTTGACGCTGGACGACTGGGTCTTCGGTTGCGACGTCTGTCAGGACGTCTGCCCCTGGAATCGCAAGGCTCCCGAAGGTCGCGCGGAGGCCCTGGCGCCGAGCCCCGAGTGGACCCCCCCCGATTTGATCGACTGGTTATCGCGCGAGCCATCGGCGTTTTCGAAAGACCTGAAGCGCTCGGCGATGTCACGCGCCAAACGCTCCGGTTTGCTGCGGAATGCCGCCCTGATCCTCGGGACGCGCCGAGAGCCCGCCGCCGTCCCGGTGTTGATCGATCGGCTCGACGATGCCGACCCGGTCGTCCGGACCGCCGCGGCCTGGGCACTGGGGAGGATCGCGACTGTCGCGGCGATCGACGCCCTCGAGGCCCGTCGACTCGATCCGGAGCCGACCTTGCGACTCGCGGTCGAGCGAGCCCTCGCGGCTTCCGACCGTTGAGAAGGGGGAGATGGCTCTCCCCCTTTCCTTGCCCGGTCGACTGTCGAGGCCTCGCCTCTCGAAATCACGAAGGGTTGTAGCTCACGGGGTTGAGCGTGCCGTTGACGTCCTGGCCAAACGAATCCTTGGACTGGACGGAGAACACGTTCGACCCGAGCACCAGGCCCACCTGGATGGAGTAGTTCCCGGTCGGGTCGGCGATGGTCGTGGTCACCGAGGGCGTGGTGCTGCTGGTGTTGGTGTAGGTGATCGTCGACCCCGGGGTGGCGGTCCCGGTGAACGTCGCGGTCGGGTTGGTCGTCGCCCGGGTGCTCGGGCTCGTGACGCTGTTCGGGTCGAGGTTTGCCTGGACGACGGGCGAGACCGTCGTACCGACGCCCATGTTCTGGAGCGCATAAGCAATGTCGATCTTGCCGATCCGACCGTCTCGGTTCGCGTCGGCCGAGAAGGTGTATTTGGAGCTACCCGCCTTGGCACCGAGCTCCGACTTGACGGTTGCGAGGTCGCTCTTATCGACCTTGCCGTCGCCGTTCGCGTCGCCGGGCAAGTAGAAGCCGACCAGGAAGTTGCCGACCGACTTGTCCTCGCCGTCGACGTCGACCGTGTAGGTGATCGGCTTCGACGGCTGGTGGGGATACAAGGTGATCGGGACGAGGACCGCGCTGGTCCCATTGCCGTTGGCGACCTGTGAGTGCGAGACATGCGGCGCGTACACGGAGTGGAACGCCTGCGGGACGATATTGCCGTGCGGATCGGTGATCGAGGTGATGAACGGCTTCACCGTCGCGCCCGAGTCGACGGCGACGTCCACCCCGAGGGCGATCTTGCCCTTCGGCAAGGTGAAGTTCGCGGGATCGATGGTGAACGGGATCGAGGTCGTCTCACCCACGGTGGTGATGGCACCGGGTATGATTGCGAAGGTGTCACCGGCCCCGGAGGTCAAGAGCGCGCGAGGCTCCAACGGCTCGGGCTGGAATTGGACTTTCCGAGTTCGGCGGGGGGATCGCTTGAACGGGTTCATAGGCCCTCCTTGGCCAATTCCCTAGACATCGTCCGACTGACCAGGTGGAGAGGTTACGACTGGGCATCACTGCAGGCCGTCCTCAACCGTCGTCGGAGTGAGGTGAAGAAGCCGCTCGCGTCGAAGGAACGAGCGACGATCAGGACGACATGATGGGATTCGTCCTACCCACCCGATGCGGCGCCGGAAGGCTCTGCCCCAGCGTCACCGGCCTTTCCTGATCAGTATCGGCCGGAGAATCGTTTCTCTCCACCCAAACGCGCCAGGCGGCCGCAAAATAAACGACCATCCCCGACCAGAGGAACATCCCGTACCCCTGGGCGATCTTGTGGCCGGCGGCGATCTTGTCCCCCTGCCCCCGCGTGAAGAGCCCGCCCAGTTCGGACGACGTCGTCGCCATCAAGAGCGCGGAGAGGACGAGCGTCCCCGCGATCGCCATCCGCCCCCAGCCCGAGATCTTGGGGGAAGCCACGCGGTACACCAGGTACGTGTAAGGTAAGAGCATGGTCACGAAGTGATGCTTCCAGCTCCGCTCCGAGACGAAGAGCATGGTCAAGACGACCAGCGCGAATTCGCCGAGGAGTCGGGGGTCGTCGCGGCGCTGGGCCTTCGTCCGGCAGAGGATCGCCAGCATGGCCACCATGCCGATCGATACCCCCTTCACGATCCATTTGACCGTGGACGGGGCCCACGCGACGAAGTTGAGCTGGTCGAGGTGGAGGTCGTAACGACCGTCGCCGGTCTTGGTGTCGGTCAGGAGCCTGGTCAACACCCCGATGAGCGACTGGTTGATCTCCTGGGGGCTGACGAACCCCTTGGAGATGAACGGGCTCAACATCTTCTGCCACCACGTCGCGAGGCAGATGCCGTTGAACGTGGGGCCGATGACGAGGCTCGGGATGATGAGGAGGAAGATCCCCATCCCCAGGCAGGTCGACCCCACCGTCCTCCATGAACGTTTGTAGAGGAAATAAGGCACGAAGAGTGCCGGCGTGACCTTATAAGAGATGGCGAGTGCGAGGATGAGGCCCGCGAGGACGTCGTAGCCCTTGCGCCAGGCGTAGAGCGTCGTGACCACCAGGAAGAGGATGATCAGGTTGTTGTTCGCGTGGTGGAGGTCGCTCATGATCGGCCGGAGGCTGAGCAGGATGACCGGCCCCTGGACCCAGGACGGGAGCGATTTCGCCCCCGGCGGACGGACCATCCGGAAGCAGAGCCAGATCGAGAGGCTCGTGAGCGCGGCCTTGAGGACGAACCAGGTCATGGCCCCCTCGACCTTCGGCAGCACGGCCAGGGGATAGAGCGTGATCGGGAAGATCGGAGGATTTGGGAAAATCACGGTGTCATAGATGTTGACACCGGCCATGAACTGGAGGACCTGGGGTCGCCATCGGATGAAGGCGCTCCGGTCGTCGGCAGCCTTATCCTTGTAGATGATGGCGGCGCCGATCGCGGTGATGAGCGCCGCGATCCAGACGGCGCGGCGGAAGTGGCGGTCGAAGTCGGGGACCGCCTCGGTAGCGACAGGTGGCACGGCTCACTCCTTCCCTGGAGATGGGGCCACTCGAATCGACGACGTCCTCTCGTCCCGACTGCGTCGACGTCAACGACCCGGGCCGGGGGGTGTGGCCGGCGGGAATCGGACTTCGAACACCACCGGCCCTTTGACCGGCGCGCGAAGTCGGATGAAGGGGACCGGGTCATCCTCGAGAAACACCGGTCCCCATGACGTCGGCGGATCGGCCCGCAGACACGGGACCGAGTGATACCGCAGCACAACCGACCCGTCAAGGTCAGGCTTCGCGTCTTGGACCTCCAATCGGCCGGACGTCGCCTTGACCGTGGCCTCGCCGCGAATCGTGGCGCCGGGGAAACCGACCACGCGGCCGATCAATAGCGTGCCGTCGTCGTCGAGCACTTCCACCAGGTCGGGATTCGATCGGCAGAACCCGCGGGCCTTGGGGGTCCAGCAGAGGATTGCCGAGGGGCGGTAGAGCTTCGCGTAGCGGACGAAGTGGTCGCGTCCCCAGTTGTCCTTGCCGAAGAGCTTGTCCTCACCGAACTGCGTGAAGTTCGACGCCAACGAGGCGTGGAGGTAGGGCCCTCCCAGGACCTCGACCCCGGTACGCTCGGGCAGGAGGCCGCTGAATCGCCCCCCTTGGAACGGGTCGGGGACGTCCTTTATGGCGAATCCCCCTTCTTCGTAAAGGAGGCGTTCGCCCGGCTTCACGTAACGTTTGACGCGTCCAATCACCCAGTTCAGTCTTGGGCTCGGCCGACTCGAAAGGAATGGCTCGCCGGAGAGCCGGGGCTGCACAGCCCCAACCAGGATTGGGAAAAACAGCCGGATTCCCACGACCAGCAGGCCGACCGCGGCCCAGTCGTCGAGTCTGCACCGACCATCCCCTCGCATCCGCGCGAGGATCTCGAGCAATCCGAGCCCCGAGGCCAGCGCCAGGCCGGAATAGCAGGCATAGGTATGCCGCCCTGGTTGCAGGAAGTCGAGCGATCGGAATCCCCCGGCGAGGTAGCCCCAGAAGACCCCTGCCCCGACGAACCCCGCGAGGCCGAGGCTCGGTATCCGACCGCGTGCCATCAGCAGGGCAAGGATTCCGATCGAGCCGAGAGCGAGGAGGACGCTTTCAGCCGGCGCCTCCGTGGTCAGGATCTGGACGAACCGGGTGGAGACGCCCTCGGGGTGGGCGAAGGCGAAGTCGCTCGCCCCCTTCGTCGAGGCGAGCCAGATCCCGGGAACCCACCAGAATGCGTTCGAGACCAGGACCACAAAGGGAATTGCCCAAACGCCGACGTGCCGGGCACGGCCGAGACTGGGCTCCAGATTCTTGCTCAGGATCGTCGAGCCATAGGCGAGGAGGACGCCCGGGACGATGAGCATCGCGGTGGTGAAGTGGACGAGGACGCTCGCACTCATCAAGACGGCGGTGGCCGCCCAGAGTCGCCCACCTCCGCTTTCGAGGTAGCGACAGAAGGCCCCCAGGGATGCGAGACCCAGGGGCACGGCCAGGAAGTAGGGGAGCATCCCGAACATCACGTAGTTGATCGGGAAGTCGGTCCAGATGTACGTGAGGAACAGGATGAGCGAGAGCGCGATCGCCTCGGGGCGCAACCGCCAGAAGACGCCGGCGAGGACGAACATCCAGGGAACGAGGGCCGCCGAAATTAGGACGTAGAGCTTGTAGGCGAGCGCCGGGTTTTTTCCGCCGAAGAGGGCGAGGACGAGCTCGGGGAGCGTTGACGAGGACGGGAAGACGACGCTTTTGGCATAACCCGACATGAAGCTCGGGTCATACCCTGCCGTGGTCCCGGTCGCCTTCAGGAAACTCCGAGTGACCAGGGCCGTGTGGTAGTAGAGGGAATGGTCGTTGCGCCAGAGGGGCCAACCATTGACGAGCCCCTCGTATTTCCCAAGGCCGACCCAGATGGCCCAACCGTGGAGGGCACACACCAGGACGACGCAGGTCCAGCCGGCGGGCCTCGACATGCCTCGCCATGCGGGCAGCCTCATCATGGGAATGGACCTAATCCAAAGGGGTTCTGGGGGTGAGCGCGGGGAGAGGGACGGCGATTGCGGCACGGGGCACCGATCGGACGGCGATCCCCGCAAGTGCGGCCCGCAGGATTCGAACCTGCAACCAAGGGATTCAAGGCGTCCTCGCGTTTCCGCGAGGCTTGGACTATCTCACCCTCCTCGTCCTCGTTGCGAAGGCGAGGAGGCCGGGCGCTCGTCGGCGGGGGTTATCGTTGGGACTCACCCCGCTAGTCTCTGAACCGTCCTGGCCACCTAGGCCCGACCAGGCTTGGCTGCGGATTGCCATGCCCCTGGCAAGATTTCTAATGTCAAGGGTTTAGGTTTCCCGCAATTCACCCGGATCGCGTCCGGAGGTTACCCCCCGGCGCCACCTTAATTGATGAGTCCCCTGCTCTGCCGTTGAGCTAGGGCCGCCTCCACGAGACATCTTCTCCCCACTCGTTGCCCGATTCAAGACGATTCCGGAAAACCCGAAAACGCGGAAGGGCGGCCTCCGGATGGGGGCCGCCCTCGTGACTCGCGAAACGTCATTCAAGCCGACTTCAACGGTCGGTATGCGCGGCGACCAACTCGGACTCGTCGCGGTGATCGAGGACCGCGCTCGAGGTCGCCCGTGTTGAGCGGGCCACCTTCGGAAGCTTGATCGAATGAGCCAGGCCCACCAGCGACAAGGCGCGGATGCCGATGTAGGTCATGTCGAGCTCCCACCATCGCATCCCGTGGCGGGCCGAGGTCTGATATGCGTGGTGGTTGTTGTGCCAGCCTTCGCCATAGGTGCAGAGGGCAACCCACCAAAGATTCGTGGAGTGATCACGAGTCTCGTGTGTCCGATAGCCCCAGATATGGGTGGCGGAGTTGACCAGCCAGGTCGTGTGGAGGACGAGGACCGACCGGACGAAGAACCCCCAGACCAGCCAGGGCATGCCGCCGATGGCGTAGAGCGCCCCGGCCGTGAGCAGCGGGAAAATGAAGTGGTAGGTGTCGAGCCAGCGGTGGACGGGGTCTTTGTTGAGGTCGGGCGCCCAGCGAGCATAGTACTCGGGGGTGTGGTCGGCCGTGATGTCGGGCGTGATGAACCAGAACATGTGCGCCCAGCCGAAGCCCCGGTTCGGACTGTGGACGTCGTCTTCTTCGTCGGAGTGGGCGTGGTGTCGGCGGTGGTCGGCGACCCAGCCGATTGCCCCACCTTCCGAGGCGCAGGTGCCGATCGCCGTCAGGACGTACTCGAACCACTTGGGCCGGGTCGCGAAGCTCCGGTGCGTGAGCAGCCGGTGATAGGTCATGCAGATGCCGATACCGCCCGTCAGCCAGTGCATGAAGATGCAGAGGGCGACCGCCTGCCAGGAGAAATAAGCCGGGACGAACGCGAGGAGAGCCCCGAGGTGCAACACGCCGATCCAGATCACCGGACCCCAGGAGATATGCGAGCGAGTGGAGGACGGTGGAGCGGCCGCTGTAGTAGTCATGCTGAACCTTTGATTCCTGGAAGCCGAGCCGATCGTCTCAATACGGTGGGTGGTCTCTTCCCTCGTCTCGAAACGCCCGGAAGGATGTCCCTTCCTCGGCGGCGTTCCACTCGACCCTCGGTCGGCACCGCGGACCCTGGGCCCACCCGCCTGTTCTTACCCCATAAGGACAGCGACGTTCTTGGGGATCGCTCGCTCGTTCCAAAGATTGGGGGACGTCATGGGACGGGGAGGTCGGGATTCGGAGGGATGGCTATATGAATGTCGCGGAACGAGTCTACACGATTCCCCTCGCACGACAAGGGCGAAATCGGCGAAAATCCTAGGGGTCTGACCACTTACACGCCAGCGGCCGAACCTGCCGTTCGGCCCGGTCTTGCGGGGATTGCCATGCGCGGGGTCTATTGCGACGGCTCGACGGTCCGGCTTCGCCTCGACCTGCCGACGACACACGCGGGGGGTGACGAAGTCGTCCTGGCGGTCAGGGCCGTCGGGATCTGCGACACCGACCTCCAACTTGCCAAAGGATACATGGGCTACCGGGGCATCCTCGGGCACGAGTTCGTCGGCGAGACCGAGGCGGGCCGCCGGGTCACCGCCGAGATCAACAACGCCTGTCACCAGTGCCCAACCTGCCGCGCCGGCCGGCCGCAACATTGCCCGAACCGTACGGTTCTCGGCATCTTACGTCACGACGGCGCGATGGCCGACCTCGTTGCCGTCCCCTCGGGAAACCTCCACGACGTCCCCGACTCGATCGACGACGACCAGGCCGTCTTCATCGAACCCCTGGCCGCGGCCTTCCGGATCGGCGAGCAAATCGACCTCGGTCCCGGGACCCGGATGGCCATCCTCGGCGACGGCAAACTCGGACTCCTCTGCGCCTGGGTCGCCCGACTCTCCGGCGCCAGGGTCACTCTTGTCGGCAAGCATCCGTCCAAGCTTGCACTCGCGGGTGAGGGGATCGACACCCGCACTCTCGATCAGGTGGAGACCCTCGCCCGTTCGTTCGACGTGGTGGCCGACTGCACCGGGTCCCACACAGGGCTAACGACCGCGATGGGACTGGTTCGGCCCTGCGGGACCCTCGTGCTCAAGACGACCGTCGCCGGCGCATACACGGCCGACCTTTCGGGGATCGTCATCGACGAAATCCGAGTGGTCGGCTCACGTTGCGGTCCCTTCCCGAAGGCGATCGCCGCCCTCGCGAATCGACAGGTCGACGTCCGGCCCCTGATCGGGGCCCGATTCTCACTCGACGAGGCCGAGGCTGCCTTCCGTGCCGCGTCGGAAAAAGGCGCACGGAAGGTCCTTATGACCGTTCGTTGAGAATAGATAAAATTGTACTATGATTAGTCATTGGTTTGGTGCCCCGCTCGAAACCGGGGCCTATCTTAAGGATCGGACTCGGTCGAGGTGCGAAATCGGTACCGGAAGCGGCGTATCTCGGGTAGCACCGATTGGAACAACCGGTGCTACCCGAGATTGAGGGGAGCCACATCGCTTAGACGATGCGTGTGACCACACCACCTCGCTGCTCGAGCCGACCGAGTTTCGAGACCGGGAATGGCCTGTTTTTGTTTAGATGTCGATGTCCTTGGCGGTGTACGCCTCGGCCATGATGAACTTGAAGCGGGCTTCGGGTTCCTTGCCCATGAGGTCGGTCACGGTGCGTTCGGTGTAGTTGCGATCGTCTTCGGGCACGGTGACACGAAGGAGCCGGCGTCGCGCGGGGTCGAGCGTGGTCTCGAACAGGAGCGCGGCGGGCATTTCGCCCAGGCCTTTGAAGCGGGTGATGTTCGGCTTGGCGTTCGAGGGGAGCCTGGAGAGGATCAGGTCGCGGGTGGCGTCGTCGGCCGCCCAGTGCGTCTCCTTGCCCCAGGTGACCTTGTAGAGCGGCGGGCAGGCGAGGTAGACGCGCCCGTCGCTGAGCAGGCCGGGAACGTGGCGGTAGAAGAACGTTAGCAGCAGGGTTGCGATGTGATGGCCGTCGCTGTCGGCATCGGTCAGGAGGATGACCTTGCCGTAGCGGAGCCGAGCCGCGTCATAGTGGTCGTCCATCCCGCAGCCGAGGGCGCTGATGATGTCGGTCAGTTCCTTGTTATCGAGCACCTTGGCCTTGCCGGCCTGTTCGGCGTTGAGCACCTTCCCCTTGAGCGGGAGGATCGCCTGGGTGTCGCGGTCCCGCCCTTGCTTGGCGGAGCCGCCGGCCGAGTCCCCCTCGACGATGAACAACTCCGACTCTTCGGGGTTGGTGCTGTCGCAGTCGTGGAGCTTGCCGGGGAGGTTGAGCCGGTTGCTGATTGCCGTCTTCCGCCGGACCTGAGAGGCCGCCGCTCGGCTCGCCTCGCGGGCCTTCGCGGCCTGGATCACTCTCTCCGCGATCGCCTCGCCGACGCTCTTGTTGTTGAGCAGGAAGCTTTCGAGCTTAGGGCGGACCATCGACTCGACGAGCGAGCGGACCTCCGGGTTATTCAACCGCCCCTTGGTCTGCCCCTGGAACTGGGGCTCGTGGATGCAAATCGACAGGACGGCCGTCAGACCTTCAAGAATGTCTTCATTCTTGATTTCGATGCCCTTCTTGACCAGGTCGTGGTCCTTCATGAACCGTCGGACCGCATCCCGGATCGCCTCGCGTAGGCCGAGCTCATGAGTCCCGCCGTCCTGCGTGGGAATCGTGTTGACGAACGACCGGATCCGTTCCTCGGGGGCCTCGGTCCATACGAGCGCGACGTGGCAGCGTAGGCTGACGCCGCTATCCTCGCGCTCGAGCACGAACGGGAGCGCGGCGACCCGCTTGTCGCCTCGGGCCTGGTTGATGGCGTCGAGGAAGTCGGCGACGCCTCCGTCGTGGCGGAACTCGACGTTCTTGCCGTTCTTCTGGTCGACGAACTGGATCACGAGCCCTTTGTTGAGGTAGGTTTTCACCTCGAGCCGCTCGGCGATCAGCTTGGGATTGTAGAGCTGATCGTGGAAAACCTCGGGGTCGGGCGTGAAGGTGACCGTTGTCCCCGTGCCCCGCGCCGGCTCGCCCGGTTCGACGTTCCCCAGCGGCTTTCCCCGCTGATAGCGCTGGGTGTAGGTCTTGCCGTCGCGACGGACCTGAGCCACGAGGATCTTGCTGAGGGCGTTGACTACGCTCGCCCCGACGCCGTGGAGGCCGCCCGCGACCTTGTAGGCGTCGTTATCGAACTTGCCACCCGCGTGGAGGGTGGTGAAGATGACCTCGAGCGCGCTCTTGCCCGTCTTAGGGTGGATGTCGACGGGGATGCCTCGACCGTTGTCGGCGACCGACATCGTCTTGCCGTCGGCCTGGAGCGTGACTACGATCCGAGTCGCGTGGCCGTTCATGACCTCGTCCACCGCGTTGTCGACGATCTCCCAGAGGAGGTGGTGGAGTCCCGCCTCGTCGACGCCGCCGATGTACATGCCGGGTCGGCGCCTGACGGCCTCGAGGCCTTCGAGCACGGTGATCGACTCGGCGTTGTAAGTTCCTGAGGCCATCGGGCATCGTCCTTTTAGGGCCGGTCGAATTGAAAGGGGCCGGCCGGTTCGGGCGAAACGATTCGTAGTGGTTGGGCGTGGTAGACGGCTACTCGACGACCTGTTCGGGCGGCGGGACCGGCTTGACCTCGTCGTGGATGATCGACTCGAACGAGCCGCGCTGGAGGACGCCGTAGCCCTTGCCACCTCGGCCGGTGACGGGATACTTGGTCGCCCGGATCACCTGCGTCGACCCGCGGTTGGTGTTCACCGTCAGCCCTTCGCGAACCTTGTTAGCGAGGGCGAAGCCCAGCACGCGGTCGTGCGACTCGAGCTTGATCGCCGTCACGCCCTTGGCCGTACCCGCGACGACGTTCGCCTCGGTCACAGGGAAGATCAGGACCCGGGCGGCTCGGGTGGCCAGGCAGACATTCTCAGTGCCATCGCTCGCCTCGACGCCGACGACCGCGTCGTCCGTGAGGACGGAGTCGAGCCGGACCACCGCACGTCCCTTCCGGTTCGAGACGGTCGCGACCGACGCCAACGCGAAGCGTAGGACTTTCCCCCCCGCCGTCATCGCGATCGCATACGGAGGGGGCGGGAGCGAGCCGTGCGAGGAGTCGCCGTCGCCGTTGACCTTCGCGAGCTCGCCGTTGAGAGTCCCCTGGACCAAGGCCGGGGGGCTTTGGGGGGCCTCGGTGACTTCGGGCAGACAGCGTGGGTCATGGCAGATCACGCTGACGATCTGCTCGTTGTCCTCGAAGGCGAATTGCTTCTGGATCGGCTCGCCGTGGCCGGTCGTCATCGCGATGTCGTTGGTCCGGAGCGTGTACGCCATGCCTCGGTCGGTGAAGATGGTCAAGGTCTGGCGTGCTCGGGCGCGATAGATCCAGCCGACCCGGTCCTCGTCGCGGACCCGGATGCCGGCGACGTCGGCGAACGACTTCTGACGCTTCGTCCAACCCTCCCGAGTGACGATCACCCAGGAGTCGTCATCGATGATGTAGTCTTCCTCGCGATACTCGATCGGCGCGGCCGGGCCATCGATCCGGGTGCGCCTTGCGTCGCCGTACGCGCTGGCGATCTCCTTCAATTCGGCCCGGATGATCTTCCAGCGGGCGGGCTCGTCGGCCAGCAGACGCTCAATCTCGCCGGCCCGCTCGCGCTTCTGGGCCAGTTCGTCGAGGATGTCCTGGATCTCGAGCTTGCCGAGGCGGTAAAGCTTGGTTTCGAGGATCGCGTCCGCCTGCAGGTCCGACAGGCCGAACCGATCGATCAACTTCGGGGCGGCGTCGGCCTTGCCGTCGCTCGCCCGGATGATCCGGATCGCCTCGTCGAGGTTGTTGAAGACGATCGCGAACCCTTCGAGGATGTGGATCCTCCGGAGCAGGTTCGCGAGCTCGTGCTGGAGCCGCCTCGTGACGATCTCGAGCCGGAAGTCGAGGAAGTGCTGGAGGATGCTCCGCAGGTCGAGCCGGTCGGGGACCGCGACCTCGGCCCCCGCGGCCGGGAGCAGGCACGTCATGTTGACGTTGAAGTTCGTCTGGAGCGGTGTGTTCTTGAAGAGATAGGCGAGCGCGGCATCGGCGTTCGAGCCGGGCCGGAGCTCGAGAGCGATCCGGACGTCCTCGGTGCTCAGGTCCTTGATGTTGGTCAGTTGCGGGACCTGCCCCTTGCCGATCAACTCGCCGATCCGCTGGACCAGCGGATCCTTGTCGATGCCGTAGGGGATCGAGGTGATCAGGACGACGTTCTGCTTCTCGGGGTCTTCCTCGTACGTCCCGCGGAGCTTGATCGCCCCTTGCCCGGTCGCATAGATCTGGAGGATCTCGTCCGCCGAGTTGAGGATGACTCCCCCGGTGGGGAAATCGGGCCCGAGGATGTGCCGCGTCAGTTTCTCGAGCGGCAATTCTCGGTTGTCGAGCAGGGCGACGAGGGCGTTGCACACCTCTTTGAGGTTGTGCGGCGGGATGTTGGTGGCCATCCCCACCGCGATCCCCGCCGCCCCGTTGATGAGGATGTTCGGGAACTGCGCGGGGAGGACGATCGGCTCCTCGGTCGTCGACGCATAGTTCGGGCGGAAGTCGACGGTCTGCTCGCCGAGTTCGCTGAGGAGTTCGTGCGCGAGCGCCGTGAGGCGGGACTCGGTGTACCGCATCGCGGCCGGGGGATCGCCGTCGATCGAACCGAAGTTCCCGTAACCCTCCACCAGCGGGTGCCGCAGGCTGAACGACTGCGCCATGCGGACGAGGGCTTCGTAAATCGACGAGTCGCCGTGCGGGTGATAGCTCTTCATCACCTCGCCGACCACTGCGGCGCACTTGATGAACCGGCTATCGGACCGCACGTGCAGGTCGTGCCACATCGCGTACAGGATGCGGCGCTGCACGGGCTTGAGTCCGTCGCGGACGTCGGGCAAGGCACGCGAGGTGATCACGCTCAGCGCGTAATTCAGGTATCGCGAGCGGGTCGCATCCGCCAGCGACACATCCTCGACCACCGCCTTGGGCCGAACTCCGAGCCCAAGTCCTTGACTCGACCGGCGGGTGCGTTTCGCCATCGCTCCGTCTTCTGCTCGAGTAGACTCGTTGACCTGACCGTCACCGAGGAAACCCCATTCGCCTGAAGTCGACAATAGCAGTTTCGGGGGTGGGAGGCAATCCGATTACTGTACAAAATTATCTGGGTGGGGGCGAGGCCGGGGACTGATTCACCACAAAGGCACAAAGTCACAAAGAAATACGAAGAATGAACATTTTTAAGAATAATTCCTTTTGATTTCCTTCGTGTCTTGGCACCCTTGTGGTGAAGAGTTCCCTACCCATCAACCCCGATTCGCCGCATCGAGCTCACGTCTCAGGCAATCGAAGCTCTGCTTGGCGGTCGCTTCGGCTCCCGGCGAGTAGTCGAACACTTCGACCGAGACCCAGCGGTCGTAGCCGGAATCGACGAGGGCCTTCATGATCGGGCCGAAGTCGACGTCGCCCATGCCGGGGCCTCGGAGGTTGACGTCCTGGGCATGGAAGTGGCCGGCGAGTGCGGCGTGCTGGAGGATGAGCTCGGGGACGGTCGCGTCAGGCTCGCCGCTCTGGGCCTTTACGTCCATGTGGAGTGTGAACCGAGGGTGCCCCACGCGATCGATCAGGGCCTCGGCCTGGTCGCAGGTGTTCAGGAAGTTGGTCTCGCTCGGCGCGAGCGGCTCGAGGCAGAACTCGACCCCGAGGTCGCCGATCCGGGACATCATGTTCTCGAAGACCTCGGCGGCGTATTCGAAGGCCTGATCGTAGGTCACTCCCGGCAGCAGGTCGCGTTGTTTCGGGGATCCGAAGACCATCAGCGAGCCGCCGAGGTCTCGGGTCGCCTCGGCCAGGGCCACGAGGTAGTCCGCGGTCCTCTTGCGGCCGGCCGCGTCCGGCGTGGTCAGGTAGAACCCCTCGGTCTTCGCCAGGAGCCAGTGGAGGCCGATGGTGGTCAGCCCCGAGTCCTCGACCATGGCCCGGAGTTCTCGACGTCGGGCGGCGGAGACGTCCGTGATGAGCGGGGCCAGGGTGAACGGAGCGATTTCCAGTCCGTCGTAGCCGAGGCTCTTGACGGTCCGGCAGACGTCGCCGAACTCCCAACCTTCGAACAACTCGTTGCAGATCCCGAGGCGAATCATGACAGGGCCCTTCCCGTGCATTCGTCGTGGCGTGTCTCGACGCGCGAAGACCGTTGCTTCAAGAGGCAGACAGGCGTGCGGCCCGGAGGGTATTCCGGAGGAGCATGGCGACGGTCATCGGGCCGACGCCCCCCGGGACCGGCGTGATCGCCGAGGCAATCTCGGAGACCTCCGGAAAATGGACGTCGCCGCAGAGCGAGCCATCGTCCCGCTTGTGGATGCCGACGTCGATGACGACCGCGCCCGGCTTCACCCAGTCGGCGCGGATGTGCTCGGGACGGCCGATGGCGGCGACCAGGATATCCGCCTGTCGAGTGATCGCCGCGGCGTCTCGGCTCGCGGAGTGGCAGACGGAGACCGTCGCGTCGCCGCCGATCCCCTTCTGGAGCAGGAGCAGGGCCATCGGCTTGCCCACGACCTGGGAGCGACCGACAACCACCGCGTGCGCCCCTCGGGTCTCCACGCCTCCGGCGATGAGCAGTTCGCGGATACCCAGCGGGGTGCATGGGACGAACCTCGGGGTGCCGATCGCCAGGAGCCCGGCGTTGACCGGGTGGAAGCCGTCGACGTCCTTACTCGGGTCGACCCTGTTGAGGACGGCCCGCTCGTCGATCTGGCTCGGGAGCGGCAACTGGACCAGGATGCCATGCACGGACGGGTCGGCGTTCAGCCGGTCGATCGCCTCGAAGAGGGCGTCTTGCGAAACATCGGCAGGATATCGTTCGATCGTCCCCGACATCCCGGCGGCCTTGCAGGAGTTCTGCTTGTTCCGGACGTAGACCTGGCTCGCGGGGTTCGCGCCGACGAGCACCACGGTCAGTCCCGGGACGATCCCCGTCTCGGCCTTGAATCGAGCGACCTCCTCGGCGACGTCGACGCGAACTTGCTGGGCGAGGGCTTTTCCGTCGAGGATCCTGGCGGGCACGGGCGCACTCCTGCGTAAACTGGATTGTCCGGCCCGCTATCATAGCTCGTGACGAGGGGGGGCGGGATACAGAACTCCGCTCGAGCCGAGGGGGATGGTCCGCGTGCCGCAGGGTTCGGAGTCGGAGTTTCGGGCGGGGGTCGAGTCGGAGGTCGGGCCGGTCGATCGCACAAGCGCGGCTGGCCCTGAGAGGACGATTGCGCGCCAGGTTCTCAGGCTCGCCGCGCCGGTCATCGTCGAACAGGCATTGCTCTACCTCGTGGGATTGTCCGACACTCTCCTGACCGGCCGATACCTCTCCGAGACGCATCTCGCGGCCGTGACGGTGGCGACCTACCTCCTTTGGTTCCTGACCAGTCTCCTGACGATCGTCTCGGTGGGAGGGACCGCCCTCGTGGCGAGGCTCGTCGGGATGGGCCGGCCGGACGCGGCGTCGAGGATCAGTGAGCAGGCGATGGCCATGGCTTTGATCGTCGGTACCCTGACCGCGGCGGTCGGACTGTCGACGGCGCCTGGGTTAGTCCGGGTCCTCAACCTCTCGGGGGAGCCGGCCGAGGCCGCGGCCCTTTTCCTGGGGATCATCCTGTCGGCGACGCCGCTCCTGGCCTGCATGACCATCGGGGTCGCTTGCCTCCGAGGGGCCGGCGACACGAAGACGGGCATGTGGGTGATGGTCCTCGTCAACGCGATCAACGTCGGGTTGAGCTGGAGCCTCGTCCGAGGGTTTGGCCCGTTCCCTTCGATCGGTTTCCCCGGGATCGCGCTCGGGACGGCGATCGGCGAAGGCGTCGGAGGGATCGTCGTCCTGGTGATCCTGGTTCGAGGGCGTTCGGGCTTGAAACTCGGTTGGCGAGGGCTTTCGCCCCGATGGCCGGAGATCCGACGCATCTTGCGGATCAGCACGCCCGCGGCCGGCGAGAGTGTGACTAACATCGCCTGCCAGCTCTGGTTCCTGGCCCTGATCAATCAACTCGGGGCCACCGCGACCGCTGCGCATGGCGTCGCGATCCGCTGCGAGGCGATTGCATTCCTGACGATCACGGCGTTCTCAGTGGCCGCCAGTACGCTGACCGGTCAGTACCTCGGGGCGGGGCGGCCCGACCTCGCCGACAAGGCGGCCCGCACGGCCTGGGCCTTGGGCGTTATCGTGCTCGGAACGATCGGGGTCCTGATCTATGTCAGGGCCGAGTCGATGTTCACGATCTTCACCGGGGGCCGGCGGCCGGGAGTTGTCGCCGAAGGAGTCCCGGTGCTTCGGGTCGTCGCATTCGCCCTCCCCGCCCTGGCGACGATCAACGTTCTGAGCGGATCCCTGCGGGGGGCCGGCGACACGCGCTGGCCCTGGGCCTTCGTCCTCTTCGGGTACCTCGTCGTACGGATCCCCATGACTTACTGGCTCACCACGACGATCGACCGTGGCGGGATCGGTTGGGGCTTGTATGGAGCCTGGGTGGCGATGCTCGTCGACCTCTGGACTCGTGCCGCCCTGGTCGCCGCACGATTCCTGAGCGGGAGCTGGAAGTATGCCAAGGTCTGAGCCGATCGCCGGGGGGGAAGTCGGCTGTCTCAAGGCGTCTTCGACCGGTGGAGTGCTGTCGAAGACGCAATCCACGCCCAAACTTAGAACGACTCGAGCGAGGCTCGCTGGTCACGGTCGATCGTGAAGAGGCGGTCGAGGTTCGAGTTCCGGAAGACCTGCTGGAGGACCGGGGACATCTCGCACAGACGGAGCTTACCGTGTGAGGCGTCGATTCGCCGTTGGAAGAGGATCAGTTTGCTGAGCAAGGAGCTGGAGATGAGCGCCACGTCGGCGAAGTTCAGGACGAGTTGGATTGGGGAGCCGTCGTTGGGCATGATCGCAGCGACCTGATCGGCGACGTCACGAACGGTCCTCTCATCGAAGAGGTGCCGTTCGAGGAATCGGACAACCTTCACGCCGTCGACCTCACGGACATCAATCCGGGAAGTGGAGGTCATAGGGGGATGCTCCGAGGTTGAAAAAGCAGACGCGACGGCCGAGTGAACGGGGACCTCGGCGAATCAGGTAGCCCGCCAGTTCACGACAGCTTCTTGCGTCGGCTCGAGTGAAGCAAGCCATCACCCCCCGTTTTCTTGAGCGAGGGAGGGGCTGGATCGGTTGGGGGGGCTTTGGCGGCGTCACCCTCCGCCGTTGCCGTCGCGGGGCGTACCGCCAGGGCGAGGGCTTCGGCACGGTCCTTTACGAACGAGAATAACGGCTCGAGCTTGCTGACGCGAAAAACCTCGTGGACCGTCGGATCGACGTTGCAAAAAATGAGCTGACCCCCACGCTGCTTCGCGAGTCGGTGCAACGCGACAAAGTTGCCGAGGGCTGCTGAGCCCGCGAACCCGATCCCAAGGAGGTCGATCACTAACTCCGGGCGCCCTTTCTTGCCCAGGTGTGCCTCATATTCCTTGCGAAGATCCTGCACCGGCGCCGGGTCGAGTCGAAAACAATCCCAAAACTCTGCGACCATTATCCCATCAAGATTATGGACCTGCACGGCCGGCTTGAGCATTTTAAGAGGTTCCGTTGCCTGACACCCATCGGTCGCGGCGACGAGCACGAAGAGAGGAAGGTTTTGATGAGATGGTTCATCGATCGCGATTCCCTCCCCCTCGATCCGACCCTGGAATCGCCTTGGGAATTGCGAGTCGAATGCCGTTGCGATCGATGACAAAAGTCATCCTAGCATTCGCCGAACACCTCGGCCAGTGCAGACGACGGCTGGACCCGAGGATTGCACGGTCTTTCATCCTTCCTTCGCAACTCGCGCAACGGAGTGTTCTCGCCCCGGACTCGACCTCGTCACGCAGGTGGACCGCGATTTCTGTCAATAGATCACGTCTTACCTGAAGATGACGTCAACTTCGCGGTTTCTCGCTTCGTGAACCCAGCACTCGCCGGTTCTCTCGAGAATCGCTCAAGTGTTGCGTCGGGACGAGATCGGCCCCTGAATCACGAGGCGTGTCGTATTGATTTTTCTGAATTTGACGGCCCTTCCTCCGCCAGGTGATCGTTCCGAATCCATCATTGCTGAAAGACTTTTGCGATCACGCGAGGCGTCGGGAGCGCCGAATTGAGTGGGAGGATCTCGACGTCTGTACCTCGCCCGGGCGTCGAAATCGCTCCTCTCGGAGTGGCGGCGATATGGTATGTTTCCCGTAAGGAGTTTGAAGGCGGCCGGTCCGCCCCGCGTTGGTTTGAACCCATCTCGCGGGCGGCGTTGGATGTTGAGGATTGGCTCGAGCAAGGAGTTGCAACGAGGCCGCTCCGAGTCAACGCCTTTAGAAGGGATCTGACCCAATGCGTCGCGTTTCTGTCCTCCTCGCGGTTTGGGCCGTTTTGGCCTCTCTGCCCGCCCACGCGCAGAACTGGGTCGATTCCGTCCTCCCGGAACGGGCTTTCGACTTCGGAACCGTCGCGCGAGGCTCGAAGATTCGTCACAGCTTCAAGCTCGTCAATCGGACCGATCAGGAGATCCACATCGCCAGTTGGCGGACCAAGTGCGGCTGCACCGAGGTCCGCGTCGGCGCGAAGGAGATCCCGCCCGGCACCCAGACGACGATCGAGGCGGTGATCGACACCACAAAGTTCCTCGGGTACAAGCCTTCGGGCCTGACCTTGATCCTCGACCGGCCCAACTTCGTCGAGGTGGACCTGAACCTCAGTTGCTTCATCCGGGGTGACCTCGTCCTCAACCCCGGCCTCGTCGACTTCGGCACCATCCAGCGTGGGGGTGGCTCGGCGGTCACCCTGACCCTCACCTATGCCGGCGGCCAGCCGAATTGGGGGGTCACGAAGATGAACACCAAGAGCGAGCATGTTTCGGCCGAGCTCCGCGAGTTGGGCCGCTCGGCCGACGGTCAGTTGCAGTATTCGCTCGTCGCGACGCTCAAGCCTTCGGTCGCGAACGGGTATTTCAAGGACGAGATCACGCTCCTGACGAACGACCCGTCGAGCCCCTCCGTCCCGATCTCGGTCTCGGCCAACGTCCAGACGGCAGTGGTTGTCTCGCCCGCGATCGTCAACCTCGGGCGGGTTAAGCCGGGGGGTATCGTCAAGAAGAAGGTGATCGTCCGGTCGGCCCAGCCCTTCAAGGTTACCTCTGCGAAGGCGAACAAGGACGGGCTTTCCGCCCCTGCGGATGATGTCGCCAAGCCCGTCCACACGCTCGACGTCACTTTCACCGCCCCCCAGGTCTCCGGGCCGTACAACGCGGTCTTCGAGATCGCGACGGACCTCAAGGATGAACCCCCCGCCAAGCTGACTGCGTTCGCAACCATCGTTCCCTGACGTTGGCACGAGATCCGAAGTCTGTCAGGTGGCGCCGCCACGAACCATCGAGCGAGCCGAGATCGAGCAGATCTCGGCTCGTTCGCGTTTCCGGGGTGAAGCTCATTTCGTTGGCGGGTGTCGTGAAGTTGTCGTAATCGTTACGGCGTCCCTTCGAAACGAAGAAATCCTCCCGCAAGGTGCGGGAGGATTCTTTGTCGGGTGGGAGGGCGAGAAGGCAGCGTCGCGTCGCGACCGTCATCAATGCAACGACGATCGCGACGGGATCAAGTTCGTGATCAAGGACGGGCGCAGGTACCGCCGGCGCAGCTGGTCGCCGGGGCGTAGTAGTGGGAGGTGTACGGCATGGCCTGGGGAGCCGCGGTCACGGCGGGGTAGGCGACGCTGCCGCAAGCGGCCGGGGACGCGCAGGGGGCGGGAGCGGCGTAGGAAACGGGGGCCGCGCACGGGGCGGGGGCGGAACACGAAGGGGCGCGGAAGCCTCGGAAGCCGCAGTGGGCCTTGGGGGCGTAGCCCACGGTCGGGGCGCAGGTCGAGTAGGCCGGAGCCGCGGAGACCCCGCCGCAGGTGCCGTGGTGGCGCCCGCCGCCGAAAAGACCCGTGGTGGCCGAAAGCGCGGTCAAGAGAACGATCTGATGCATCGTCTGAATCCCTTTACTCAATGATGTCCGTTCGAGTGGTGAATCCGGAGCGGCTTCGCTCCGGTGGCCTTGCAACTTTGCACGTGAGTGCGAAGACCTATCCGTCGGATCGACAAAGGTCAAAACGGCACCTTGTCGATGTCACCCTCTCTCACCCCGATTCCTTTGATCCCTCGGCGACACCAAACCCCCCCGCATCCTCCTGGGTCCGGCCGCTGTCACCAAGTCGGCCCGATTGTAGGGACTACGTCGGATGCGGGCAACCGTGGTGTGGACTGCTTGGAGGATATTTTCCGATTCGGATGACTCTTTCGATTCACTAAAATGGATGGATCTTAGGGAACATTAAGGAGAAACGACCGTTGTCCGGCGATCGTCGATTCGGGAAAAATTCTCCCGTATTGGCATCGAGTTGGTTGAAGGTCAGGATGATTGCCGTTGGGTTTTACGGATTCGATCCCGCATTCACGGGCGGGGTCGGCCGTCCTCCCAAGGACATTCCCTCTAGGTCTCGAACCATTCCCATGGTGCCCATTCCGTTGACATGGAGACGAGCGGTTGCATAGACTTTCCGCTCGACGAGGCGGGATGGATCAAGCCTGAGACTCGGCAATTCAGGCCTTGGATTGTTCGTAACAGAGTCCCCTCGTTCGGTTCGGAACGATTTTCAGGGATGCCGCGGGAGCCATGATGGCCACCACCATGACTTCGAGCGACACCGAGAGGGTTGGGCGTCGAGGGCGCCTGGCGCTCGCGGTGGCGGACGCGAATTGGTTCACGACCGAGAACCTGTTCCGCGAGATCCGTCGGGATGACGTCGCGACCTTGCTTCTGAATTGCATGGACTTTCGCGTGGCCTGGATGAAACGCCGGCCGTTGCGGACCTGGCGGTCGTCGTTGAAAGATCGTGGTCCGGGCCTCTGGCAGCATGACTTCGTCCTGCCGAGCGGCTGGATGAAGAGCTACCCTCGCCTCGGGATGAGGCCGATTGCGCGGGCGGTCCGGCGCTGGCGAGACACGCATGTCGCGGACGGCGACCTGGCCCTGGTCGTGACCTATCCCTATTATCTTCACCTCCGCGACCTCGTCCGCCCCGAGCGCCTCGTCTACTTCAACATCGACGACTACGCCTTGTACTGGCCTCGCCAGGCGGAGCAGGTCCGAGCGTTGGAACGCCGAGCGGTCCGGGAGGCGGACCTCACCGTTTGCGTCTCGCGCGCTCGGGCTGACGAGCTTCGAGCGGCGGTCCCCGAGGCCTCGGACCGGATCCGGCACCTCCCCCACGGCTCTCCGAGCTCCTCGCAGGCCGAGCATGCCTGGGAACGCCCCGACGAACCGCCGGCCGACCTCGCGTCGCTGCCTCGGCCAATCCTCGGTTACATCGGTTCCCTCGAAGACCGGCTCGACTGGTCCCTCATGGCCCGCCTCGCCGATGCGATGCCGGAGGCGTCGATCGTACTCATCGGCCGCGAGCCGCCTGCCGGGGATGACCCCTGGATCGCCGAATACCGCCGATGTCTCGAACGTCCGAATGTTCATGCGATCGGGTGGAGATCCCAAGACGAGATCCATCGTTACAACCGTTCGTTTGACGTTTGCCTGATCCCCTACAAGGTTGACCACCCGTTCAACCTGGCCTGCTGTCCGACCAAGATCATGGATTACATGGCGACGGGGCGTCCGATCGTCGCGACGGACCTGCCGGAGTGCCGGCTCTACGAGCACCTCTTCGACGTCACGCCGGCCGATGACGCGTTCGTCCGGTCGGTCCGCGCGATCGTCGCCGCTGGCTCGGACGACGGCCGCGCCCCGAGGCGTTTCGACTGGGCCCGCGCCAATACCTGCCGGAACGTCGCGGACCGCTTGATCGGCTGGCTGTCGGACTGAACTCGCCGCACGATTTCCTTTCTCTTCTCGGCAGGCGTCGAGCGATCCCCCTGCGCCCTTGCATCGCCGTGCCTCGGGCTTAAGACGGTTGAATAAATATTTTAAGTGTTTGGGGGCCACATTCGTTGCCGATGGGGCCACCTCCCTCTGCCGTCAGGGGAAACCTTGAGGGTTTGGACGGACATGAGGATGCCCTCGGCGGCGACGACGACCCGGGCGTTCGGTCCTACCTTCCGCGTGGCTGGGGAATCAGTAGAATTGATCCTTCGCGTCGGAGCTCGGGGACGTCCCGCCATGGGATGATCCCCGCCCTGGGCGCCGAGGCCGGGGGCACTCCCCTCCCCGACCCGGATGGCCATTGACGATCGGAACGCAATGGTTCCGAATCCAGAGAGGACGCAGCCCAGACGTGGATGAACGCCGCGCGCGGATTCACGACGACCTCCGAGGGATCCTCGGGGGCGACCTGTTGTTCGAGCCGCTCCGTCGCGCCAGCTATGCGCACGATGCCGGGCTCTACGAGGTCGACCCCCTCGGGGTGGTCGTCCCCAGGACCGAGCAGGATGTGGTGGGAGTGCTCCGCTACGCCTCTGAGAACTTGATCCCTGTCCATCCGCGAGGGGCCGGGACGGGAGCATCGGGCGGGGTCCTGGGGCCTGGACTCGTCCTGGACCTGAGCCGGTACTTCCGGCGCATCATCGCGATCGAGTCCGAGCGTGTCGTGGTGCAGGCCGGGGTCGTCCTCGACGTCCTCAACGCCCAGCTTGCACCGTTGGGCAGGCGAGTCGGCCCCGATCCGGCCGGTTCGGAGTCCTGTACGATCGGCGGGATGATCGGGACCGACGCCTCGGGGCCCCGTTCCCTCCGCTACGGCGGCACGGGTGACCACGTCGAAGAGTTGCGCGTCGTCTTCGCAAACGGCGAGGTCGCCGAGCTCGGCCGCGCCCCCTGGCCTTCATTCGACGATGAGCCGGAAGACTTCAAAGGGGTCGTCGTCCGAAAGCTCGGGGCCCTGGTGAGGCGGAGCGGCGAGACCGTCGCCCGCAAGGCGTCTCGTGCCCCGAGGAACAGCGCGGGCTACGCGCTCAAGCCGGCGTCGTCTTCGGCGGACATCCACCTCGCGCGACTCCTCGTCGGCTCCGAAGGGACGCTCGCCGTCGTGACCGAGGCGACCCTCCGGACGATCCCGATCCCGGATGCGCAAGGGGCGGTCCTCTTCCCCTTCGGACGGATCGCCGACGCCGCGGCGGCGGTCGTCGCCTGCCTGGGCGAGTCACCCTCCGCCTGCGACCTACACGACTGGCGATCGATCCGGCTCGTTCGGGACGCGGTGCCAATCTTCCGGGGGTGGATCGACGAGGAGGCTGAGGCGGTCCTGATCGTCGAGTTCGAGGGGGACGACCCCGACGAGGTCGTGGGACGGATCCGCCGCCTGTCCGACCGCCTGGCACGCTCCGGACGGCTGGTCGCCGGGCCGGTCGAGCTCACCCGACGTGCGGAGATCGAGCGGCTGCTAGGTCTCCGTCGCGCCCTCGACCCCTTATTGATGAGGATGAAAGGGCCGGCCCGGCCGGTCCCCTTCATTGAGGATGTTGCGGTCCCTCCGGAGGTCTTGCCCGAATTCCTCACGCGACTCCAGCTCATCTTCAAGCACTATGATGTGAGCTGGACCCTCGACGCCCAGGCCGGAGTCGGCCGTCTTCAGGCGCGGCCGTTCCTGGACATGAGGGACCCTCGCGACGTCTCCAAGCTCGAGCCGCTCGCGACCCGCGTCTACGACGCAGCCCTGGAATTTGGAGGGACCATCGCCTCCGGGAGCGGCTGTGGGCTGGTCCGCACGCAGTTCCTCAAACGCCAGTACGGCGAGCTGGTCCAGGTCTTTCGCGAAATCAAGGATGCGTTCGATCCCCTGAATATCCTGAACCCGGGCAAGGTCATCGGCGACGATCCGCACCTGATGGTGCGCGACCTTCGACGGAATCCTCGACAGGAGGAAACCCCGGAGCCTGGGGCGGAAGCCGAGGCGGTCGAGCCGCCGGCCCTGCCGATCTTGCGATGGCCGGAGCCGGGTTTCGAACACACGGCCTCGGCCTGCAATAGCTGCGGGGCCTGCCGGACCCGTGCCCCCGACGCGCGGATGTGCCCGACCTTTCGCGCACTCGGGTCGGAGGCCGCCACGCCGCGTTCGAAGGCCAATCTCGTCCGGCAACTCCTTGCGGGCGAACTCGACCCGAAACTCTGGGGGTCGGAGGAATTTCGGGAGAATGCGGACCTTTGCATCCACTGCAATCTCTGCCCTCAGGAATGCCCTTCGGGGCTCGACGTCTCGGCCCTGATGCTCGAGGCGAAAGCGGCGTACGTCGAGAACCACGGCCTGACGCCGGTCGACTGGATGCTCTCGAGGGTCGACACCTGGTCGGCGATCGCGAGCCGATTGCCGATCGTGACCAACGCCCTCCTGGCGAGCCGGCCGATGCGCTGGCTGTTCGAGCGTCTCTTCGGCCTCTCGAGGCTGCGACGAATCCCCAAGGCCCACCGGACCCCGTTCGTTCGTCGGGCCGCGAAGCTCGGCCTGACCCGTCCCAGGCCCCAGGCCCCAGGGCCTCGCGTCGCCTACTTCGTCGACGTCTACGCGAACCACTTCGACCAGGAGCTCGCCGAGTCGGTCATCGGGGTGTTTCACCAGGCGGAGATCAACGTCTACGTCCCCCCCGGTCAGCGCGGATCGGGGATGCCCGCCCTGGTCGCGGGGGACATCGACCATGCCCGGGACTTGGCGCTGGCGAACCTCCGGATCCTCGGCAACGCGGTCCGCGACGGCTACACGATCGTCTGCTCCGAGCCGACCGCGGCCCTGATGCTCCGCCGAGAGTACTTCAAGCTCACCGACGACCTCGATGCCGCGCTCGTCGCCGAAAATACCCGCGACGTGGGCGATTACCTGATGGGCCTGGAGGCCCGAGGTCAGCTCCCGGCCCCCGCCCATCCTCTCCGCGCCCGGGTCGGCTATCACCAGCCGTGCCACCTCCGGGCGCTCGACGTCGGGACTCCGGGCCTCGACCTGATCCGGAAGATCCCCGAGCTCGACGTCGAGTTCATCGACCGGGGGTGCTCGGGGATGGCGGGGACCTTCGGCATGGCCCGCGACAACTTCCGGACCTCGCTCCGGGCCGGCCGGGGGCTCCTCAACCGGCTCCGCGACCTCGACATCGAGGTCGGCGCCACCGAATGCGGCGCCTGCCGAATGCAGATGGAGCAAGGCTCGCCCAAGCGGACCCTCCACCCGATCAAGCTCCTGGGCCTGAGCTACGGCCTGAACCCCTCCTTGCTCCGGCAGTTCAAAGATCACAAGCCTCGGCACGAGATTACCTGAACTCCCGTCTACAAGCATCGACCCAGGCCTGCGCCGGCCCCGCGCCTCGGACGTCCTCAGGAGAGGCCAAGAATCTGACATATCCCTGAGCGTGAGCCGCCAACTCTCCCCGAGAGTCCCAACCGCTTCGATGTCTTCTCCCCTCCGGCGACGGGTCGAGAGGGCGAGTGACGAGTCCGAGCGGGTGGAAGGATTCCCGCAGAATCCGTCGGCATCATGAAGAGGATTTTAGGGAATCGTTCGACCGACTTGGGTGCCCTCCAACGCTCGCTTGGGATATTGGCGAAATCTGTCACGAGCGAGGGGTGTTCGCCCCAGGACTCCTCAGAGCCAAATCGGAGGATGGTATGAGCGCACCGTTCACGGAGAGACTTCCTGGCCGCGACCGTCGCTGGAATGGGCAGGGAGATGGCGTTGCGGTCGCCTTGGGCTTGGGCTGCCGATGAGGTTGATCCACGCGTGGCGGAAATCGCGGCCAGCACCATAGGAGTCGACGCGCACAACCAAGTCGACGTGCCAACGACTGCGGCCGAAGTCCCCGGCCCGGACCTCGACCTCGCCGGCGAGTTGAAGCGTTCGGGGCTTTCGGCGATTTGCTCGACATTCGCCGTCGACCGCCAGAGGATCGGCGGACCGGGCGTCGCTTATGACCGATTCCAGAACGCGTTGAAGTCGATGGATGCTCAACTCGCCCGGAATCACATGACCCGAGCCTTGAACCTCGAGCAGCTCCAGACGGCCCACGAGAAGGGCCAGCCTATCATCATCCAGGCCGTCGAAGGGGGGGCATTTCATCGAGGGCAAGCTCGAACGAGTGGAAGAGGCATACAGGCGGGGCATCCGCGTGATTGGCCTGGTTCACGACAACGATGCGACCCCTCCGTTGGGTGACCTCTTCACGGCACCCCCGCGCCACGGCGGTTTGACCGGGTTGGGGGCGGATGTCATCAAGGAATGCAATCGCCTGGGCATCCTGGTTGACATGAATCACGGGAACGTCCAGACCGTCGAGGGGGCCCTCAAGCTCTCGACCAAGCCCGTCATCTTCTCGCACACGACCCTCTCGGCCCCTCGTGAGGACAGCGCGGGGAAGGGCCAGATGATGCAATCCCGCAACATCCCCGTTTCGCCTTCGCTCTCGGGTCACAGGCTCGTTGAGTATAGTAGAGTTTATGCGTTGGCCGAGCCCAGGGGGAATTTCTTGACACTACCTGCTTGATTGATTTTGTGATTTTATTTTAGAATTCTTAATTTTAAGCGTATTGGGTGGGTCCGCAGGGTGGCCGCCTCGTATTGTAGATTGCGAAGTCTGATTGTGGAATCCATTCCAGTGGCGTTTTGGTCAGTGGTCGTGGGCTTGGTTGATCCGAGGTTCGGAGCCTTCTTGTCGAATCACCGGCCGATTGAGCTTGTTGGGTATGGGTGAAGAGCCCCAGAAATCATGGGAGGTGTCAACCGTGAGCATCAAGCCAAGTCGGGGTGTCATTCACGGGAAGACAATTGAACTCGTCGAAGACCTTGGCCTTACGGAGGGCCTGGAGGTCGAGGTGATCGTGAGGGTCCGAAATGCCGGGTTGGGATGGGGCCAAGGTATCTTGAATTCGGCCGGCGCAATGGCTCCTTACTGGACCCCGGAGGATGATCGCATCCTCGCCGAACTCGAGCGGGATCGAAGGCAGCCGAGTACCCGTGAGATCCCGGAATGAGTTTCCTCCTGGACACGAATATCTGCTGAGCCCATCTGCGCCGGCCTTCTGGACTTGCCCATCGATTCATGCAGCACACGGGGCGTCTTTTCATCCCGACGGTCGTTCTGGGCGAGCTTTATGCCTGGGCGTTCAAACGTCCTGATCCCTCGCCGCTCCTGCACCTTGTCGATGAGGAACTCCTGCGGGACGTCGAGGTCCTGCATTAGGATTCGGCTCGTGCTTATGAATTCGGGGAACTTCGAGGGCAGATGTTGCGCCGAGGAGGGGTCGTCTTCGAACTCGACCTGAGGATCGCATCGGTCTCGCTGGTCCACGATCTGACGCTCGTCACGAACAACACGAGACACTTCCATCTCATCCCCGGTCTTCGGCTCGATGACTGGCTCGCAGATTGAGCTGGAGGCTCAAGAACCTCCCCTCGGCGAGGCACAGGTTCTGGACAGACGATCCTCGTCTGCAAACGGTTTGCCTCGGACGCCGAGCCCGAGAGTTGTTTCAGACGTCGTCAATATGAGGTTCGACGTCGAACGCGAGTTGCGGAAGCGGAGCGACTCCGGTTCTCGGGTTGACGGTTCGGCATGTCAGGGCTATCTTGCCCGCCGATTGTCCTGTCACATCCATGTCTTGACGCTCTCGACATTCACCGTGCGACCGCGACAAGGAAAACCAGGCCCCCTCGATTGCGTCGAGGGTTCCTGCGCCCTTGGCGGGACGAGACGGTTTCATGAGGGTCGCTGAGCTCAGTCGGCGTGATGCCGAAGTGGTGGCGGACGATCTTCGAGCTCGGCCAAGGAAGGCCGGCTCGTTCGGTGGCCTGGTCGAACCTTGGGAGGAGCTGTGCAAGGGCACGACCAAACCAGAGTTTGTGCGCCCCGATGGGTCCGGCTTGGACTCATCCTCATGGCCGTCTCGGTCCCGCTCTTGGTCCGCGCACAGGCTCCCGCCAGCCCCGAAGTCCTGAGCCACGACGCCGAGCCTATCGACCTCGCGGCGGATCGGATCACGGCCTGGGGAGTCGGCACGAGCCAGTGGCTGGTCCTCCAAGGGCAGGCCGCGATCATCCAGGGGGGCGTCGACGGAGTTCGGGCCGACCAGGCCGTCGTACGCGTCGTCCGTTCCAATGATGATGGCATCACGACCTCGCATGTCGAGATCTATGCCGAAGGCCACGTCCAACCGATGGGGGAAGGACCTTCCGCTAGACCCTCGGGCCGCATGACGCTGCGGACTGTGAGGGAGGTCACCCTGAATCCGTATTCGGGCGACCGCGGCATGGTGCACCTGAAAGGTCGGCCGAGCGGGGTGGCGATTCTCGATCGCGCCTTCCCTCCGCCCGCGGCCCCGAAACCCGCACCGAACACTCTTCCCACAAAGCCTCGCGTCGCGAACGCCGCGGGGCAGCCTGCGCCGACGTCGCGTCCCCCCGCGCCTCGACCCGAAGTCCAGACGCCTTCGGGGATGAGGACGGGAACCGATCCCCGAAATGCGGACGTGGTGGCGACGCAGTTCCGGCCGGCGATGCTCCCCGAGGGGGTGATTGCCACGTCGTCATCCTCGGGAGCAGCAGGTCCCAGGTCGACCGGGACTCCTGCTGAGACCGTGGCTTCGGTTCCGGCCTCGGCCCCCAGCACGCCTGTGGTCAATTCGAGGGATGCGTTAGCGGCGACGGAGGCATCTCCGGTCGACCCCGTGGTCGTCCCGACGCAATTCGGCCCGGATGGTTTCTCCGACGAGCCGAACGCGATGCCGTCGGCCTCGGAACTGCCTCCCCTGATCGAGGCGCCCCAGGGCAACTCACCCCCCTCGACCACACCCGGGTTTGACGACTCGGCGGTGTTGCCCGACGCCTTGCCACCGCTCGACAATCTTTCGACCGATCTCGAGCCGCTGCCCGGGCCGTCCGGCGGCCCTGCGTCGCCGGCGCAACGCCCCCCCGGTCCTCGGGTGCAAGATCCGGGCTCTCTCGCCATGCCGATCACCCCGGGGACCCAACGCGTCACGCGCATCTACTCGAGGAACGGTGGTCCCGACTTCAAGTTCCAGAAGTTGCAGACGTCGGATGATCACGTCGAGACGTATACGATGCGGGGTGGCGTCTCGATCCTCTCAGAGTCACCGGCCCCGAACGGGGTCATCGACCTCTCGGCGGACAGCGCGATCATCTGGCGACGCGTCGACCCGAACAAACCGAAGGGGAAAACGATCGGCCCCGACGGCGTCATCGTCGAGGACGCCGGGGACCCGATGGAGATCTACCTCGAGGGGAACGTCGTCGTCCGTCAGGACACCCGCGAGATCGCCGGCAATGCCGACCAGAAGACGTACCGGGCCAAGCAGATCTATTACGACTTCCGGACCGGCCGATTGATCGGACTCCAGGCCCAGCTCGACCTCTTCGCGCCCGGGCTCATCGCTCCGACCAAGCTCACCTCGCCGAGGATCGACCAGTTCCGGCCGCTCGAAGTCACTCCCGAGGGCACCTATAAGTTTGGACTCGAGCGAGTGCAGGCCAACCGCACGCTGATGACCGGCAGCCGGTTCCCTGTCCCCGGATACCGGTTCACCAGCAAGTCGGTCGACCTCACGCACGTCGTCAGTTCGAAGACCAACCCGACCACGGGGAGCACGGTCAGCAAACCCGGTTCGCCAAACCCGGAGCCGAACCTGACCTGGAACTTCGACGCGAGGCAGAACATCTTCTACCTCGGGCCGTTGCCGGTCTTCTACCATCCCAGGATCAGCGGCGACGTCGATGACATCGAGCCGCCGCTGCGCCAGATCCGCTACGGGATGAACAATTACTTCGGCCAGCAGATCCTCTCGGATTTCAACGGCTTCCGCCTCTTCGGGATCAAGCGGCCGCAGTGGATCGACAGTTGGACCGTCGACCTCGACTACCTCCAGAAGCGGACGCAGGAGTTCCCCGCCGTGGGGACCGAGATCGGTTGGTTCGGCAAGGACTTCCTCGGCGACCTGAGCGACCCGTATCGCTCGAGGCGGGTGGCGAACCCCAACCTCACAAACGACGGCTACTTCGGCTACCTCGACGTCTGGGGCTTGAAGGACGCCGGCGTGGACGTCCTCGGCTCCGGCCCGGCGATCGTGACGAGCAACACGATCCTGCCGTCGGGCATCGTGGCGGGCAAGCGAGGCTACCAGCGAGACGACGTCCCGTCGTTCCAGGATTTTCGCGGTCGCATCAATATGCGGCACATGCAATCGCTGCTCAGCCCCGACGCCGACCCCTACGAGGACTTCCGGGTCCAGGTCGAGGCGGCGTACATCTCCGACCGCCAGTTCCTCGAAGAGTATTACAAGCGGCTCGCCGAGACCGGGCTCGACCAGGAGACCCTCGGCTATGTCATCCGGCAGAAGGACAACTGGGCCTGGAGCGTCTGGACCGAGGCGAACCTCCAGAACTTCAACACCGAGACCCAGTGGCTCCCCCGGCTCGACTACTACCGCCTGGGCGACTCGCTCCTCGGCAATCGCCTGACCTACTTCCAGCACTCCGGCGTCGACTACGCCAACACGCACACGGCGAACGAAGTCAACAACCCGAACATCTTCGCGTTCATGCCCTATGACCCGATCTCGAACACGAGCGGGGTGCTCTCGACGGGCCGTGCGTACTCGAACCACGAAATCGACATGCCGATGAGCTTCGGCAACGTCTTCCGGTTCGTGCCGTATGTCCAGGGGCAGGTCGTCGGTTGGAACAACCAGCTCGGCGGCAATGCGATCGGACGCGTCTGGGGAGCCGCGGGTGCCAAGGCCGATATCATCGCCTGGAAGCGGTATCCGGACGCCGAGAGCGACCTCTTCAACGTCCACGGCCTGAACCACAAGATGAGCTTCGAGGCCGACTACCGCAACGCCGTCTCGAACACGCGGCTCAACCAGATCGGCGTGCAGGACGACCTCGACGACAACGAATACGAATTCGTCCGACGCTACTTCGCCCTCTCACAGTACATCGGTGGCGTGCTCCCCCAGCAGTACGACCCCAGGCACTTGATCCTCCGCCGGGCGATCTCGCCGATCTCGGGCACGACCGACATCCAGGGGACGATCCAGACGCTCCAACTGAACTTCCACTCGAGGCTCCAGACGAAGCGTGGGCCCGAAGGGCGACGGCGGGTCACCGACTTCATGACCCTCGACGTGAGCACCACGTTCTTCCCGTACGCCAGCCGCGACGACTTCGGCCAGAGCTTCGGCCAGAACATGTACAACTACCAGTGGTTCCTCGGCGACAGGACGAGCTTCATCTCCTATGGTTGGTTCGAGTTCTTCAAGATCGGCGGGCAGCCGACGACCCTGGCCACGGCCAATCAGCCGGGCTACCCGTTCGGCCTGAACGTGGTCACGTCGGGGTTCTCGATCAGCCGACCGCCCCGAGGGAACATCTTCATCGGCTACACGGTCATCAACTCCGGGCCGATCACGACCTCGGCGTTGAACCCGAGCGTGAGCTACTGGCTGAGCCCGAAGTGGTACGGGACGTTCTCGACCTCGTACGACTTCGGCAACCAGATCCTCCTCGCGTCGATGTTCTCGTTCACCCGTGTCGGGGCCGACTATCTGACCACGTTTGGTTTAGTGGTCGACCCGCAGCGAAACAACTTCTCGCAGATTGCCATTGCGATTTCGCCGCGGATGAGCCCGAATATGCGATTCGGGTCGGGGAGCGGCCTGACCCAATTCGATTCGCGGTTCGCTCCAACGCAGTGAGGATGAGGGGGTCGTTTCGCCCTCCTGGAGCCGATCGGGTAGGACCCGAGGGACGACTCAATGTTTGAGAGAACGAGCGAGACCGGCCCGCGCGACGGCGTGATGGACTACGACGGGCCGGAGCTCGACGAGAGCGAATTCGGCCCTCCCTCGCCCTGGGCCGCCCGCGCGGGCCGACGCGACTCGCGCGAGAAGTTCGCCGCCGGCCTCCGCGGCCTGAAGCACGCCATCCGGGGCGACTCGAGCTTCTTCGCGCACGCCTACCGAGGGATCCTCATCGCCCTGACCGCCGGGCTCCTCGGCGTCAGCCCCTGGGGCTGGTGCCTCCTCGTCGTCGGCGCCTGCCTCGTCCTTATGGCCGAGCTGACCCACAGCGCCATCGACACCCTGGCGAGGGCCGTCGGCGACCCCGAATCCCCTCCCCTCCGAGTCGCCCGCGAGATCGCCGCCGGCGTCGTCCTCGTCGCCGCCTTCGGCTCGGGCGCTGTGACGATCACCGTCCTCACCATGAAGTTCGGCGAGCTGCTCGGCTGGTGGAAGTAAGGGCCCGGTACGAGTCACAGTGGCTTCCCAAGAGCCCACTACGTCTGCGGTCGGCCGTAGGTTCACACCCAGGAACCGGTCCATTTTTTGGACGAGCCGGATGGTGCTCGGATCAGGTCCGAAACCCACCTGACGCGTTCATCAAATCCCAAACACTCGATCGTCGAACGGTTCGTGCATTCGAGGGATGGGTCGCGGAAAAGTCTACCGGCGACTCGCTTCCCCTCTCGAGCCCGAACGGCGTGTATTCGGGTCTCCCAGGAGCCGACTTTTTACGGCTTCGAGGCCTTTTCTGATTCCGCGACCAAGCTCTCGATCATCTTGTCGAGTTCCTTGCCGTCGTGGATTTCGTTGTCGCGAATCACGCCGTTGGCGTCGATCACATAGAAGGTTGGCCAGAGGCTAATGCCCCACTCCAGAGGGGTGCCTCGCTTCGCGCCACCGGGCCAGAAGGATCGCCAGTTGACGCCTTCTCTGGCGGACACCGCTTTCGCTTTCTCGCGGTCGTTGTCGCCGTTGACGCCGATCAGGGCAAACGGCCGGCCCTTCATCCTTTCGACCAGGGCTTTCTCGTGAGGTACTTGTTCCATGCACGGAATGCACCAGGTCGCCCAGAACGAGACCACGACGACCTTGCCCCGGTAGTCGGAGAGCTTCATCGGCTTGCCGTCGACGTCCTCCCCCTCGATCTCAGCCGCGGTACGACCGATGCCGAGGTGATGCAATTGGAAAAGCATTCCCTCGGCCTGCTTTCCTAGCGGCGGGAAGAACGAGCCCATGGGTTGCTGATCTCCGAACTCCTTGATCGTGCGGTCGAAACACGCCTCGGCCTCGCGAGTGAGCTTCTCGGGATCGAGCGAGCCGAGTCGTCGGATCACGACTGGCCCGAAGCGGTCGAGAATTCCTTCGCGGACCTCGCGACGGACGGGATCGTTGAGATCTCGCGCCACCGAGGCGAGCTCCTGATAGCACCGGCCCAGACTGAAGCAGGAAAGTGCACGCACCTTGGGGTTCGTGCTCCGCTCGACCGCGGCGCGGAGACACGTTTCAACCCGGGGGCTCTTGACGGCGTCGACCCAGGCGGTACGGCAGAGCGGCAGGATCGCGTCGGAGTCGAGATAATGTTCGGCCACAAAGTCATAAACAACGCCAGCGAGCTCCGAATTGCCCTCCGCCCCCACCTTACGGGCCCATAGCAGGGTCTCGACGGCGTCGGGCGCATCAGGACGTATCCTGACGACCGCCATGCCGCGGCGACCAAGGTCGGCGACCGTCTCGTAGTAGCGATCGAGAGCCTTCTTCTGATCGGCCTGGGTCGTTCCCGGCTTTCGCCGACTCTCCAGTTCCTCGAACGCCGCACCCTCCCACTTCTTGAGCGAAGCCAACGTCTCCTCCGGCCTCTCATCCTCCGCCGCGCAGAGTGAGGTCGAAACCAGAACCGCAAGCACCCAAACCGTGCGTCGCATGAGCCGCATCGTGGTATTCCCTCCGAGGTCTTACGATGGTCCGAGGGCCGTACAAGAATCGCCGGGACGGCTGGCGTTGTCCAGAGCCATGGCGCAAAACCGATGCGAATCAGAGGTTTTGTCAGAGCTTGACGCGTCACGCGTCTTGAGCCAGTACGCCATCAGGCTGCATAGCTGCACGCTACGAGCCGGCAACCAGGCCAGGGCCAGCGCATATCAAAGCTGATGTAATTGCAAGACTTGAACCAAGTAGTCCTTATTTATCATAAGGGAAATCGTGTTTCCACGGAGACTATTCTTGTCGGGATGCCGCCTCAGGAGCGTCTCGGCGAGCCGTCGCAGGGGGGTATGTTCAAGAGCTGTGTCTGGGGATTTTTCAGGCGGCGGTCTTTTCCTTGACGCCGTCCTTGAAGATGGTCCCCTTCACGACGTCCTGAAGCAACGGTGAACCGTTCAACGATCGCCGACTCTTTGATGTACTCTCCATCAGCTTGAACACCATCGTCAGGCTCGACACCCGGTCACCGCTCCCCTTCGTCTTGTCGTGCCTCAGCCGCACCATCGAGAACACGCTCTCGATCGGGTTCGTCTGGATGTGCCGCCAAGGCTCCGCCGGGAAGTCTTAGAACGCCAGCAGGTCCTCCTTGTCCTTTTCCAGGCACTCCGTCGACTTCGGATACTTCGCACCGTACGTCTTCACGAACAGGTCCAACGCCTTCTCCGCAGCACCCTTGCTCTCGGCCCCGTAGATCTCGTGCAACGCACCCTTCCTATTGGGTTGCGCCCCCTTGGGCAACTTGTCCAGGATGTTCGCCATCTTGCGCACCCAGCAACGCGGCTCCTTCGTCTTGTCCCAGACCTGACGCATCGCTTTCCAGAAACCCAACGCCCTGTCACCGATCACCAGGCTCGACTCCTCCTCCAGCCCTCGCCTTGCAGTCGAGCAGCAATTCCTTAGACGATTCGATGCACCCTCGGTTTTGCCTTCTGAAGACCGGTGCCAACGTCTTACACCCCGATCCTTTGGCGAACCGATTGTGAGCTCGCGAGTCAGAGCTTGCGTCTCGGTGAATGCGGTTGCTGGCAGGCAACGCTTAGGAAGGACGCAAGCGTGGGCAGGTCGCAAGTCGTTACGGCCCTGGAAATTTGGAGAACCCAAGTGTGCGCCGGCTGCATCTCCATCGTGCCGAGGACGAGTGGCAGGAGCAGCTGTCAGGCCATGGAGAGGATCGATCACGATCCTTCTGGAATGCGGATCTTGGAGGAGTGCAGGCCTGAGAATTCAGGCTCACCTCGGGAAACATCGACTAAGACCGGGGAATAGGGCGACCGGACCAGCGCACGGCGACCTGAAGCGTCGTATGATCGACCAGGCACAGCAATTCGCCCCCGCGTTCGAGGAAGGCCAAGGACGGCGCTCCTCCACCCCGGGCAGCCAGGTTCCGGGCTTTCCATCGCGGCCGCTCGACGCGAAGACCGGAGCCCCTGGCACGGATGGAGGGGTTTGATGACACGAGAACCGCTGGGGGAAGCCATCGAGGCTTACGCCCAGAATATTGTCGACACGGTCCGCGAGCCGCTGCTCATCCTCGACGCCACCCTCCGCGTCCGTTCGGCCAACCGCGCATTCTACCAGGCATTCCACGTCTCTTCCGAAGAGACCGAGAATCGGCTGATCTACGAACTGGGCAATGGCCAATGGGATATCCCCGACTTGCGAACGCTCCTGGAGGACATCGTCCCCAAGAGCTCTGTCTTTGACGACTTCGAACTTGAGCACACCTTCCCGGTCATCGGCCGGCGGGTGATGCTGCTCAATGCCCGCAAGCTCCAGGCTGGGCAGCACGGAGAACTGCTGGTCCTCGCCATGGAGGACGTGACACAGCGGCGACGATCCGAGGAGGATGTCGCAAAGGCCAAGGAGGCGGCCGAGGCCGCCAATCGGGCCAAGAGTACCTTCCTGGCGAACATGTCGCATGAGATTCGAACGCCGATGAATGCGATCCTTGGGTTCTCCCAACTGATGTTGCGTGATCGGAACCTGGACGCCCGGCAGAGCCAGTACCTCGGGACGATCAATCGAAGCGGTGAGCATCTGCTCGCCCTGATCAACGACATCCTGGAGATGTCCAAGATCGAGGCCGGGCGGACCACGTTGAACCTTAGCACGTTTGACCTGGCCGACCTGCTCGATGACCTCGAGATGATGTTCCGTGTCCGGACGGACGGGAAGAGATTGTCGTTCGTCGTCGAGATGGGGGGCGACGTCCCCCGTTTCATCGAGTCCGACATCAACAAGCTTCGGCAGGTATTCATCAACGTGCTAGGTAATGCCGTCAAGTTCACAGATCGGGGCGGGATCGGCCTTCGGGTCAGCGCGGATCGCGAGGGCACGAAGGGCCCAATCCTGAGGGTCGAAGTCCAGGATACCGGCCCGGGTATACCTGAGGACGAGCAGCCCAAGCTGTTCCGGCATTTCGAACAGACCAAGACCGGACAGCAAGCGGGGACCGGCACGGGCCTCGGGCTAGCGATTAGCCGGGAGTTCGTCCGGTTGATGGGCGGCGACATCAACGTGAGGAGTGAGGTCGGCAAGGGGAGCGTCTTTTCGATCCACTTTCCCTTGAAGGAGGGGCAGTCCCAAGCTGTGCATCACGCCGAGAGACCCCGGCAGGTCCTTGGGCTAAAGCCCGGACAGTCCCCATGTCGGGTGCTGGTCGTCGATGACATCGAGGAGAACCGGGAATTGCTGGCACAGCTCCTCGTCCCCATCGGATTCGATGTCCGGCTGGCGTATGACGGAGAGCAAGCGATCGCGGAGTTCGCTCTCTGGCGGCCACACCTGATCCTGATGGATTTCCGCATGCCGGTAATGGACGGCAACGAGGCGATCCGAAGGATCCGCGCGTCGGCCGGCGGGACCGAGCCCAAGATTATCGCGGTCACCGCCAGCGCGATGGATGAGAACCGCCACGAACTGATCGGGGTCGGCGCCGACGATTTCATCGGCAAGCCATTCCGGGAGGCGGAGCTGTTCCAGAAGATCCAGTCCCATCTGGGAGTCGAGTTCTCTTACGCCGAAGAACTGCCCATCGTTGAGGGAGCGATAGCCGAGCTCTCGCCCGAGGCCCTGGCGGCCGTGCCTCGGTCACTGATCGACCTCATGCGAGAGGCCGTCGTCGAAGCGGATCTGGACCAATTGCTCGCGACGATCCACGAAGTCGAAGCTCGAACTCCCGACGTCGCACAAGGGCTTCGATACCTGGCCGAGCGGTTCCAGTACCAGATCCTGCTTGATTTATTCGGCCCGCCCACCGTCGGTCGGGTACCGACTGTCTCTCCTTCGAGTGGTTTCCCGAGCCCTCCGTAACGGCATTCCAGGGTTACGTGTGGATCGGCCTTCCCACCGGCCTCCGATCGAGTGGTGGAAACCGAACGTCATGAGAGCGCCCGCCGGAAGAGTTGACGGATGTTTGGTCGAACGATCGAGTGCCCGAGGTAGATCTCGAAAAGGTAGCCCATTGCCGCGCTCCGGCGGAGAAAGGGTCTAAGATCAAAATTCCCAGCATCCTGGTGGTGGATGATGTCCCGGCCAATCTCCATCTGCTGGCCGGCATGCTCAAGGCTCGCGGCTACAAGGTCCGGCCGGTTCCCAGCGGCAGGCTGGCCCTGGCGGCGTCCCGGAAGGAACCTCCGGACCTGATACTTCTCGACATCAACATGCCGGAGATGGACGGCTACGAGGTTTGCCGCCACCTGAAGGCCGATGAATTGCTCCGGGGTATCCCTGTCATCTTCATCAGCGCCCTCAACGAGAACCTCGACAAGGTGAAGGCGTTCGCGACCGGCGGGGTGGATTACCTCACCAAGCCGTTCCAGATGGAAGAGCTTCATGCTCGCGTCGAAACACACCTCAAGATCCGCCGCCTCCAAATTGAGCTGGAAGTGTCCAATGCGCAACTGGGAAAGGCCAACGGTCGGATGTCTCGGGACTTGGAGGCGGCGGCCAGGATCCAGAAGGCGTTCCTCCCCTGCACGGCCCCCTCGATCGCTGGCGCGGAGTTCGCCTGGTGCTATCGCCCATGCGACGAACTGGCGGGCGACGGTCTGAACATCCTGCCGCTTGGCGAAGGTAAGGTCGGCCTCTACGTCCTTGACGTCAGCGGCCATGGCGTCTCGGCGGCCTTGCTGTCGGTTACGCTGAGCCGCCTCCTGTCGCCCCCATCGGAAGCGTCCTCGATCCTGATCGGTGATCGAAACGCTGCCGGGTCTCCGTGTCTAACCCCACCCGCCGAGGTCGCTAATCACCTGAACCGGCTCTTCCCGTACGACGCGGCCACCGAGCAATTCGCCACGCTCATCTACGGCATCTTGGAGGTCTCGACCGGGGAGTTCCAGCACGTTTCCGCGGGCCATCCGGGCCCGATCCATCTCCCCGTCGTCGGTTTCCCGGTAATCCTCGAAACACCGGGTTTCCCGATCGGACTGGCGGAGGAGGTCTACGGCGAGAGGTGTGTCCGGTTGGCGATGGGGGACAGGCTGTATCTCTATTCTGATGGCCTGCCCGATGTGATGAACCCTGACGGTCAGCGATTCGGTGACGCACGCGTCCTGGACTCACTCGACCGGCTGAGGGCGCTACCGCTGGCACGGGGGATCGCCCTACTCTTGGAGGAGATAACGCATTGGGAAGGGGCCGGCGGATCTCATGATGACATATCGATTTTAGGAGTCGAGCTCACGGCCCATCCTTGACATGTTAAATTCGGAATTCTCTTAAATAAATGCCGATTGCGTGCTGGCTGCGCGATTCGTTGCGTATCCCTCCTGCACTCCCACCCGGGTTTTTCAGGATTGGTCACCCCGGTAACCGAACTGACCGCCTGACCACTTCTTCGTTCCATCCGTGACCGGCAGCCCGACATTTCGTCCGGGTACGGCGCAATAAATTTTTGTTTTGATATTTTTTTGGCATGTCGAGATTCGAATGAATCGGGGTTTCTACCCGTCGGGTTACTTCCCCGGAAAGGACACAACAACGTGAAGACCGTTCATTCGGTAAACGCTCTGCTCGATCTGGACCTTCGTCGTTCACTCCCTGGTCGCCATGCACGAATCGGTCGATACTTCGACGTTCAAATCGGATGGCCTACAAATGTTTGCAAGCCATGTAGTGGCAAACAGAGGGGGCCTACCACAGTCGGCATGAAGCGAGAACCTTGAGGGACTGCATCACCGACCCGGAATTTGCGAGCAATATCGATGCTCCCGCTCGTCCTGCAAGAGGCCGACGGGAATCGCGAGCGATCCGGATA
Source organism: Singulisphaera rosea (assembly GCF_054877945.1). NCBI lineage: Bacteria > Pseudomonadati > Planctomycetota > Planctomycetia > Isosphaerales > Isosphaeraceae > Singulisphaera > Singulisphaera rosea. The sequence goes on along the minus strand of NZ_JBTYIP020000008.1, from coordinate 258,711 downwards.
TGCTGGCAAGACGCCCGCAGGAGGCCCGATGACAATCGATCAAGAGACCGAGGCAGGGATGATCGCCTGGCGACCGGGAGGGATGGCGAAAGCTGACGACCTGATGGCGAGTCGTTGGGTCAGACCAAACAACGTCCTGATGGCATGCGGTGTCCGAGTCTCTGGGTGTTTCGTAGTGACGAGGGTGGACAGGGCCATTGATTGCCTTGATATGAAATTTATAATGGCGACGTTAAGTTGAATGTTTCAAGGTTTCCCTCATTGGCGTAGGTGACTCAACTCATATTTCAGTGATCGACGGCAATTTTCCGATCTCCTACAGCGGTTCCCGGCCGCATCGCACACGACAGAATAGCCTGAAACCTTGGATTTCGGGCGGAACCGTTCACCTCGTGCGATATGCCTGCGTTAACCGCTGTAAACATGGTCTCGAAGGTCTATCCCCGAGCCAAGGGTTTGCTCATCATCGCCAAAGTCGGTGGAAGCCAAGGTGGCGGTGCAGGAGTTGGCCAATGCGACGGGTTTGCGGAACAAGGTGTGTCATATCCCACCGGGGACGAGCAAGTGAAACAAGATCGAGCACCGGATGTTCTGCCACATCACAGAGTTGGAGAGGGAGGCCGCTTCGGAGCCTGGAGATGCTCCTCAACTTGATCCGCAATTCATGCACCGAGACGGGATTGCGGATCCAGGCGGGATTGGACACCGGCAGCTAACTCAGGGGGGTCGAGGTGAGTGAGGAGGAGACGACTGGGCTGCGGATCAAGGGCGACGACTTCTACGGCGAATGGAACTACACGACCTCATTCCGGTGACATTGAATTTCAACAGGTTCTTTTGCCCAACACCTTATTTTTCGAACGTACCGCCGACGGCCGGAGGTTGAAGCGTCTCGGTATTGTCGATGAGTGTACGAGTGAATCCTTGGTGTTGGAGGTAAGCCGGGGCATGACGGCCGTAGATATCCGCAGGATTGTGTAGGGCTTGGCGGCGCAGCGCGGCGACCCGCCGCACCGGATATGACGCCACGCTCTCAGTTCACGACCCTGCGGACATGTCGTCTCTGTACCGGGGTCGGCCTGGAGGAGTTCAGCTCTTGATCGACTTACGAACGCTGCCCGTCGTGCAGGGCGGCGTGTGCGGCTTCGTCGGCAGGGCGGGTGTCGCGGCCTCGGCGGATTGTCAGCTCGATACGGCTGAGGTATTTGACGTTGGCGCAGTCGTCGAGTTCGGTGGTGTGGCAGGCGGAGGGGTCGCGGATCAGGAAGCGGATCGGCCCTCCTTGCTTGAGCTCGAGCGGCCCGTCGCCGAGCCGATAGACGACGATGCATTCGCCTCGGACGGCCTGGAGCGGGACCGAGACGTGGAAGTCGTCGCGGTCGGCGTGCAAGGTCAGGTAGTTGGCGTCGGCGTGGGGGCGGGCTCGTTCCAGCAGGGCGTCGAGCATAACGCCGTCGCCTTGGCGTGAGGGCTGGAAGCGAGAGACGTCCCGGACCTGACCCGATTCCGGGAAGGCAGACAGGTCGTCGTAGGTCAGTCGCAATGGCTGCTCGACGGCACCGTCGAGGATGAGGATGTTCGGTTCTTCCATTGTGGGGATCACCTGTGAGCGATCGTGCTTCGGCACGGAGATGAAGCCGCCGGGAGCCCGAACGGGGACGGCGTCATGGCCCCTCATTTCTGCCGGCGCGGCCGGTTCCGGGGTTCAGTCGTGGGCGGGCTCGCGGACGTTGAACTCGAGCTTCCATTTCCGGTCGTCGCGGGTGCTGTTGCACCAGAGCTCGAGCGTGCCGACCTCAGTGACGTTCGAATGGAGTCGGACCGGGACGGTTTCGTCGGCATCGCCGTCTTCGGCGACGAGGGAGGTCTCCATCGGGGACATCTCCTGGAGCTCTTCGGGTTGCCAGCGGTCGAGGATGAGGCCGACGGCATCGTCTCGACGGGTGGTCGAGCCGAGGAACCGGAACTCGGCCGGCTCGCCGACGACGAGGCCGAACTCAGGGCCGGGGACGTCGGCCTCGGTCCCTTCCTCCATCCCCATCGGGACGACGCAGAGGGCCTTGATCGGGGGCGCGATCCCGGGGACGGCCGGGGCCGAGGTCTCGATCCCGACGTAGTAGGAGCGGGGGACACCGCCTCGGATGCGGATCCCCTTCCCTCGGCGGACCTGTCCGTAGTAGGCGGCCCCGTGAGCTACGGCCAGGTCGAGGTCGCTCGTCTCGAGCGGGGGGACGGGAGAGCCCGACCAGGACGAGAGCACTTCGACCACGCGGTCGCGGAGTTCGCCCGCCTTGAAGACGCCGCCGTTGAAGAGGACGGCCGAGGGGGCTATCGAGCTCCCGCCGGTGTGGAGCGAGCCGGCTTGCCGGCCGAGGAATCGGGCGAGGTGACGCGTGATCGCCGGGTCGGCTGCGTAAGGGAGGCCGATCTCGGTCAGGCCGACCCGGCGGCCACGGGCCGGCTGGTCGGTGGGGGCGCATCGCGGGAGGAAACCCTCGAGCAGGACCTGATTCAACGCCTCCCTCGTCAGCTCGGTCTTCAACGCACCCCCGATGACCTTGGAACCTCGGCCGAGGATCGTCACGGGTGCCGAAGCCTTGTCGGGGCCGGAGAACAGTGCTTCCTTGGCGTTGCGGCAGGCGTAGCCGAGGGCGATCCGCTGGGTGGCGTCGAGACCCTCCATGCCGGCCGGGAGCGTCGAGGCGACGGCGTGGGCGAGGGCGAGGTCCATGTTGTCGCCGCCGAGCAAAATATGTTCACCGACCGCGAGGCGAGTCAATTCGAGGTCCCCCCCCTGCTCCGTCACGGCGATCAGCGTGAAGTCGGTCGTGCCGCCGCCGACGTCGCAGACGAGCAGGAGGTCGCCGACCTTGACCTTCTTCCGCCAGCTTTCTCCCTGCGCCGAGAGCCAGGAGTAGAACGCGGCCTGGGGCTCCTCGAGCAGAGAGACGTTTTCGAGGCCCGCCGCGCGGGCGGCCTCGACCGTCAACTCCCTCGCGACCGCGTCGAACGAGGCAGGGACGGTGAGCAAGACCTCCTGTTGCTCGAGGCGATCCGAGGTGGACTTCCCGGCGATGAGATGGTTCCAACTATCCCGCAGATGTGCGAGATAGGCCGCCGACGCTTCCACGGGCGAAAGTTTCGCGACCCCCTCGGAGGCGCTCCAGGGCAGGATCGGGCTCTTGCGGTCGACCCCAGGATGCGAGAGCCAGCTCTTGGCCGAGCTGATGAGCCGGCCGGGGACCTTGCCGCCGTGCTCGCGGGCGAACGTCCCCACGACGCGGTCGCTGGGGGATTTCCAGGGGAGGTCGGTCGCCCCCGACGGAAATTCCTTGGCCGCGGGGAGGTAGAGGAACGAGGGCAAGACCGTCCGTTCGCCGACGTCATTCACGCCGATCACCTGCGGGATCGCCAGCGCCCGGATCGGTGCGGGGGCGTCGGCGGTCGCCTGGCTCGTGTCGGCATACGCCAAGGCGCTGTTGGTCGTCCCCAGGTCGATGCCGACGACGAAGCGAGACATGGACACTCCTTAACCAAGTGGCCGGGTCGTCCGGGCCTCCCGGCGCGACCTGGATTCGGAGATCACCCGCCTTCAACGATTCGAGGACAGGCCCCGGATTTCAACAAGCCTGGCGCGCGAAGGGTCGACTTCGGCTCGGGGCTCAGACGACTTCCACCTCGGCCGGAGAGAGGACCGAAGAGTCGTCCCTGGCGACGGGGAGGACCGGGAGATGGACCGACGTGACCCGCCAGCCGTGGTGCTTGAGGACGCCCTGAAACGGCGGGGCGCCGTTCACGTTGCCGATCAGCCGGATCGCGGCCGGGTCGAAGTCGGGGGCGACGGTCACCCGCGCTTCTTCCTCGCCGGGCATGATCGGCTCGATGGTCAGATAGTCGCGCAAGGATTTGCGACAGCCTCGATGGATATCGCGCACCGCGGCACCGATCTGGGCGTCGGTGTACGGGTCGATGTCCTCCTCGAGGAAGTCGATCAGTCGGCCGTCGCGTTGGAGCACGGCCAGCACGCGGAGGTCGGGGCCCGTGGGGGTGTGGACGAACAGGGGCTCGACTCGTGCCGCGAACTCGGGGTTGACCGACGTCTGCCAGAACGCCTTCAGGGCCAGCCAGAGACGATTCAAGTGAGGTTCCCCAACGCCGCAAGGCGGGGCGGGTCCGCCTTGCTCTCCGAACTCCGGTCCGTGGCACGCGTCCGGTCCGCCCCAACCGTGCCTCGGCCCGCCCGGCAAGCATGGCTCCAGTCTAACCCGGTTTCACCGGAAATGTGAGCCGATCATGGGAACCTGGGGCAATTCGAGGGGAGAACCGCGGGCCGTCGACGGTCGGGTAAAGACGACGGCCTCGGCAGACTGGCCCACCGAGATGTGGAGCGAGGCTGCCGAGGTCGAGCGTTGCGATCCGAGGCCGGGGCGGTGATCGGTCAGGCCGTCGCCGGTTCCACCTTCGCCTTCGTGGTCGAGATCCACCACTCGTCGGCCTTGTCGCTGTCCCAATCATGGGCCGCGGCACAGGCCGCGAGGTCTTTCCCGAGGGCTTTGACGTCGGCATACCGTTCCTCACGCTTCTTCGCGAGGCAGCGGAGGACGATGGCTTCGAGGTCGGCGGGGATCCCGGGGCGGATCTGCGACGGGGGCACGACGGGGTCTCGGGCGTGTGCGATCATGATCGCGAACGGGCTGGTCCCCGAGAAGGGGGCCTGGCCGGTGAGGCAGAAGTAGGCGATCGCCCCGAGGGCGTAGATGTCGGCCCTGGCGTCGAGCTCGCGGTCGCCGGACGCCTGCTCGGGCGCCATGAACATCGGGGTGCCGCTGACCGACTGGTCGGACGTCAACTCGGCCGAATCCGGCCCGTGGGTCACCTTCACGAGCCCGAAGTCGAGGACCTTGGCGACGTCGGATTCGCCCCCTCGGATCGCGACATAGATATTCGCGGGCTTCAAGTCGCGATGGACGAGGCCCAGGTTGTGGGCCTCGGCGAGACCTGCGCAGATCTGCCGGAACAGGTAGATCACGCGCCCCGGAGGGAGCGGACCGGCCATGCTCACCAGCTCGTTCAGGCTCAGGCCCTGGAGGTATTCCATCACGTAGTAGAACGTGCCGTCGTCGGTGTGGCCGTAGTCGAAGATCTCGATCGTGTTCGGGTGCGAGAGCCGCGCGGCCGACCGGACTTCGCGCTCGAAGCGGGCCATGGCAAGCGGCTCGGCGCCGACCTCGGACCGGATCAACTTCAACGCACACGGGCGTTTGAGCAACTCGTGTTCGGCGAGGTAGACATCACCCATCCCGCCTGAGCCCAGCTTGTGGACGAGCTTGTACTGGCCGAACTTCTTGGCCTCGTGAAGTTGGACGCGGAGGCCGTTGAGCACGTGCGCCCCGTAAATCGCAAGGCTCGCGCCGATCAGTACCGAGATGAGTCCGGCACCGAGGGGCTCGATGGTCTTGAGCTTCTCGATCATCGGCTCGGCGTCCTGGTGCTCCAGGGAGAGCGCCAGTGCCAGGCCGGGGAGGAGCGCCATCGTCAGGACGACTCGCGCGGTGTTCTTGGCATCGTTGGGGATCACCATCCCGTAGAGCACCATCAGCGCGAAGAGCTGCAAGACCGTGTTCTTCTCGTACGCGATCAGGCCGGCCACGTTCTGGGCTTCGATGAAGCCATGGGTCACGAAATACTGCCCGACGCACATCACGAGCGTGAGGCCGCCGAATAGCACAAATTCGACGGTACGAAGCTGGCTCCTCGTCAGCGAGACTTTGCTGACGAGGAAGCCGGCGACCGCGCCCGTGAGGACGACCCGGAAACCCATGAGCACCGGGATGAGCCACTGCGTGGGCACCCCGGCGATCCGGTTGAAGACGAAGATCACCAGGGAGACGATGGAGAGGAAGATCGCGACCGAGGTCAATCGGCTCCTCCGGAGGGCATCGAGCTCGCCGCCGAGGCTCGCCATCGTCCCTTGCGCCAGGGCGACGGGGGGGCCCAGGCTCGGGTCTGCGGCCTCCAGCGTGACCGTCGGCTCGAGGTCGATGACGCCTTCGTCGGGGAATTGACCGTCGCGAGGATGTTGGTCGAGTCGGGTGGACATTGAAGAATGCACTCTCAATATCGGGGATTCGTCGGTCCGCGTCGGGAGATCTACGGCTGGGGTTGGGGACGGGGGAGGCCGTCCGGGCGTCGAGGTCGGGCGATGGGCTCGAGTTTACTGGCTCGACCCGTCGCCTCCCTTCTCGACCTTGCTGCGGAGGCGCCCCTTCACGTCCTCGAGCTCGCCCTTGGCCTTCTCGCCCAGGGAGTTGACGTCGAGTTTTTTCGACTTCGACACCTCGTCGCGAATTTCCCCTTCGAGCTCGGTGGCCCCTTCCCGAATTCGCTCGGCGACGCTTCCGGAGGCCTTCTTCCCGCCCGAGAGGGATGGGATGAAGGTGAAGGCGAGGACAACCAGGCCAATGGTGATGGCCGGCTCGATCACCCGCTTGGCAGACTTATGGACCTTCGACCAGTGCTTCGAGAGGAAGATGAAGGTGAAGGGAGGGATCAGGAAGCTCACCCCCTGAGGGATCCCTTCGCGGAAGGCGAATACGGCGAGGTTGGCGATCCCGATTCCCAGCCGGCCGATGTTGAGCAGGACCACGACCGTGGCGCCGAGGATCGCCAGGTGACGCGACCGGAGCATGATCCCGAAGAGGATCAGCATCAGGAAGGGGATCGAAATCAAGTAAGCCGTCTCGCTGACCCAGCGGAGGACCTTGAAGACGCTGCTGAGCTCGTTCCGCCAGAGACGTTTGACCGTACTGACCTGGTTCGACACGCGTCCGCGTGACCGTTCCCCCATGGGATTGGCCAGGTTGTACGGGTTCGAATCCTCCCACTCGTCGTCGTCTTGCGGCGTCGGCTTGGACGGTTGCCGCTTCAAGGAAGGGAGGCGGTCGATGGTAAGAGGTTTGAGGCCGACATTGCTGCTGTTGACCGCCGCGACCCATGAGGACGAGCTCGTGGCGGCGGCGGCCGCTGCCAAAGGAGTCGCCGTGACCGGCAACTTGGCCTTGGACGCGGGGATCTCGATCTGGTGGCCGCACTTCTTGCAGCGACCTTTCTTGCCCGCCATCTTCGAGTCGACCTCGAACCTGGCGCCGCAGTCGTCACAAAAGAACACGATGCTCATCGGGCCATTCCCCTCGCCATTGGACAGGGCAACCTTCGCCTTGCCTTCTCAGACATCCGCCCCGGACTCGCCCTCGAGTCGGTCGGACGCCTTCCGCACGATCGTTCGGCTCAGGAAATCGAGAGCCAGTTTCCCAACCGTAGCACCGATTCGAGGACGGTAAAAGGGGGGCTTGGCTATTTTGCCGAGCCGCCCCAGTTGCTTCGGATCCCGGGACTCCAGAGGCGAGCCCGACCGAGGAATCCTCGATCGATCGAGGCCTTGGAACCACCCGCGGGTTGGCCTGCGAAGCCCAAGCCTGTGCGACGTGTCGGCACGAAAGAGTCGGACAGCGACCTATTCATCGATGCGCACCGTACACGTCCCTCGAAAGGAGGACCGGTTGGGACACTCGAGTTTAATGGATCAAAGCATTGACGAACAAAAGTGTGATTGAGTTTTCGGAATGATCGGCATGTGCCGCGCTCTCGCGGCGAACCCGAGCAGGGGCGGGAGACGAGTGCCATGCCCGCGTATCTGTTGGCGTCTTTCAAATGATTGGAGCAGGATCTCGCGCAATCGTCCAATGAATTCCCGAAGTGCGCGCGGGATTCCTTCTTGGCTTATGAAGGCGTGCTCAAGGTCCACCAACAGACCGTCCCGACGTCGTGCGCGATGTCGGCGAGAGCCTGGGACCTGGAGGTAACGAGAACCGGCTTCGCCGAGGAAGCCGGTCGCATCGATTGCCAACGTCCGCAATGGGAGGAGGCGGGGCGATTGCACAGTGGCCCGGGCCGCGGCCACGCGTCGTTCGGGAACGAATCCGGCGGCCCGAGGGTCGCGAGTGGGAGGCGAAAGGAGAAGACCGCAAGGAGAGACCGAGCATCGGGACGGTTCAGTCGTCGACCTTGGGCAGTTCGGACGGGCCGTCGGGGACCTCGACATTGACGAACGGGGCACGGACGCGGACGCCCTCTCCCGTCTGGACGTTCACGAGGGGGGCGCGACGTTCGTGGCAGCCGGCGCCCGCGAGGGTGATGAGGGTGATGAGGATCGTGCGACGACTGCGTGGTCTCACGGGAAGCGACTCCTTACGTCTTTCTCTTTCGAAGACTTCAGATAAGAACAAGATCGACAGAGGCCCGGCTCTGGGTTAACTTCGACGTCAGGCTCCGCAATCGACCCGACGTCCGCGGCGGGCCGCTCCCCACCCGTTCGGACGAAACGTCTCAACCAATCCGACCTGCGCCGCCCCGACCCCGAGCCGAGGAGACCACGGAGATATGTCGTCCTTCAGTGTCCGAGAGGAGCCGGGAGGCCTGATCTTAAGGCTCGAGGACCCTTCCGGCCTGAATGACTTCCGCTCCAACGCCGTCCGCTCGTCTCTCTACGAAACCGTCGAGACGATCTCGACGCCACGGATCGCCGTCGACCTCGGCCCCATCGACTATCTCTCCAGCTCGGGCGTCGCCATCCTGGTCGGCATCCAGCGCCGGGGTACCGCCCAGGGGGGGAAGGTCGTCTTCTTCCACATCCAGCCCAACGTCCTCGACCTCCTTCGAAGCATGAAGCTCGACCAATATTTCCAATTCGCCGATGATGAGAGTTGCGCGATGGCGGCCCTTCGTTCCCTTCCCACGGCGTAACCCCCTCTTCTGATTTCCTCGATACCCTGATTTGCCTACCTTATCTCGTCGCCTGAAGTCTTCCCAAGACCTCGGCCGAGTAATTTAGCCGTAACCTCGTTCGTTGCGCCGACAAGGCTTGGGTTCGGACCGAATCGGGACGACCGGCAAGACACGTCCGAGGCGCGCGATCCCGCGATTTTTCTTCTGGACGGCCACGCCGATCAGGGATGGCGGCTCTCGGCTTCGTTGCGCCGGGTGTGAAGACCTCGTGCAACGTCGACCGTCCTCGCGAGCTGCCCATGGAGGGAGTCTTCGATGCGGAACACACGTCGGCGATTAGACCGACCCGAACCCAGCCGGTTCGGGCCGAGTTCGACACTCGAAACGCTTGAGAGCCGTACGTTGCTCTCGGCGACCAGCCAACCTTTCTCGCCATGGATCCCGACCGACCTGCCGGTCTACACGGCGACGACCCACCAGAAGATCCCCTTTTCGATCAGCGGCCTCGTCCGGCAGGGGAAAGCCAATCCCCAGGCGCAGTTCCTGAACAACGAAGGCAAGATCGTCTCGGGCACGGACCGCGAGGGGGACACCTGGACGATCACGGTCCACGGCCCCGGTAAGGTGATCGTCACCGACGTCACCCCCAACGACGGCGCGCTCGACGACGCGATCGACACGATCCAACTCGTCGGCACGACCTCGAAGTCGATCGTGACGGGTCAGACGACCGCCTCGCCGTATGTGCAGGGCAACGGCATTGTCTTCTTCAACCGCTTGATCGACACCACCGCGGTGAAGTCGGTCGTACTCAACGGGTTCACCCTGACCCAGACGCTGCTCGCGCCTCCGGGCGGGGTCAACTACAGCACCACCGGGGTCTACCTCCTCGGCGGGACGAACCTGCTGCAGTTCCACGACATCATCGCCCCGGTCGACCTGGCCCAGCCCAATTCGCCGATCAACATCCAGATCGGGGATATGTCCACGCCGTTGAAGATGCAGCCCTCGATCCGGCTCGACAGCATCTTCAACACCGTGTTCAACTCCGACGCGGCGTCGGTCCCGACCGACCCGCAGACGACCCCGACGGTCAACATCCTGGTCAACGGCAACATCCGAAGCCTCGACGTGATCTCGTCGACCCAGGCCGCGCCGAACGACCCGGCCGAGACCCTCCGGACGTACCAGATCCCGCAGTTCGCCGGCTTGATCAACACCCCGCAGTACCAGTCGGATCGGTTCGCCAACTACTACAAGAGCCCGATCGCGAGCGCGGGCGTCGCCTACCAGTTCCCGAAGGTCAGCACGACGGGACGGACGGCGATCCGGGCGACCGGCATCAACCACCTCAACGCGGGCGGTTCGCTGGTCAACGTCACGGCCTCGAAGGGTGCGGTGCCGTTCCAGAACGGCCTCAGCGGGCTCGACCACCTCGACGCGGCCCGGTTCGGCGGCAACGCCGACGCCCTCGGGCTGGACGTCCGGGGCAAGATTGGCCGCCTGACCTTCGAGCGTGGTCTCGGAAGCTCGGTCGGCAACACCACGGCCGCCACGAGCTACGGGACTCCGGCCGAACAGACCGGTTACCCCGCGGCGGGCCTCCTGGGTGGCCTCATCACCGCCCGCCAGATCCGTCGGATCACGGCCGAGCCGGCCAACGTCAACCTCCAGACGGCGACGAACCCGCAGTTCGTCCAGCTCACCCGCCAGCGCTACCCGTACTACTTCGCTCGGCCGGGCAACGCGCTCAACTCGGCGGCGATCGTCTCCGCGGGTAATATCGGCCACACGGCCGTCACCGGGAGTCTGGTCAACAGCGAGATCAAGTCCGGGTTCCACTACCCGTCCTACGCGGCCGGGCTCGAAGGGACCCGGGCCAAGAGCAAGTTCATCACGTTCCAGCAGACCGGCAGCCTGATCAACAGCGACGTGTCGGCGACGTATCGGCCCGGGAACCGCTTCTACGGGAGCACGACCTCGGTCGCCGGCCCCGGCAAGATCCGCGGTCAATTCAACGGGAACCTGTTCGTCAACGGCAACGGCGTCACCGCGCTCAACAACACGGGTTCGGGCATCTGGGCGCGGCTCAAGAGCCGCAATCTCCCGTCGTCCCGGGCATTCTGAGTACGCGGAGGCAGGCTCCCCTTTTCCCGAGGGGATCCCGCCCCATCGATGCGAGTCCGAGTCCTCGCCAACGTTTTGGGCCGCCGTCGATCGCTCGACGGCGGCCCAACGTGTTTTCCGGCGGCGAAACCTCGAGGGTCAAGAACCCTCGCGTTGCGGGGCTCACCAACGCCAGAGGGCGGTGCCCCAGTTCAGGCCGGCCCCGAAGCCCGAGGTCAGCAGCAAGTCTCCACGCTCGATCTGACCGTCCCGGGTCAGCTCGTCGAGCGCGATCGGGATGGATCCGGCCGACGTATTGCCGTACCGCTCGAGGTTCTTGAAGACGACGTCGCGTTGGAACCCGAGCACGTCGCTGGCGGCGTGGATGATCCGCACATTCGCCTGGTGCGGGATGAACCAGCGGATGTCGTCGACCCGGCATTCGGCCCGGGCCATGACGTCGACGGTGGAGTCGGTCAGGATCCGGACCGCCCACTTGAAGACGGCCCGGCCGTCCATCGTGAGGTAGTGGAGCCCTTCCTGGAGCGCTTCCGGCGTCGGTGGGATCCGGCTCCCGCACGCGGGTCGGCTCAAGAGATCGCCTCCCGAGCCGTCCGAGCCGAGCTGGTAGGCGACCAAGCCTTGTTCTGCACTCCCGGGTGCGAGCAAGACGGCCCCTGCCCCGTCACCGAACAGCGGGAAACTCTTCTGGTCGCTCGGATTGATGACGCGACTGTTACAGTCGCCGCCGATGACCAGGGCTCGCTGGCTCGTCCCCGCCGCGACGAATTGCGCCGCCGTGGCGAGCGCGAAGACGAACCCCGCGCAGGCCGCCTGGATGTCGAACGCCGGGCAGGTGAGCCGGAGCCGATCCTGGACGAGGTTCGCCGTCGAGGGGAAGCACATGTCGGGGGTGAACGTACCCACGACCAGGAGGTCGACGTCCGACGGGTCGCAGCCCGCGGCCTTCAGGCAACGCTGGGCGGCGTGGGTGCAGAGGTCGCTCGTCGCCTGATGAGGCAGCGCGAACCTGCGCTCGTGGATCCCCGTCCGATTGACGATCCACTCGGGGTCGAACCCGTGCGACTCTCGGAGGGTATGGTTGCTGATGACATTGTCGGGAACATAGCTGCCGGTTCCCAGGATCTGCACGCCCGTCAGCGAGCGAGTCCGCGGCACGACGTGGAGTTGGCCGTTGCTCATAGGCAATCCGCGACAGACATCGACCACATTCCGAAAGATTCGATCCCGAAGGCCCACCGTCGTGGTGGCCTCAATCGATCACGAAACCGAAACACGGTTCGACGGCCCTAATTAAGAGTCGAGCAAGGCGGGGGAAGCGTGGCTCTCGGGAGCGATTCTCGGCGTGGCCCCCGACGAGGTGTGTCGCAACTCGAAGTTCCGCCTTCCGGGAAAACCCCGGAACGCCCCAGGAAGGTTTTGACTATACTGACTGGGGCAGACCCTGACCATACCAACTTGGGCACCACTCGATTCGACCCTAACCGGCGGGGACGGTTCCCCTTTCGTTGGGTGCGCTCGAGGAACCCGGAGACGACCCTTTGGCCGAGCATCAGATCCGGCTCCGAGGGGGCTGGCAGTCTCAACCCCTCCCTCTCGACGAGGCTTCGCCGTCCCTACGGATCGCTCTCCCCGTCGATCCCGGGCGAACCTACCCCGGCCCTGCCAGACTCTCCCGATCCTTCGGCAACCCCCACATCGACCCTCGCACCGAACGACTCATCCTCCGGATGGAGGACGTCCCCGGCCTGACCGCCGCCTTATTGAACGACCAGGAAATCACTTGCCCAACCCCGGGCGCTAACTCCATCGAGACCGACGTCTCGGTACTCGTCCGCGAACGCAACATCCTCATCCTGGACGTTCACCCTCCAAGTGATCACCTACCGGCGGGATGGGGCCAAGTCAACCTGGTCGTGGCCCCTCGCTAAAGGAGGCCTTTCGCTTTGTGGCATCCACGAAGAAATCCTCGACATGGCAAGAACCCTTGTCGCGTGATCAACGTTCTAAAAGTAGCCACGCCGGCAGGCGGCAGCAGCGGGGCAACCTGATGATGAATGAGGAGCCATCCGTGCTGCGGTCACGCGTATCCGGTAGGCGTGGAATCGGCCCTTCTCAGGGGCGCGGGCGGACCTTCGCGTGAAACGCGGGGAAACGCTTCGATAGGTAACGAAACTCTGGCCGGAATCCCCCCGAGGTATTTTACGGATTCGATCGAATTGAGACGTCGGAGGCTGGCCCATGTTCCTGCCCGTCGTCCTTGTTTGTCTCGCCTCTCTCGCCGAGGCTTCCTCGATAGCCTCGCCCGTCGAAAAAGCGGACCTCCGGACCTACGAAGCCGCGAAGGCCAAGGCCGGCAGCCGGGCCGAGGCGCATGTCAAGTTGGCGCTTTGGTGCGAGGGCCGAGGATTCATGGCGCAGCGGAAGGAGCAACTCGAGGAGGCGGTGAAACTCGATCCCGGAAACACCGCCGCGCGTGGGCTCCTGGGACAGGTTTCGTTAGACGGGGCATGGGAGCCGCCTGATGCCGTCGCGTCACGAATCAAGGCCGATGAGCAACTGGGCGCCAAGCTGGCCGAATACAACGCGCGCCGCGATGCCCTGGATAGACTACCCCGGCGCCGATCCAGGGTTTCCCCGGCCGTCGAGGCCAAGGCCCATGTCGCGCTCGGAATGTGGTGCGAGAAGGTCGGGCTGAAAGCCGCAGCCTTGGCCCACTTCACATCGGCCGTGGTGCTCGACCCTTATCGCGACGCCTCGTGGAAACATCTCGGCTATATCAAGCATGGCGGCCGCTGGATGAGCCACGCCCAGGCCGACGCCGAACGCCGCGAGGCCGATGCTCAGTACAAGGCTAACGCCTACTGGGAGCCAAAACTGCGGACTTGGCGGACCGCCCTGCGCCAGGCCGCTCTGACTCGCGACCATGCGAAAGAACGCCTCGACGAGATCAATGATCCCCGAGCTGTCCCGTCCCTGCTCCGGGTCTTCGGAAACGGCTCCGAGGCGGGGCAGACCATCGTGGTTCAAATCCTGACCCGGATCGAGGCACCCGAGTCGACGCGGCAACTGGCGTCTCTCGCCGTCTTCAGTGAGTCCCCCACGATCCGCGAGGCCGCGATCCACGCCCTGAAGAAACGCGAGCCTCGCGACTATGGGGGCACGCTCGTAGAAATGCTCCACACTCCGATTCGCTATCGGGTCCAACCGGTCGCGGGCCCAGGTTCGCCGGGAGCGTTGCTGGTCGAGACCTCGCGGTTCAAGATGATGCGGACCTACGACGCCCCTCCCGCCTTCAGACTGGGCGGAGGGTTTTACGGCTACGTCGGCTTCGACGAGAACGGCCTGCCTGTGGTCGCCCGCGGTGTGGAGGTGGACAAAATAAAGAAGTTGAGAGAAAAGAATTCCTCTGAGTTGGCCGGTGAGATTGCCATGATCGAGGAGAGGACGCAGAGGATGCTCGCCGAGGCGAACCTCAAGGCCGCCGCATCCCAGCAGCAACTCATCCTCGACGTCAACGGCATCGAAGCCTGGAACGCGCAGGCCAATGTGGTCAACTCCCGCGTGGTCGACGTGCTCCAGGGGGCCATGGATGCGCCCAAGGTCCCTGAACTCGTCAAGCCGGCGAACGCGGAGATGTTGGCCGGAAATGCGTTCCCCGACGAGGGCGTGAACGACTCGCCCAAGAACGACGAGGATTCCTGGCGGGCGTGGTGGTTCGACCGACTGGGCTACAAGTACACTCCCCCTCCGACGATCACCCACGTGGTCAACGCCGCGCCCCAGCCATCACCCCCCTCGGTCTATAGCTGCTTCAACGCAGGGACGCCCGTCCGCACCCTTGAGGGGCTGCGGCGCATCGAGACCCTGCGAGTCGGGGACCAGGTTCTGTCCCAGGACATCTCCACGGGATCCCTGGGCTTCCAACCGATCCTCGTCGTGCACCACAACGCCCCCGGGGAGACGCTCAGGATCCGGCTTGAGGACGGCGAGATCCTCACCGCCAGCGTCTACCACCGGTTCTGGCTCGCTGGCAAGGGCTGGGCGATGGCCCGAGAGCTGAAGGCGGGCGACGTCCTCCGCACGCTCAAAGGTCCGTCTCGCATCGAGTCGGTCGAGGAAGGAATCGTCGAACCCCTGTTCAACCTGGTCGTGGCGCAGACCCGGACGTTCTTCGTGGGTAACAGCGACACACTCGTGCACGACAACACCCTGCCCGAGATCCGTGTGAAGCCGTTCGACGCCCCGCCGACTCTTGCGGCGATCGGCTCGGAACGGCGATAAACCCCCGGATCATCGAGAGGCGGCAATCGCACCGTGACCAACCCGGGTCATCAGGGTTCGTCACGGTGCGATTGCCGCCTTTTAGCTTTTGGATTGAACATGAATTCGTATCTACGATTTTTTGGCGTCTGATCGGTTGCCGGTAAGACCCCCTCGGCGATTCTCTTTGCCGGGCGCGAACCACGAGTTACCATGGGCGAGGCCCTGGAGACGTCAAACCTATTCTTTCGCGAAACGGCGTGCTGCATGCGGTTCGAAACCGATTGGCAAGGCGAGATGGGGACGAAGGAATCCGATCGCAGGAGTCGCCGTCAGATCCTCCGCGCCGCCATCGTCAGCCTCGCCGGGGCTTCCCTCGCCCCGGCGCAAGTTTGGTCGGCCGAGGAGGTCTTCCACGATGATGTGGCCATCAACGAGACCGCGGCCTTGATTTTTTCGGAGCAGGTACCGCTCCGGCCGAATGCAGGCCTGAAAGACTCGAGGGCCGTATGGTGCCACACGCCCGAGGAACCTGCCCGGAGCGCGCTGCTCTATTTTCACGGCCACAATGGTTACGTCACCGTGGATGCGCAGGGTCGTTCGCGCGTGCCGGATTGGGCCGTCGGTGACGCCTCGGCGCGGACGGGGGCTTCGGGGAAGGACGCCGCACCTCTCGTTTACGGGCTGGATCGTCTTGGTCCGAAACTCAAGAAGAAGGAACCGATGGTGCTGGTCCCCGAGGTCAGCACGCTCGCGACGGGTTCCTTCTGGGCGAAGGAGCCGGCCGGTCAGTACGCCGACTCCACCAGGCTGACGCGACTCGTCGAGGATTGCCGTCATCACCTGGCCCGCCTCCCTAAGCCGGGTGGCGGCCGGTACGTCCGTCCCGATCTCGAGAAAAGCACGATCGATCGGGTCTACCTCTGCGGCCACTCGGGTGCGGGCATCCCGCTGGAAGAAGCGGCCGGATCCGCGATGATCCTTCCAGGAGAGGGAATACCGACCGACCTGTGGCTTTTCGACTGCACGTACTGGTCGAAGGTCGCCGGCTTCGTCAAGTTCTGCGAGCGTTGGAATGCCGTCGGTCGCCTCGCCGGCGGCCGTCCCGACGCCTCGCACTTCGTTTGTATCTACCGCCCGAAGTCTCAAACCGAGGAAGTCGCCGACGAGTTGAGGGCCGCCATTGCCAAGAGCCTCGGCGTCGATGCCGGGTCGCTGGTCGTGGACCACTCGCCTGAGGATCTCCCGGCCACAATTTTGCCCTCCTTGAGGAAATCAGGAGTCGTCTTCGTGCGGACGACACTTCCACACGACGAAATCCCGAAATTCTTCATTCCAGTCTTGATCGAGGCGGCAGGCTCGTGATCTTCTGCATCAGACGTGAAATCACACCTCACGAGTCGACGCCTGGACCTCTTCTATCCGAACGAACGAGATCCAGAGCCTCGTCGTTGTGAAGCGAATGAGGGCGATGGGATCGCCGAATATGAGCATAGAGGCTGCCGATGGAAAAGGACTGGTCTGGAGCGATCTTGACGGCGGTCCTGCTAACGCCGCCGAGCTTCCTCGGCGTCCGTTCGTTGATCCGAGGACCGACGAGATTCGCCGGCAAGGTCGTGCCGATCGAGATGGACCGGCTCGCCACTGCCATTTGGCTGGCGGTGTTCCCCTTGACGATCGCGATCGTCTTTTTCCGCCTCTATTACTCTCCCCCGCGAACGCAATCCGAGGCGGATTACCTGGCCAAGGAATGGGGACCCCTGGTGATTCGAGCACTCAGCATCACCTGTCTGCTTGTCGGAGGGGGCATCGCCCTCCGAACGGCGAGGCCGGAAGCGAAGCCCAAAACCGGGAGAAAGCGGGATGCCCGGGGCAAGAAGCGGAAGCGATAATCTTTGGAAGCCAGAAATGGGGTCTTGCACAGTATCATACCTCGATCGTATTGATTGTTTAATGTTGATATAATGTTTGTTATGATCGTCAATAATTCTGCTGTCTGAGGCCGGTTGACGAGATGCAAGGACTTTCGTATCAATGACTTCCAGGGGAAATGCGTCCTCGATGGAAGGAGTCGGACGATGGAGCATCGATTCCAGGAACGCCGTGAACAGTTGCTCGCCGATTGCCAAGTCCCACCCGACGCCTTCCGCGGAGTCATCCGGCGATTGGAGACTTTTGTTCTACCCTTCGTCGCCGCCTTCCCTACAGCGGTTAACGCAGGCATATCGCACGAGGTGAACGGTTACGCCCGAAATCCAAGGCTTTCAGGCTAATCTGTTGTGTGCGATGCGGCTGGGAACCGCTGTAGCCCCGAGAGCCAGAGGTATTCCCGGATCTACCTCGCAGGTCTCCTCTCCAACCTCGCGCCCAAGAATGCCGAAGCGATCGCCTATCGCCACGACCTCGATCGCCGGACCCTTCAGGCATTCGTCGGATCCTCGCCCTGGGACTACAACCCCCTGCTCGACGAATTGAACCGTCAGGTAGCTTGCGACCTCAGGAGAGCCGACGCCCGTGCTCGTCTTCGACCCTTCCGCCTCCCCCAAGAAGGGCGAGGCCTCCGTCGGCGTCACAAGCGACAATACTGCGGCCGCAACGGCAAGTTCGACAACTGCCAGATCGGTATCTACCTGGGCTATGTCACCCATGTCGAGCATGCCCTGGTCGACTTCCGGCTCTATCTGCCCGGGGAATGGCCCAAGGACCGGGCGCGCCGCAAGCGTTGCGGGGTCCCCAATGAGATCACGTATCGGACGCGGCCTGCCCTGGCGCTTGAGATGCTCGATCGTCGCAGCGGGATGCTGCCGCACGGCTGAGTCGCCGACGACGACGAGATGGGCCGCCTGGTGTGGTTCCGCAAGGCGTTAGTGGCCCGGGGGGAGCGTTACCTGCTGGCCGTGCCGTCGAACACGAGCGTGCGTGACCTGGAGGCCGAGTTGCCACCTTACGGTGGGAAGGGTCGGCATCCCAAGCCGCCGATCCAGAGCGTTCGCGCCTGGTGCGAGGCCCTGCCGGAGAATGCTTGGGAACGAGTCGTTGTGCGCGACGCCGAGAAGGGTCCTCTTGAGGTGGAGATCGTGGCGCGACGAGTGGAGTCGAAAATCGAACGTAAGGTCGTCGGCTTCGAGGAGCCGCTGGTGGTGGTGAGGTGTCTGGATGAAGGAAAAAGAAAATACGATTATAGTTTATCGAATTCTACACGTGAAACATCGGTGACGGGATTGGTTCGGGTGGCGAAGGCGGAACACCGGATCGAGGAGTGCCTGAAGCGGAGCAAGAGTGAGGCGGGCCTTGGTAGCTACGAAGTGAGGAATTGGTTGGGTCGGCATCATTGCCAAGCGTTGAGCTTGATCGCGACGTGGTTCCTGGTGAAGGAGGCCGATCGGGGGAAAAAAGGTAGCCCCGGCATTGACAGTGCCGCAGGTGCGGTTGGCGTTGGCGATGATCATCCGGAAAGCATGCGGGTGCGATACGGAGTCGCGAATGGCGCGGGAGTGGACGTGTTGGCTACAGCGAAGTGAGCTGGCCCGCCTCTACAACTACAAAGCACTTAACCGGCTGCCACCACTGAAGAAATGACCGTTCGACAAGAACAGACTGTAGAATTGGAATCGGGCTGAACGCGGTCGGTCGATGTAACAAATTATTCAAGATATCGATGCGGGTTTTGTTTTCGAATCGATCGGTTGTGATCGCATCCTCCCGATAGCCTGAATGGGCCATGGTCCATGACACGTCATGCTTGCGAATGATCTAAGGTTTCCGCCACCGCGACGACAGATGCATGATGCGTCTCCTGAACTGTCCACGGGCTTCGGGTCATCATGTCGCTGGCGATTCTCACGATCGAATCCTGCGATTCGCTCGCTGGACGTCTGATCTCATCATCGGGGGCAACGTCCTCATGCCCTTGGATCTCGAGCAAATTCCCAGCCGGTTGGCCCCACGTCTCCTTGACGTAGCCAAGGAGCTTGGGCCACTCCCCTTGCAACTCCTGACCATTGATTACCATCTTACGACACTCCTTGAATTTTGAGTGGCTTCGCTAGGGCCCGAGAAAGGTTCCTCAGTTTTCGACTTGTGTCATCGATCGAAGTTCATGGAAACGGGCTTCGGCGGGCCAAGTCCCCGTTCGCAGCCATCCTTCCACATCCGACCGAGAGAAATACAGGGTCGTTGCGAGTATCGCCCGGGGCATCGGCCACGCGCCCGTCTCTACCCAGAGGTTGAGCATTCTCCGTGAAACCCCGGACATCCTCGCCGCTTCGAGATCGGTTACCAGTCCAGCCAGAGACGTCCTCATGAGAACGGGCTGGTGGCGGGACTGACCAGAAGCGGAACTGTTGGTGACGGTCCGATCGTTCCTCCAACGTCGGCGGGTGAGGAAGGGCAGCGTCGGGATATTCATAAACGCTCCTGTACAGGTAGAAGCTCAGAGCGATGGCTGGAAGGGAAGTCCTACCGGAGTGAGCCGGTAGATCTGGGCGACCGATGATAGCAACCGGTCGGGATTGGCCGGAGATTGGGTCTGGCCTCGGATCGCGGTGTTCAGCGCAGACGTGAATGGCGGCGTGAGAAACACTGTACGTTGAGCTCGGACGACGCCCGTATCGGCTTCGACAAGCGTCACGCGGAGCTGGGCGTGAAGGTTAGGACTCAATGATGGCGAAGGTGGAATGCACCGCTTGGATTTCGGCACCTCGTGCCGGTGGAATGGAATTGAGTGTGACCACGGAAGCGATGTGCCAAAGCGGGCGCAGAACACGATCTCGCATTCGTCCGTCACAAGGGCCAGGTCGAAAGTCCCTTCGCGGAGGTCTGATTCCTGTCGAGCGGTGACGTTCCGGACGAGAAGAATCAATTCGTGTCCATCCGAACGATAGGAGTACAGCGACGCTTCGGACCACCAGGTGCACCCGGCCCTGTATGACTTCCCTATGAGATATTGGGGCATTGAGAATATCCATCAAGGATGGCCGGCAGAGGGATCGCATGCGTGCATTGCGCTTCGGCACGATCTGCGATGTCCCCGCTTGGTGCCGACGAAGACACGGCACTTCTCGTCGCCCAGAGGGCCCGGACAATGGTCGATGTGCCGGTCGTCTTCCAATTGACAATCATAGGGTCCCAAAGCGCAAAAATCCATAAAATTCATGAAAATTTTGACATCAATAGGCTTGCAAATCAACACTTTCATCAGGAAGACCTGGGGGCGGACCTGTGGACCTAGAAGTCGGACCTCGTTTCTAGTTTTTCAATCTCCCCGACGGTGTGTACATGCTCCAATGGCGGACAGGCCACGACGCTACCATCGCAGTCCTCTGAGGCGATTTGCCGAGCGATCACCGACGTTAAAGGCCGACAGACCGGAGCTGGCGCATATCAACGGCACCGCGATCCGGGACTTGCAAACTTTGGGGTTGGATTATGAACGATACCTGTAGGCCGGTAACCCTAATAGAAGGGGAGGCACCATGAACCTGGCCCTTAAGGATCTCCATTGAAGTGGCCGGAAAACCATAAAGGGTATCCTTATATTTCACATGGCCAGGCTCCTCTTTCCGTGACGTCATGACACGATCTGAGCCGTCAACGCAGCGTCCTCCGGGCCTGGATGGTCCTCAACTCGTGCCGATGATCCCCGGCCCAATCGCCGAGGTGCTCCAGCGGTTCAAAGAGTTTCGAGCCCAGGGATGTCAGCTTGTATTCGGTCTTCGGTGGCACGACTGCGTACACGGTTCGTTCGACAAGTCCGTCAGCCTCCATCGATCGGAGCGTTTGTGTGAGCATTTTCTTGGAGATGCCATGAAGCAGACGTTGCAACTCGCCGTAACGATGGACCCCCTGCGAGAGCAGGTAGAGCAAGGCGAGGGTCCACTTGTCGCCGAGCAACTCGAACATGAAGTGCAGAGGGCAATCCTCGACGGATACGCCGTCCGGTCGGGCCTTGGATACCATTTGGTGCCTACGATACTTCCGGGTGCCTACTTGTCGGTTAGAACCAATTAACCTTAAATGCCGGGACATGATACGTCGAGGGCCAGATCTCAAGCTCGCCCTCGGCCATTTGCTCTCCATCGGTCGGCGGAGGGGCTCGTTTCACCCACTAACAGGCAAAACATGGATCTTCAATTGAAGGACAAGCGGGCTTTGATCACGGGGAGCAGCAGCGGCATCGGTGAGGCAATCGCCAAGACTCTCGCTGCCGAAGGTGCCCTCGTGGCGATCCACGGGCGGGACGAGAGGAGAGCGACCCGGGTCCGCCAGCAGATCGAGGCGACAGGGGGCAACGCCGTCGTCGTGCTTGGCGGCCTCTCTCGGGACGCCGATGCCGAGCGGGTGGCAGACACAGCGGCGAGGGCGTGGGGCGGGATCGACATCCTCGTCAACAACGCCGGGGGTTCGGGTGACAAGGACCCTGCGGACCGAACCTCGCCCGAAGAGTGGGCGGAGATGTATGACCAGAATGTGCTCTGCGTCATCCGCCTCACCCGATGGTTGGTCCCGCCGATGCGTAAGGCGGGGTGGGGCCGGGTCGTGAACATCTCGAGCGGAGCCGGGGCCATGCCAACGGTCAGTCGAGCGGCCTACTCGGCGGCCAAGGCCGCGGTCAACAACCTCACGGTTTCGCTCTCCAAGGAGGTGGGCCGCGATGGAGTGACGGTCAATGCCATCTCGCCCGGCACGATTCTGACGCCCAAGGCCGAGCGGGTCTTGCGGGAGGTGGCTCGTCAACGGGGCTGGGCCGACGGCGGCAACGCAGAATGGCCCGATGTCGAGAGAGCGATCGTGGAGAACATCGCCCCTAACTCCCTCGCCCGTATCGGCCGGCCTGAGGAGGTCGCCCACGCCGTTGCCTTCCTCTGTAGCCCGCATGCCGGATACATCACCGGAGCGAATCTCCGGGTAGACGGTGGGATCGTCCCAACAGTCAACTGACCGCTATGGCAGGCCGTCGGAGACGTCCCTGGGGAAGTTCTTGTGAGTGACCATGTCCTAGTTTCATGCTTTCTGTACTAACGTTCATGGCACGCTCTAAGGCGCCAGAACCGGTACGCCACCGAACCGTCTCTACCAGGGTCAAGCCCCCGGGGTTCCTTTCAGCAGATCTTCGACGACTTTGTCGAGTACATCACCGATCACATTCTTTCGGCGAATCACCCCCTTCGCGTCGATCACGAACAAGGTCGGGTAACCGCGGACGTGGTACTTCTCGACGATCGGGCCGTCATCCTCGCCATCATGCCACTGGGGCCAGTTCATCTTCTCGCGTTCGACGGTCTTCTTCGCCTCCTCAGCCTGCTCGCGGCAGTTCACGCCCAGGATGGCGAATGGCTTATCCCGGTACTTCTCGGAGAGTCGCCGTTCGTTGGGGACCTCCCTCATACAGGGGCCACACCACGAGCCCCAGAAGACCAGCACGACGACCTTGCCCCGGAAGTCGGACAGCTTCAGCGGGCGGCCGTCGAGGTCCTTGCCCTCGATCTCAGGCGCGGCCTGGCCCTCGTTCACATGGTGCATCTCATCGAGATTCCCCGCGGCGACCTCGCCGAGCGTCTTCCTCCTCTCCGCCATCGCCCGGACCTTCGAGATCTCATCGGGGGTCAACGGCTTGTCGTTCCACATCGGGACCGGGGCATTCAGGAGGATCTGCAGAGACCTCTGATGGGAGGTGATGTAGGGGATGTCGCCGTAGTCGGCCTGGATCTCCTCATAGATGGCCTCGGCCCGTTTCCGCCAGACATCGGGGTCGATCATGCGAAGGCCGACGATGTAGCCCTGGAACTCATTGGGAAACGTATACGTCTTCGTGATCGGTTTGCCGTCGTCGTCGATGGCGTCGTAGGGCGTCGACTGCTTCCCCGTGGTCTCTCTCGTGCCCTGGGCGAATTCCGCCTTGCGCTGGAGGTAACGGGCCAGGGCCATACGGGCGAGCCCCTTCGCCTCGCGGCTCTCCGCGTTCGCGAACATCCCATCCATCAGGGCGTCACGGTGGTAGGAGAAGCTGTTGTCCAGCCCCAGCCCCACCCGGACCGCCTCGGGGTCGTCGGCGAAGTGGTCGACCAGCAGCCGGACGGCGCGGCCGACCTCGTCGCCGTAGTCGCCGACGTCGAGGCGGTAGACCTTGTTGATCACCCAGATGAGGGCATCCCGCGAGGCCGGTTCCTTGGGCGACGAGGCCGCGAGGTCGACCATCCTCCGTGAGAAAGCCGCATCGTCGGGCGACATCGTCTCGTAGGCCTTCCTCTGCTCGGCCTCGGTCTTTGCCCGGCCCGAGGCTTCCGCGGCGGCCTTCTTCTTCGCCTCATACTCGTCGACGATCGCCCGGTAACGCTCGGCTACCGAGGGCTTCGAATCGTCCACGGCTCGGCACAGGCCCACCGGGCCGTTGGCCAATGACCCAAGGCCGACCAGGACGGCCGATGTCATCACGATCCTTCGGAACATGGAATGATTCTCCTCGTTCTACACGGACGGGTCTGCGTCGAGTTGTTTTAGACGCACGACGCTCTGCTTCTCCTGCGCGTCGCGTACCAGACTGACGATCGGGTGATCGCGGGACCCTGCACCGGCACGACGTTTTCTGGTAACCTCAGGACAAAAGGCGGCGAACCATCCGCTGAGCTTTGCCGTTAGAAGTCGTTCCCCCCGAGGCAACCCATGAAGAATGCACTTCTCGTGCTCTTCTCTCTCGCGACGGCCACTGTGTACGGGGCGGAAAATACGCTCAAGGTGACTGGCGTCCGCGACGCCAAGAAAGTCGCGTTTTCCGAAAATGACGCTGCTGATGGCGTGAGGGTGGTCGTCGATCTCGGGGAATCCTGCCACGACGAGAGTCCATTTCAGAGCGATGAGTTCGAGAATGCCCCGCGAGGAGATCATGTCTGGTTGGAATTTTCAAGGCCGACGGCGGTCAAGATCATGGGAGAAAAGATTGAGATCGCAGAGCTGGTTTTGCGACTTCCGACGAACACCGGAGTGTTCTGGCTGCGATCTGGTAACAAGGTGAGGCGGTTCACTAAGTTTGAGCCGCAGAAGGTGCAGCCGTTCGGTGATTGGTTTAAGGAGGCCCAGCCGGCGAACTGACGCCTAAAGGTGGGATTGACAGAGCCTTCCTGCGATTAGGGGCTTGGTTTGGAGCGGTGCTAAACAGACCGGCAGTGTGTGTTAGGCGGAATCCGATTCTACTTATTCAATGAGCTCGCCCACATTTATAGCTAAGAAATTAACTTCACGTTCGTTGTCATTGCTATAGGGCGGCATCTGACCTCCCAGCCGTGTGTCCGACCGAGCATTTAAGAAGAGGCCGTGATGAGGAATCGAACGATCTTGCTGGTCCTGGGCCTGGTGGTGGCGATGAACATGACGCTCAACGCCGGCGATCTCGACGCATCGCGGAAGATCATGACTCCCGACGTGGCGATCGAGGACCGTACGGGCGGCACTATCACAATCGAGTTCCGCGTCGGACGCGTCGGAATGCTCACTGGCCTCCAACCCGAGGGCATGCCCCCTCATCTCCAGCCGATCGATCTGGTCGCTGAAGCGCCCTTGAAGTGTGGAGGAGAGTTCCACGCCTATATCAACGGCAAATTCTTGGAGGATCTCCATCGGCTCGCCGTCGTTCCCACCAAACAGTTCGAGGGCGCCCTCGTCCAGGTCACCGGAACGCTCCGCAAAGTCGAGGTCGAGGTGCACAACGTAAAGCGGGATGATTACCAAGTGGTCATCCTGGACCTGGACAAGTTTCGAGTCCTGCAACGACCCGCGAATTGAGTTCTTGCCGGGCACCCTAACTTCGCGCCGCACACCCACCCACTACGGTGTCCATAGATAAATCGAATGAGGTATGGGTGTGCAACGAACGGCTCTTCGGCAAAGACTCTACGGATTTTAGAAATGTGATGCGGCCCCTAATTCGTCCGGGACGGTGCGAGTCGATCGCCGTGTCAGGCCCGGGATCATGAGGATTTCTAACCCTGTGTATGCAGGCCAGAGTTCCCGCCAAGAGAACTCATATAACGCCCATGGCATCAGAAGAGGGCGGCGATATTTTTGGCTTCTTGCCGTAAAGGTGTCGGCCTGAACGCCACGTAGATAGCTCACAGGTTCTTCGCTGGCAACGATTAGGGACTATGGGGGGCAGACCTAGTTAATAGTTCTCGCCGACGTCCGCGAGGTGACCGACCTCGCCGGTCGAGATCGTCGACGGAATAGCGGGGTGGCGGGGGGGATGGTAGAATCACAATTAGGTTCACGGAGAGCGACGAACGTCAGGTTGTGGCGAGCCTCGCATGCACGCGATCGATTTCCTGCGCGATCCCGCAAAGACTCCGGCTAAACCCGTTTATGCGGTGTTCGGGGACGATACGTTCCTGCGTCGGGAGTCGCTGGTCGCGATCACGAAGCAGGCGCTCGGCGGGGTGGACGACGACCTTGCGGTGACTCGGTTCGCGGGCGAGCAGACGGGGCTTGCCGACGTCCTCGACGAGGTGCGGACGCTCCCGTTCTTTTCGAAGCGGAAGGTCGTGATCGTCGAGTCGGCCGATGCCTTTATCACGGCGCATCGCAAGGGCCTCGAGTCGTATGTCGAGCACCCTTCGAGTGCCGGCACCCTCGTGCTCTCGGCCAAGTCGTGGCCGTCGAACACCAAGCTGGCGAAGGTGCTCGAGAAAACCGGCCTGGCGGTCGACTGCAAGGGCGCGAACGAGCGCACGTTGATGACCTGGTTGGTCCACCTGGCCAAGTCTCGGTTCGGGGCGCACCTTGACGACGAGGCCTCGCGACTCCTGCTCGAGCTGGTCGGTCCGGAGGTTGGGCTCCTCGTCGCCGAGGTCGACA
This sequence comes from Singulisphaera rosea, assembly GCF_054877945.1. Classification (NCBI taxonomy): domain Bacteria; kingdom Pseudomonadati; phylum Planctomycetota; class Planctomycetia; order Isosphaerales; family Isosphaeraceae; genus Singulisphaera; species Singulisphaera rosea. Next base: position 232,695 of record NZ_JBTYIP020000008.1, on the reverse strand, counting down.
AGCTTTCGGTCTATGTCGGGAAACGGGCGAAGATCCATCGCGACGACGTGGCCAAGATGGTCGGCGCGGGGAGGGTCGACGACGTCTGGAACGTGCTCGGTGCCGCGACGACCGGCCGAGGCGACCTGGCTCTGGAACTTCTCGACCGACTGATCGCCGCGGGCGAGCCTCCCGTTCGACTCCTGGCCGCGATCAGCTTCTCCCTGCGTAAGGTCCACCACGCCGGCCAGCTCCGCAGGGCGGGGCTCGACCTCAAGAGTGCCTGCCAGAAGGCGGGCATCTTCTCGAACGCCGTCGAGTCGACCGGCCTGCAACATACCCACCTCGGCCCGAGACGGGTCGGGCAGTTGCCGAACCTCCTGCTCAAAGCCGACCTCGACCTCAAGGGGTCGTCGATGCTCCCCCCGCGTTCGATCCTCGAGAAACTCCTCGTCCAACTTTCCCGACCTCGGGAAGACTAATCTCCTCGCGAGAGGGTTGCCGCATGGCTCGACCTGCCGGTCCCTGGTTCGGATGGCTCTCCCTCGGCCTCCTGGCGGCTGCCGCGAATGGCGCCGATCTCTCCGGTGGTTCCTCGGCTCCGCCTATCGGGCCCAAGGTCCCTGTGGCAATGGCATGGGGGCCGGATGGGGCGGTCCACGTCGCACTCCGAGACACCAAGCAGGTTGCGGTCATCCAACCAGGGACCTGGGCCGTCGTCTCGTCCTCGGAACTCTCACTCCGTCCTGCATCGTTGGCCTTTGCCGACGACGGGAAGTCGCGGCTGGTCGGCGGGATGGACGGCGAGCTTGTCGTCCTCGATTTCGAGGGCAAGGTCACGCGAAGTCTCCATGTCGGGAGAGGGGCCACGCGCCTTCTCCCGCTGTCGGAGGGCCGGGTTTTGGTCGCGTCGGTGTGGTCGTCGGCGGTCCGAGTCATCGATTGGCGAACCGGTTCGATCGTGGCTGAGCATCCCCTGCCCTTTGCGCCCGGTTCGATGATCCGTCGGCCCGACGGACGAGTCATTGTCGCGGACGCGTTTGGAGGCAAGGTCGCCGACCTGGAGCCCGGGCAAGTCGGGTCGGAGCGGGTGCGGTCGATCGACGGGGTGAATTTGCATGCGTTGGCGATCTCGGGGGATGGCAAGGAATTGCTCGTCGCCCACATGATCCAGTTCGACACCGTCCCGATCAGCACGGCGAACATCGACTGGGGCCTGGTGATCTCGAGCCGCCTGAGTGCGATCCGCCTCTCTTCGTTCGACACCAGCCCCGGCGACGGCGCCCGACTCCCCTCGAGACGGCTCGCCCTCGACGGCTCGTCGCACGGCGCGGCCGACCCCTCGGCGATGGCGCTCAGCCGAGACGGGACTCAGGTCGTGATCGCCCTCGCCGGCTCCCACCAGGTTCTGAAGTGTGACCGGACCCTCGGCTCGCCCACGAGCGAGTCGGCCGACCTCCTCCCGCTCGGCCACTCTCAGCGCCTGGAGGTCGTCGAGGTCGGGCGGACGCCCGTTGCCCTCCTCATTGATCCCTCGGGCCGATGGGTGGTGACCGCCGACGCCATGTCCGACACCCTGTCGGTCCTGCCGATCGATGGGCTCGAGCCGGTCAAGACGGTCGCGCTGGGCACCGGCCCCATCGTTCGGACCCCGGCCCAACGCGGGGAGGCGTCGTTTCGTGACGGCCGACGGTCGCTCGATCGCTGGATGAGCTGTGCGAGCTGTCATACGGCGGGGCATACGAACGGGTTGAACTTCGACACGCAAGGAGACGGCGGCACGGGCGCCGCCAAGAATACCCCGAGTTTGCTCGGAGTCGGGCAAACCGCTCCCTACACGTGGACGGGAAGCTTCTCCAAGCTCGGCGATCAGATCCATCAGTCGATCATCACGAGCCTCCGAGGTTCGCGAGTCGAGGACAGTGTCGTCGAGGATCTCTCCGAATATCTCGAGACCTTGTCGCCCGCTCCGGCCCCTCCGAAACGGGACGGCGCCGCAACCGGCCGTGGCGAAGCCGTCTTTCGCGCACGCCGGTGCGACACCTGCCACAAGCCTCCCTTTTATACCGTCGACGGCGTGCGCGACGTCGGGCTCGACGACGGCGTCGGCGGCCATCAGCGGTTCAACCCGCCGTCGCTTCGGGGAGTCCGCTGGTCGGCCCCCTACTTCCATGACGGCCGGGCCGTGAGCCTTGACCAGGTCCTCGGAATCCATCCCCCGGACTCGATCGATCGACCCTGGAGCTCGACCGATCGCGAGGATCTGATCCAGTTCCTCGAATCGCTCTGACGGAGTTTGACCCGTTGCGATCCTACTCTCCGGGGACTGTGCGCCCCTGGAGCGGAGTCGTGCGCGAAATCGGGGCGGTGCAGGCACGTTGCCGTGGCGGCCCAAGCCGTTGCGTCGGACTTTTTGCGAAAATTGGGATTTTGCGTTATATGGGAGCTTAAGTGGAATTGTAAGTGTTATGGTTGATTTTAGATCGAGGTTTTCCAGGGACGACTCGGGGACGTAGGTAGGATCCAAAGGTTCTGACACCCTTTTACGGCGGATTTTACAATTTTTGCGGCGTCTGAAACGAAACGGTCTGAGAATTGCTTATCTAGGTCTTTCGGGTTGTGACACGCGAAAGACATCCACCTCGCTCGTCACGTCTCGACTCTTCCGAGTGTTGGTAAGTCTGGGTGATTGAGTCGCGGTTTCGGGAGGATGCCTCGTTCGTCAATCCGTCGAACGCCTCGAGTCCAGGCGGGACATGCCGCCAATTCGCCCGAGTCGGTCTAGACGACGAACGCAGCATCATCCTTGAAGGCTCATCATCCGCGCGAGTTCCTGAGAGATCATCAATATCGACGGTCAAAGTCGCCGAAGGAGAAGGTGCGTGCGCCCGGTTGGCAAGGTCGGGCAAAGAAGGACTGTCGTTCGCGTGATGACCCTCCGTCCGGGCGGATTCCCGGATTTCCCTCAAGTTCTCTCTAGAAACCTAGGCGAGATTCCTTCATGATCGGGGCGTTCCCTTGGTGATTCGCCCACAGATATGAATTTATCGACGATCCAGGGGTCCTGAATCGTCCAAGCCGCCTAGCACGCTTATTCTTTGCAGGATGTCAGGAGTCGGAGGTTATGTTGTTCGATACGTCGGAATCAGGACCGTCACTGGTTGAGCAAGTGGCCATTCGCGTCCGTCAGTTGACCTATGGCCGGATCCGGAATCTGTCGGTCGAGGAGGTGCAGGGTCGAGTCATGGTCCGTGGTCACGTCCCCTCGCAGCACACGAAGCAACTCGCGTTCAAGGGGGCTCTCGAGCTGCTCTCGGGAGACCGTTTCATGGCGAAGATCACGGTTGGTTGAGAGAGAAGAATCCGGGCAAGTCTCCCGCCTGTTTGTCTCTACGCTGATTGTCTCATCCCCTCGATCGCCCACCCCGACCTGAGTCGTGATGTCCCCTTGGTCCGAGGATTCTCCTTGGGCCTGAGGGGGCGCTGTTTCCCCATCGACGACGATCCGTCCCGAATTTGCCGGCGAGCGTGGCGCGGATGCGTCCCCCTTGAGTGTTGAACTTGAGAGCGGGGACGTTTTTGACCATAGTGAAGCCGGACTTCGCGACGAAGTCCCGGGCAAAGCCCACGGGTCGAAGATCCGTCCGGTGGCCGTCGGCCGGGACGAAGGTCGGCGTCCAGTCCGAGATGCGGATCCCCTCCGCGCACTATCTGATCTGAAAGGTTGGGTCGACTATGAGACGGACTCGACGTGGGCCGAGGCTGGCGCTGGCCTTGGGCCTCTTGATCGTACCGCTTGCAGCAGCCTCGTCGGGCCGAGCCCAGGACTCCTGGGACGCCGTCTATCTCTCCGGGACGAAGATCGGGCACGTCCACACCTTCATCGAGAAGGTCAACGACCGTGGCCGAGACCTGCTCCGGGTGCGGGTCGACATGGAGCTCCAGTTCAAGCGGCTCAAGGACAATATCAAGCTCGAGACGCGCTACGGGACGATCGAGACCCCCACGGGCGAGGTTCTCCGGATCGACACCCGTACGGTCGCCAGCCGGCAAGAGATGCGGACGTCGGGGAGCGCCAAGGACGGCAAGATGACCCTGACGATGGAGGGGGGAGGCCAGAAACAGGTCGTGACGATCCCCTGGAGCCCGGAGGTTCGGGGCCCTTATGCGGCCGAACAGAGCCTCTCGAGGAGCCCGATCAAGCCCGGTGAGACCCGCGAGCTCCTGATGTACATCCCCGACCTGAACAAGGTCTGCAACACGAAGCTCGTCGCCCGAGGGCCCGAGGATGTCCTCCTCGGCGACGGGAAGCGGTCACTCCTCCACATCGACCAGATCGTCACGCTCGAAGGGAAGGTCCTCCCCGAGTGTGGCGCCACGCTCTGGCTCGATCCCGAGGGGCAGGTCCTCAAGAGCCGGACCGACCTCCTCGGCGGCATGGAGTCCTACCGGACGACCGAGGAAGGGGCCAAGGCCGGGAGCAACAAGGTCCCCGAGTTCAACCTGATCGCTGCGTCGATCATCAAGATCGGGAACAAGATCGACAAGCCCGAGGCCCGTCACGACATCGTCTACCGTGTGACTTTGAAGGATGACGACCCGTCCAAGGTCATCCCGCGCGACCGTCGCCAGACGATTCGCTCAACCTCCGGGACGAACACCGCGATCCTCGAAGTGAAGACCGCCGGCCCGAACGAAGGCCCGGCCGGATCCGAGACCGTGGACGACCAGTACCTCCGCCCGAACGCCCTGGTGACCAGCCGCGACCCGAACGTCGTCAGGCTTGCCCAGGAGGCGGTGGCCGGGGCGACCAGCCCCTGGGACAAGGCGGTCAAGATCGAGCACTGGGTCGCCGAGAAGCTCATCAACAAGAACTTCGAAACCGCCTTCGCCCCCGCCAGCGAGGTGGCCGAGACCCTCTCCGGCGACTGCACCGAGCATAGCGTCCTCGCCGCCGCGATGTGCCGCGCCCAGGGGATCCCGTCTCGGGTCGCGGTCGGCCTGGTCTATGCCCACAACCTCGACGGTTTCGGATTCCACATGTGGAATGAGGTTTATGTGAATCGGCGTTGGGTGGCCCTCGACTCGGCCTTCGATCAGTCCGAGGTCGACGCGGTCCACATCAAGCTCTCCGAGACCAGCCTCGACGGAGTCGCGCCTTATGAGGCCTTCATGCCCGTCCTCCGCGTCATGGGCAAGATGAACCTCCAACCGCTCGAGATCCGCTGAGCGTCCCGGCCCGAGACCCGGTGAGTTCCGACACTCCTCGCCGGTCTCCACCGTACTCATACCGGGCGAGGATATCACCACATAGGCACGAAGGACACAAAGAAGAGGAGCCGAAGTGAATCAGTCCTTATTTGGACCTGATTCGATGGCTCTTTGTGTCCTTCGTGCCTATGTGGTGACGCCTTCCTCCGGATAGGGCTCGGTGGAGGTCAGCGAGGAGTCTCGTTTTTCCACACCGTGTTACGGGCGATGCGGACGACCGGGCGCTTGTCTTTGGAGTTGCTCGCGTGTTCAAATCGATTGTTAAGAAATCTTGAGAGACGGCGGTCCTCGAGGATTCTCGCGAGTCTGCTTGCCGAGGGGGCGGAGGATCCGTAGACTTCGTAGTGGCGGGGGAGGCTCGCCCCTTCAAGGTGCCGCCCTGCCCTGGAGGTCGTCTCAACATGTCGCGGCATCAGGCGATTTGGCGGCTCGTCCCGCTCGGCTTGGCTACCTTCCTCGCCCCAGGCGAAGACGCCCGGGCTCAGAATGTCCCACCGACCTCGCCCCGAGGGGTGGTCGGGACCTCGCGACCGGAGACGGTCGTCCTCCAGGCGCTCCTCGCCAATCCGATCACGGCTCCCTATCGGATCACGACGACCTACCGCAACCGACAGGTTGTCCTCTCGGGCAAGGTCGGCACGCGTCTCATCCACGACTCGGCGGTGCAGGTCGCGATGGCGACCGGTTACCCGATCCGCGATGACCTCGTGATCGACACGAACGAGCTCAATCGCCTCGTCGCCGCGGGCGTCTCCGCGTCGTCGGCGGCGATGCCGCCGATGGTCGGCTCGCTCGGCGGTTCGCCCTCGTACGTCTATCCGCCCCCCCTGTTCGGGAGGCTTGACGACCCGTTCTACGGGTTCGAACCCCCGCTCATCACCTATCCTCCCTGGTGGCGCGCGGTGGCCTCCCGCGAGCCGATCCGGATGCCGGCCCAGGCCGGGGTCCCCGGGATGCTCGGGCAGGGCTTGCCGCCGGCGGTCGACCCGAATGCGGACCCCCCCGTGTCATCCCCGCTCGGCACCGAAGGGAAAGATGGCGCCGTCGAGATGACCATCGACCCGCAAGGCGTTGCCGTCTTGCGAGGGAAGGTTCCTACGCTCGAGGCCCGCGTGGCCGTGGGACAGAAGATGGCTCAGACGCCGGGGATTACCCAGGTCATCAACCTGATCGAGACCGATGGCGCCACGACGGAGGCAACTCCACCGCCGCCGCAACCTGGGCCGGAACCGAACGTGGAACCCCAACCCCCACCCGCGCCGGGGGAGGGGAATGTGTCCACGCCTGGCGAGACCGAAGTGCCGGCGCGGCCCCACGTCACGGTCGATGGGACCGAACTGGGGACTCGCCTCGGACAGGCCTTCGCCCGACGCCCCGCACTCGCCGGACTGCCCATCCGGCTCTCGACCCGCGACGGCGTCGCCCACCTCACCGGGAAGGTCCCGACCGTCTACGAGGCGATGCTCGCCTACCGCGCGGCGCAGCAGACGCCGGGGGTCCGCGATGTCGACGACCGCCTCGAATTCGTCGTCCCCGATGGCGAGCGGAAGAATCCGTTGATCCAGAAGGGACGTCCCGAGGACGTCGAGCCGTACCTCGTCGCGCAGATTCGTCGGCAGGTCGGCGACCTCGCCCACATCGACCGGGTCGAACTCCGGGGCGAGACTCTTGAGCTGCATGGGACCGTGCTCCGCCAGGAAGACCGGCCTCGGCTCGACGCGATACTCCGCTCGATGCCCATCCTTCGCGGGTTCACCCTGGAGCCTGAGCTTGTGCTCGAGTGACAGAAGCGATTGAGATTCGCCTGAGCCTCTCGATTCGAGTTTCGGCACCCGCCCCGTCATGATGAGTCGGAACCTCGAGTCCCATGAACGAATCCGACGAACCCGCCCGGCCTTGGCCGAGGCGGGTTTTTCTTCGCGCGCCGTTCCGACACGTTTGTGGCGATACGTCGGTGGCTGGGTTGTTGTTGCTGATCGCGTTGATTGCGGGGAAATCGTGTTCTGGAATATCTACGAAGAATGTTCCGGTGCCCTCTTGAAAAAATGACAAAAACTTGGTTGACGGGCCATGTGATTGCCCTTGATCGAAAATCGGGGCCGGGCTTAGGATGGCCCGCGCTCTTGGGACTTTGTCGAAGATCGCGGTAATGACTGGGCTCATACCACTTACCTCCGTTCGAGGAGAGGGGTCCTGGATCGCATGAATGCCAACGCGGATGGTGGCTCGGCTCGAGCATCGAATCGAATCTCGAGGCGATCGGCCATCTCGTCGGGAACCTTCCCCGACGACGGCTTCGAGGAGACACTCGGGGCGACTTCTCGTTGGCTTGTCGATCGCCAGAATCCCGAGGGCTTCTGGGTTGGGGAGCTCGAAGGGGACACCATCCTCGAGTCGGAATATGTCCTCTTGATGGCCTTCATCGGCCGATCCGGCGAAGAGGTCTGCGTCAAGGCGTGCCGCTACCTGCTCGACCACCAGCTCCCCGAAGGGGGATGGGCGATCTATCCCGGCGGGCCGCCCGACCTGAGTGCGTCGGTCAAGGCGTACTTCGCGCTGAAGATCGTGGGGGTGCCGTTCGACGACCCCGCCATGGGCAAGGCCCGGCGGGTGATCCTCGACGCAGGCGGTGCGCAGGGATGCAACAGCTTCTCGAGGTTCTACCTCGCGCTCCTCGGTCAGATCGGATATGAGGAATGTCCGAGTGTCCCGCCCGAGCTCGTGTTGATCCCTTCACGGCTTGGCTTCAGCCTGAGCGCGATGTCGGCCTGGACACGGCCGATCCTGATCCCGCTGTCGATCATGTCGGTCCATCGACCGGTCAGGCAACTCCGGGCCGATCAGGGGATCGCCGAGCTGTTCCGTGAGGACCAGCCCAGGCAGGCGGGCGGCACGCGCGAATTCTTGAGCTGGACGAATTTCTTCCTGGGCGTGGATCGGCTGCTCAAGTGGGGTCATCGCAATTTGCCCACATCGTGGCGAAGACCGGCGGTCCGTGCCGCGCATCGCTGGATGCTCGACCACTTCGAGAACACCGACGGCCTCGGGGCGATCTTCCCGCCGATGATCTATTCGGTCGTCGCACTGCATTGCCTGGGTTATGAGAAAGACTCGGCGCCGATGCGCTGGGCCCTGGAACACCTCGAAAACCTCTTGATCGAGGAAGAGGGGACGGTCCGGGTCCAGCCTTGCGTCTCGCCGGTCTGGGACACGGCAATCGCGACGATTGCGCTGGCCGACGCCAAGCTCCCGCCGCATCACCCGGCGCTTCTCGGCGCCTCGCGTTGGCTGCTCGAGAAGGAGATCCGCGTGCCGGGCGACTGGCAGATCCGCCGACCCGGCGTCGAGCCGAGCGGCTGGCACTTCCAGTTCCACAACGAGCGCTACCCCGACATCGACGATACGGCGATGGTCCTGCTCGCCCTCCAGCGGACCGCGATGGCCGACTCGGTCGAGGTGAAGGACGCGACTCGTCGAGGTGTCGACTGGCTCCTCGCGATGCAGAACCGCGACGGGGGATGGGCGGCCTTCGACGTCGACATCGATAATGAAATTCTGACGAAAGTCCCCTTCGCCGACCACAACGCGATGCTCGACCCGAGCTGCGCCGACATCACCGCGAGGATTCTCGAACTCCTCGGCACGCTCGGCTACGGGCAAGACCATCCGTCGGTCGCCCGAGGGCTCGCGTACCTCTGGCGGACCCAGGAGCCCCAGGGCTGCTGGTACGGGCGTTGGGGAGTGAATTACATCTACGGGACATGGCAGGTCCTCCAGGGGCTCAAGGCCCTCGGCGTCTCGGCGGAACATCCCGCGATCCGGGCGGCGGCCGACTGGATCGAGTCGGTCCAGCAGCCTTGCGGGGGCTGGGGAGAGTCGTGCCGGAGCTACGACGACCCGACCTGGATGGGCCAGGGCGAGCCGACCGCCTCGCAGACCGCGTGGGCCGTCCTGGCTCTCGTCGCCGCCGGTCGCGCCGAGGGCGAAGCAGCCAAGCTCGGCATCGAATACCTGCTCGAGACGAGGCGCGAGGACGGATCCTGGGACGAGGACGCCTTCACGGGCACGGGTTTCCCGCGGGTCTTCTACCTCAAGTACCACCTGTACCGGATCTATTTCCCGCTCATGGCCGTTTCCCGGTATCAGGAGGCCTTGGCGGCTCATCGTGCTTCGGAAGTTCCCGGCGCGCTCGCGTCCCGGATCCCGGCCCAGCCGCGATCGTTCGAGGTTTGACCGGCAGTCTCGAACCCCGGTTTTTTTCTTAAAATCCGGGGTTCTGACGCCCATCAACGTCGCCAGCTCCGCTCGGGATGTCGACGTCGACCCCCAAAGAACCCCGGTTTTTAAGAAAAAAACCGGGGTTCGGTAGGGAGGCTGACTGTTCGGCATCGAATGACCGGGCATGGGAGTCGGTTTTGACCGTTTCTCTGCTAGGTGTCTTGGCCGCTTTGTGGTAAATCATCGAATCCTCAACACCCAGGGCCACGGACGGTCCCGAGGGTTCCTTCCAGGAGGACGAGCGTCAATGCGATTCCCGATCCAGATGACCTCGCGTATCGCGGGTTACGTCGCCAAGAAGAAGCTGACCGCGACCAAGCGTTTCCCGATGGTCCTGATGCTCGAGCCCCTGCACGCCTGCAACTTGACCTGCACCGGCTGCGGGCGGATCCGGGAATACGAATCGACGATCAAGCAGAAACTGTCTGTCCAGGAATGCCTCGACGCCGTCGATGAGTGTGGCGCCCCGGTGGTCTCGATTTGCGGCGGCGAGCCGATGATCTACCCCGGCATCGGCGAGCTCACCGCCAAGATCCTCGAGCGGAAGAAGAGTGTCATCCTCTGCACCAACGGGATGTTCACCCGCAAGAAGATCAACGAGTTCAAGCCGTCGAAGCAGTTCTTCTTCAACGTCCACCTCGACGGGATGAAGGAGACGCACGACATCGCCGTCGAGCGCCAGGGCGTCTTCGACTCGGCGATCGACGGGATCAAGGTCGCCAAGGAGGCCGGTTTCCTCGTCTGCACCAACACCACGGTGTACAAGGAAACCGACATGGCCGAACTCGACGGGCTGTTCGGCTACCTGACGACCCTCGGCGTCGACGGGTTCATGATCTCCCCCGGCTACAGCTACGCCGCGGTCGATTCCAAAGAGATCTTCATGACTCGCGAGGACATCCGGACCAAGTTCCGGGCGGCCGACGCGATGTTCCGTAAATATAAGTTCAATACCTCACCCATCTACCTCGAGTTCCTCCAGGGGAAGCGCGAGATCTCCTGCACCGCCTGGGGCAACCCGACCCGGAACGTCAAGGGGTGGAAGGGCCCGTGCTACCTGATCACGGACATCCACCACAAGTCGTTCGACGACCTCTTGAACAAGACCCCGTGGGAGAAGTACGGTTACGGGAAGGATCCCCGCTGCGAGAACTGCATGGTCCACTCGGGCTATGAGGCGTCCGCGGCCCTCGGGGTCAACGGCAAGTTGGGCGACACGCTGAAGATGATCAAGTGGCAGTTCACCTGAGCGGGGACTCATGAGCTTCGGTGAAACCACGGCGGAAGACTGGGCCGGTCCGGGGTCGATGCCGTCGGCCCCTGCCCCCGTACCTGTGGATGTCGGCCTCATCGCGGCGATGTCGGTCGAGATTGGCTTCTTCCTCGACCGGCTCTCGAAGGTCCGGAAGTACGCGGGACCTCGCCATACCGTCATCGAAGGCGAGCTCGAGGGCAAGGTCGTCGCCGTGATCGTCGCGGGCATGGGTCGCGAGGCCGCGAGGCTCGGGGCCCAGATCCTGATCGACGGCCATCGGCCCCGTTGGATCCTCTCCGCCGGCTTCGCCGGCGCCCTCGACCCCACCCTGAAGCGTGGCGACATCGTCCTGCCGAACGAAGTCCTCGACCTCGAGGGCTCTCGGTTCGCGATCGACGTCGCCGTCCCCGACCAAGGCGGGGCACGTCGCATCCGCTCGGGGCGACTCCTCACCGTCGACGCCATCGTCCGGACGGCCGCCGAGAAGGCCGAGCTCCGGGAACGCTTCACGGCCGACGTCGTCGACATGGAAACATCCGGCGTCGTCTCCCTGTGCAGCGCACGCTCGATCCGATTCCTCTCCATTCGGGTCGTCAGCGACGACGCCCAGAAGGATCTCCCCCCCGAGGTCGCGGCCCTGATCACCCACTCCGGGAGTTACCGGGTCGGTGCCGCCTTGCGCGCGATATGGAATCGCCCCTCCAGCCTCAAGGATTTCTGGGCCCTCCACGAACACGCCCAGGAATGCGCCGACCGCCTCGCCGCCTTCACGGCCGAGGCCATCGGTCGACTCGACGCGTGACGCCCCGGTCTCGGGGGAAACACGGACAAGGTGATTCGATCCGCGTCATCTGTGGATCGTCCTTACGCGCACTTTCTTTTGAACGAGAGCGATTTCGTCGTGGGGTGAGGCTCGCTCGTCCCGGCTACCATTTCAGGCGGCGTCGGTTGCGATAGAAGTAAGCTCCGAGCCTGTGGGCCGCGGCGATCGAGATCCAAACGGCGAGTGACCAGCATGCGAGGCTGGCGAGGACGTAGATCGCGAAATAGCTGGGGCGGAGGGCGTACACGAGGGCGAAAGCCCCGGTACCCGTTGCAAAGATGGAGGCGACGCTCAGGCAAAGGATGACGAACGAAGGGGCCATCCGGGCGATCGTCCCGATCACCGCCCAGGGCTTTGCCGCGAATGGGCTGCTATGGAGGAACGTCAACAGCAGGGCCATGAGGGTGTAGGGCAACGCGACGGCGGCGAGTCCCACGAGGATCCACGGATTCCCGGCCGAGTGGTTCGGGGTCGTACCAAGGTAGCCGGCGAGGGGTAACAGGCCGACGCCCAGTCCAAGCACGATCCAGATCACCCAAAGGCTCAGGCCGGTGAGGAGGCCGTCGAAATTGCGGTCGGGGGGTCTCGGGGGCTGGGAGTCCCCTTCGCTGCAGGCGACCAAGACTCTCGAGAGATATTGAAGCCAGTAGATGAGCACGAACGGGGATAATACCAGGGTCGGTATGGCGGTGATCAGGACGACGAGATGCCCCATCGTTGGGGTGCCCAACGCTTCGGCGTCCGCCATGAGCGACCGACAGTATTCCGGGACCAGGGTACCCATGACCCAGCACGCCACCCCGATCGCGGCTACCATCCCGAGACCCTCCGCCGCCCGAAGTGGGTAGAGGATTCCGGGGCCCCCCTGAGGTTCCTGGTTGGTTCGGCCGGTCTTTCGACCGCTGGACTCCGAGTGGTCGCCGGTTGGTGTGGTCGAAGGTAAGGGAAGGGGGGCCTCACTGCCCTGCTCTCGTTCCGGCGGCTTCCTGACGGGGATGACATGTTCCGGTCCGAGGCCGTAATCCGGGGTCTTCGTATCCCCTTCAAATTCGACGATCGGTTCGTCGGGAATGGCCGCCCCGGCCCAATCTCGACTGTCGGCCCAGGGATCAAGCGGTTCCTTGAAGAGTTGTCGATTGCCCTGGCGAGTCGGGGGTCGGATCTCGTCCTCGCCGAGTTCGTAGTTCCCCTCCCAGTTCCATTCGTCCTCGACGAGGGGGGACGCGGGCCTTTGAGCCTCGGGTATTCGGAGCCGGGTCCCGCAATTTGGGCAGAGTCCGCTCTTCCCCGGTGTCATCCCGGTCGTTTTCAGCCGCTTCCCGCAGGAACACATCAGGGTCGTCACGCTCATCGGCTTACTCACGTCCGGAGTCGAGGTTCCTCCATCCAACCGTCGAATGACAACTGTAATGGGTTGCGGTCATGGTTGCAATGACAAAAGTCGGAAGTGGCCCGTCGACGGATGGAGATCCGTGGTGATCTTCCTACCTCACTGCCTACTGCCTACTGCCTGCTGCCTACTGTCTACTCCTCCCGGGGCGGGTGGAGATCCGAGGTGATACTCCTACTTCCCCTTCCGCGTGCCCTCTTCCCAGGCCTTGTGCGAGGCGGCCTGGAGGGGGCGGGTGCCGTCGGGCAGGAGGTCGGAGTTGATCTGCCAGAAGAAGACGCCGCGGAAGCCTTGCTTCAACGCCCAATCGGTCTTGAGGGCGACGGACTCGGCGTCGTCGTAGCCGATGACGATCGAGTGGTCGGGCGAGGTGATCCAGGGGTTCTTGGTCTCCTCGTCCCAGGTCCGGGTCCAGCCTTCGCCCAGGAGTTTGTGGACGTTGCGGTAGTCGCCCTGGGGGATCCGCGTCTTCGGGGCATCCTTGGTCGAGGCATACGGCTCCTTCACGGCGAACCCTCGTCCGTAGAGGGGAATCCCCACGGCGAGCCGGTCGGCGGGGATGCCGAGCTCTTCGATCGCGAATTTCATGCTCGACTCGGTGGACCGTGGATTCCCCTTCGGCCCCTTCGACGAGGCGAACAGCGGCGAGTGGTGTCCCGCGTAGTTCGTCCAGTCGCCGGTGAAGTCGTAGGTCATGACGTTGATCCAATCCATGGTCTCGAGCACGAAGTCCTTCTTCAGCCAGCGGAGCGTGCCCGGGTTCGACGAGGCGGCCATCGTGATGAGCATCGGCCGCCCCTTCTTGGTGCCCAGGGCGTCGAGATCCTTGCGGAATCGGCGCGTGAGTCGCTCGAAGCCGACGATCTCGTCCTTCGTGTCGGGGTACTCCCAGTCCAGGTCGATGCCGTCGTAGTCCCCCTCGTCCACGATCGCCATCACCGAGGCGAAGTAGCGGTCCTCGGATTCGGGCTTGGAGACGATGGACGCGAACTGCTTGTCCCATCCCCAGCCACCCAGGGAGATGAGCATCTTGACGCCGGCCTTGTGGGCCTGGGCGGTGAGCTCCTTGTTGGGAACGCCTCGTCGCTTCTGGACGTTCCCCTCGCCGTCGGCTGTGAGGAAGGCGTGGCACAGGTGGGTATAGAGCCCGAAGTCGATGTTCCGGGGCTGGCCGAAGAGGTAACCCACGAAGACCTTCGCCGGCGCCTGACTTTCGGCGGCCGGCAAGGATCCCGGCATCACGAGGAGGGCGAGTGCGGCGAGGAGGCAGAGACCTGTTTGCTGTACACTCGAAGCGTGCATTCTCGGACCTCGATATGAAGGGGCGAGGCGTGTCTCAATACCGCCCGGTCGGCCGATCATAACAGAGGCGAGGAGCCCTTCCCAACGGTCGAGGGGATAGGTCTCGATTCCCTCGGCGATCAGGCCTCGAAGCGTCGAAGCCCGCTTCGAGGCAGGGGAACGGGAACAGAGACGTGGCGTTTGCCGGAGGCGGGCGGGAGGGGATTGGGGGGACGTCGACTCGACAATTCCGGACGGAGCGAGGCCCTTTCTGCTCAGACGGTCTCGGCCGCGGGGAGCGGGTCTCCGGGTTCGCCGAGTGCCTCGGCGGCGGCACCCACCGCGAGGCCGACGGGGATCGGAGTATCGGCACCCACCGCGCGAAGTCGGCCGGCGAGCAAGAGACTCAGGAGAGTCGCCGTCACTCCCAGGAGGCCCACCCAGGCGAAGTTCGCGAGGCTTCCATCCGCGTTCTTGACGATGATCTGGCCGCCGACGAACGCCCCGAGCCCGCTGGCGAGGTGCTGCACGGACGAGTTCGCGCTCATGAAGCTGCCACGCTTCTTCGGCTCGACGCTCGCCATGACCATCGCCATCGCCGCGACCATGCGCCCGGCGTTGCTGACCATGAGGACGGCGACGACGAGGACGGCCACGGCCAGGTGGACCTTCGGCAGGTTCGTGACGAGGATCATCAGGAACGCCGTGACGGGCGCGACGCAACGATAGACGGGGAGCTTCCCATATCGATCGGCGAGCTTGCCGATCATCGGGGCGACCACCAGCGTCAAGGCACCTCCCAGCACGTAGACCAGGAAGAGCCGCTTCTCGGGCACGTTGACGTTCGCGATCAGGTAGGGGCCGATGTAGGGGACGACCGCGAAGCTCCCGAACATCAGCGTGACGATCAGCGTGAAGGCGCGGATGTGGTTGGGATGCGCGAAGGTGGACCAGAGCGCCTCGAGCGGGTGGGCGGCGGGCTTGGACGGGTTGAGGTGGCCGCGGAGCGGAGGCAAGACCCAGGCCGCGGCCGCGAGGACGACCGTACCGAGCACGGAGAGCAGGAGGAACGGGGCGGGCCAGCCGTACTCGATCCCGACCGAGAGGCCGAACGGGACACCGACGACCGAGGCGACGGCGAAGGCGGACATCAGTGCGGCGGTCGCCGAGCCGTGGCGATGCGGTGGGAAGACGTCGGCGATGATCGCGAGGGCCATCCCGCCGAGCACTCCGCCGAACGCCCCGGTGACGACTCGGGCGGCGAGGAGGGTCCCGTAGCTGCTGGCGAGCCCACAAAGCAACGTGCCGATCAGGAAGCCCGTGTAAAGCACCAGGAAGGCCCGCTTGCGGTCGAACCGGTCGACGAGTGCCGACGCGAGCAGCCCGGCGATCCCCGCGCTAAACGTGTACGACGAGACGATCATCCCGAACTTGTCGGGGGTGATCTGGAGCGATCGCATCAGGTTATCGCCCAGCGGCATCACGACCATGAAGTCGACGATGCTGGTGAACTGGACGGCCGCGAGCGTCAGCACGACGCCCCGCTCGAGACGTTTCACCCGGGCCGCCTCTTCCGGCGGTATCGACACGTCTTCGATGACCTGGCTCATGTCTCGTGACCTTTCCTTGTCTCTGGACCGTTCCTCCGCCCGGTCCCGCCCGGTCGGCGTTCGTCCGTTTCCTGCCCCTCGCGTCACTTCAGATTCTCTCGGGCCCGGAGGAGGAGGTCGCGCAGCGTTTGGCGTTCCGCGTCCTCCATCCCGCCGGTCAGACGGCCCTCGACCTCGGCCCAGAGCGCCCGAACGGGACCTTCGATTGCCCGACCTCGATCCGTCAGGTAGACCCGAACCACTCGAGCGTCCTGCGGGTCCCCGCGACGCTCGACCAGCCCGGCGGCCTCCATCCGATGGATCATGTTCGTCACGGTCGGAGGCTCGCAGCCGAGCCCTTCGCCCAGCCGAGCCTGGGACAGGCCTTCCTCATGCCAGAGTCGCAAGAGCAGCTTGTCCTGGCCGACGTGCAGCCCCAACTCGCGCAGGCCGCGCTCGACCCGATGCCGCAAGGCACCGCACGTCGACGCCAGGGCGTATACGACGCTCTCCTCCATCATTCGCATCGAGGCCGTCCTGTCCCTGTGCGCTGCGAGGCTTCCTGTCCTTTCGATCGGCCTCTCGGGCGATCGGCCGATCGGATTGGTTAGTCGGCTAACTATAGGGGGACGAAGTGATTCGTCAAGGGTCGCCGAGGTGGCGGGCGGGAGGGGGACCGAGCTCGGTTCGTGCGCGAATGCACCCCGAGTTTCCCGGATTTTCCAGGAGGAGAGGAGCCGGGGGCCGATGCCCGGGTTGCATCCGACGCAAGCACGATGCGGCCTGTCGAATGGGTCAATCGGCGACCGTGAAGAGGCTGATTAATTGCGGAACCGCCGTGTCGAACCCCACCACGTCCATCATGCCGGGGTCGTTCGGGTCGGCGATGCTGAACCCGGACGACACCATGCCCACCACGATGAGTTTCGCCGCGATCCCGGTGCGGTCTCGATACCGTTTCAACGCCTCGATCGGGTGGATGGCTCCGTACCAGGTCTCGTTATCCGTGTAGACGACGAAGACATCCACGGCGAGCTGTCGTTCCAGGGCATACAGCATCGGCAGCGAACAGTCGGTCGGGCCCATGGGCAATTGATCGACGACCTGGATCGCGTCATCCAGGCGCCGATCGGGGCCGATCGAAAGCGGTTCGACCCCTGTCGGATAGTTCTCCATGTAGGCCCAGTAAGGGGAGGGCGATCGGCTGGTGTGAGTGACCGAAAACCCTCGTCCCGTGAAGCCGATGATATGATGATTCGGCTCGGTGGCGGCGGTCACGAGAGCCATCGCGGTCGCGGCGTCGCGAGGCGTCAGGCCGGGGATTCCCGCGATCGAAGTCATCGCCATGCTTCCCGAGACGTCCAGGGCCAGGAGCCAGCGTTTGTTGGTCGGCTCGGTGTTTCGGAAGGCCGCGTAGAAGGCGCCATCGAGTGCGTCGACGACCTGGGAGACGGGGGACCAGATACCGCTCCCGCGCGCCCCCCGCCCGGAGGCGTAGGTCCTCAGGGCCGCGAGGATCGTGATCGGGTGAAGACGGGATCGCTTGATCGTCTCGATATCGCTCAGTGCCGACACGACCCGACCCACCGCGGCCGAGCCCGGTGTCAGCAAGCCGACACGCGTCAACGTCGCCAGATTCCGGACGAGGGCCGTCATCGGCATCCTTACCAGGAGAGCCTCCCAGACGCCGGCCTCCGCGAGCCAGCGGGTTGGCACGCACTCTCGGGGCAGGCCATAGGCGCGGATCAGGTGGATCACCTCCTCGGACCTGGATGCTCGTTTGGCTGCCTCGGTACCCGCGATCGACGCAAGGGGGGACGAGGCGTCCATGGAATTTGCCTCGATCCCTTTCCCCACCGCCCAGCGCAGCGCCGAGTTCGACGGCCCCATCGCCTTGACGTGGCACATTCTGAGCAAGTCCTGATGCGACCAACCTCCGCGCCGTTGATACTTGCAGAGCTGATAGGCCAGATCGCTCGGCGACTTGGTGGTATACCACTCGCCCACCGCTCGACGCAGTGCCCGGCCCCAGCCTCGGGAGGTTTCGATCCCCTCGGCGAACTGGAACAGATGGGTTCCGGTCCGGCAGACTCGAGGGAGTGCTCCCAGTGCCAGTTCTCTCGTGACACGGTTCTCTGCGCCGGCGGCGATGGCGAGTGCGTAGACCGCCGGGTCGTTCTTCAACGCTCGCCCGTCTTCGCTGATTGCGATAATCCGGGCCACGGTGCGAGGCCCATCGGATTCGAGGCAGAGACGGACGACTTCCGCGTTCTGATTGAACAACTGCTGATCGCTCGCGTAATAGCTCCCCCCCTCGGTGCCGAGGATCAGGAACCGATCGAGCCGGGTCCAGATGTCGACGGCGAACGCGAAACCGCCCGCGTTATTCCGGGCCTGGGCCATGCCGGGGACTGGTACGGACTGATGGGTCTGGCGACGCGAAGAGTCGCCGGTGTCGGGGGCATGCAAAGGCAGGGCCTCCGATCGAATCGAGAAAAAATATGGAAGTGTGGTCAATGAACCGGAGGCGGGTGTGGCGAGACGCGGGTTCTTCCGCACTCGCCACACCCCTCGATTGCGGGGGATGGGCCCGCGGTACTGGCATCGCCAGCGGCATCGGAACTCCTACCGGTTTACCGATTTCGAGAGGTAACCTTCGCCTGCGGCTCGACGGCCCGTAACCCGTCGAACAAGGGAGTGGAGAAGGTGCGAGCCCTTGATTGCAACGGGAGTGCCAAATCCACGTCAACGAAAGTAACATAGGTCAATTCATGGCGAACCGAGAAAGCTCCGGAACTTCCAAGGTAAGACCTGGCTTCCCTTTGAGGTTCGAGGGGTCGGTGTCGGGCCGCCCTCAAAATCTTTCTTGTAAGTCGAGGGGGGGGCATTGGACTCGCCCCTCGAGTACAAATGATTTTGTTGCCGCATCCAAAAAATTGGTGGTCCCCCATGGCGATTCGTCGCGTTCTCGTTTCCTGGATCGGATATGCCGACTTCCGTGCCCTGGCAGCCACCCTACCGTCCGACCGGCAGGCCGACGTCTTGCGAGGGCTGAATCCGCCCACGCCTCTCTTCGGGCAGGCGGGACCGCTCAAGACCTTGCTCGATTCCGAACAGTTCGATGAAGTCCATCTGCTGACCAGCCATGGCGGCGTACGCAATCGACTCTACGTCCAGTGGGTTGGCGGCAAGGTGACGCTCCATGCCGTCGAGGTGACGAATCCGACCGATTACGCCGAAGTCTTCCCACTTGTCGACACGCAACTGGCCTCGATCGTCCGTATTCCCAGGGACGTCGACGTGGAGTTATGCGTCCATCTCAGCCCCGGCACTCCGACCATGACGGCGGTCTGGCTGCTGCTTGGCAAGAGTAAGTACCAGCCGGTGACGTTCTACCAGACCCACGACGGGCGAGCCTGGGTGACGACGGTCCCCTTCGACCTCGTGGTGGACTATGTTCCCCAGGTCTTGCGGGACGCGGATGCTCAGTTCGAGTTCCTGGCGTCCCAGAGGCCTCAGGACGTCCAGGGGTTCCAGCAGGTGGCGGGCGAGAGTCCCGGGATCCGGCTGGCCGTCGGCCGGGCGCGTCGGGCCGCCAGGCGAGACGTCTCGGTATTGATCCTGGGCGAGAGCGGGACCGGGAAAGAGTTGTTTGCGCGAGCGATCCACGATGCGAGCCCGCGCCGTGACGGCGTGTTCGTCGCGATCAACTGCGCCGCGATCTCCCGAGAATTGCTGGAGAGCGAACTGTTCGGCCACAAGAAGGGCGCCTTCACCGGCGCAGACCGGGACCGGGACGGCGCCTTCGTCGCGGCGGATGGCGGCACGTTGTTCCTCGACGAGATCGCCGAATGCGACCCGGCGATGCAGGCCAAGCTCCTGCGCGTGCTACAACCGCCCGACGGCAGCCCCTGTCGTCGGGTGTTCTCTCGGGTCGGCGATTCCCGGCCGCTGACGAGCGACGTCCGGATCGTGGCGGCCACTAACCGCGACCTGCTCGGAAGCGTCACCCAGCACCAGTTCCGCGAGGATCTGTATTACCGATTGGCGGTCGTGACCATCAAACTGCCACCGCTCCGCGAGCGTCGCGCCGACGTTGCATTGATCGCCGAGCGATTACTCGGCCGGATCAACCGAGACTTCGCCCGGCAAGAGCCGGGTTTTGTGCCCAAACGCCTGTCCGCTTCGGCCCTCGCCTTCGTGAAGCGGCACTCGTGGCCGGGGAACGTCAGGCAGCTCTACAATACGCTCGTCCAGGCCGCGGTCATGACCGACAGAGACGTCATCGATCGGAGGGATGTCGATGACGCCGTGGCCGAGGTCCCCGGCCGCTCCCCCCTGGATCCCATGGAGCGACCCTTGGGGGGAGACTTCTCCCTCGACCGGCACCTCGCCGAGATCCAACGCCACTACTTGCAACGTGCATTGACGGAAGCCGCGGGGGTCCAGCGCCGTGCTGCGGAGTTGCTGGGCTACCGGAATTATCAGACCCTGGCGGCGCAGCTCGAACGCCTCGGGATCATGAAGGATAAATCCTGACAGGCTTCGACTTCCCGGATGATACCGAAGTGCCTGCTCCCACCGGTGATCGATCGTGTGTCACGTTCTCTCGCGACATTCGAGGGCGAAAGAGAGGCCCCTCGGCCGGCGAAGCGGCCGAGGCACCCGACCCCTCGACGAGGGGAGGAGTGGTCGCTTGCCCGAGGTCTCGGGGCGTCGCATACTGTCGGGCTCCGGCTGGCCCGCGAGAGGCGTGATTGGTTCACGAATTGAGGAATCGATCGATGAACGGTGTTCGTCGCAAGGCTCGACGTTGGGGCCTCGTCGGCCTTCTCTTCGTCGCCACGTGGGTGGGAGCGAGATCGTCCTCGGCGCAGGGCCTGGTCCCGGTCGACCTCTCGGGTTACAAGCCCGAGTGCGGGGCGGGCGTCGAGTCGGTCGACGGACACCTTAACGTGACCTGGCCGGTAGGCGGCGGAGACGTTGGGCGTCTGGTGCTCGATTTACGTCCGAAGTCGCCGCTCGTCGAACGTCTGGCCTTGGGCTCGCGTGCGGATGAGCCGCGTAAAGGCGAGTCGGTCTTGCTCGCCGGTGTCGACCCGGTGACGTTCGTGACCGTGGGATCGCGAGAATCGCCGCCGGATCGGCCGCCGGGGATGAGCGTCTTCAACGTGTTCTTCGACACCCCCGCCCGGCGTACCTCGTCGAGGTTTCGGTCCCAGCTCGAGGTCAAGGGAGTCAAGGTCGTCAGTCGAGGGAGGCGGGTGACGGTGGTCGTCGACGGCTTGACCGTCGGTCCTTTTGCGGGGACGCTCGAATTCACGACCTACGCGGGGAGTCCCCTGCTCCACGTCGAGTCCGTGGTGAGCACCAAGGAAGAACGCCGTGCTTACCTGTATGACGCCGGGTTGGTCGCTGCCACGCCGACCTGGCAACGTGTGGTATGGAAGGACACCGAGGGGCGGCTCCAACGGCTCGATGCCGCGAGGTCGTCGGGTGATCGGGGGATTCACGTCCGGCATCGGACGCTCGTCGCCGAGTCGGCAGGAGGGTCGGTCGCGTGCTTTCCACCGCCTCATCAGTATTTCTTCCCGCGCGACGTGACCGACAACCTCGGTACGGTCTGGGCGGGGCGAGACCATCGGGGGATGGAGACTCGTCCCGGCTTCGGGATCCGGCAGGCCGAGACGGGGGGAGGCGCTTACGTCCCCTGGTTCAATGCCCCGCGGGGATCTTTC
The DNA here is from genome assembly GCF_054877945.1 of Singulisphaera rosea. Classification (NCBI taxonomy): domain Bacteria; kingdom Pseudomonadati; phylum Planctomycetota; class Planctomycetia; order Isosphaerales; family Isosphaeraceae; genus Singulisphaera; species Singulisphaera rosea. The sequence continues at coordinate 211,091 of NZ_JBTYIP020000008.1, read as the reverse complement.
CAGCGGCTCGGCGTCTTCTACCTCTTGAGTCGAGGGAAGGCCGAGGACGCCCTCCGAGAGACGCTCCGCTACACGCATAACGACCGCTTCCCCGAGCTCCCGGGCCATCTCACGCTGACGAGTCACTGGCACATGGCGATCGCCGTCGCTGCGATGCAGGAGCAGGCGCGGGGGACGGTGCGGACGCGGCCGGACTTCGTCGACATGTTCAAGGAAATGGGAGTGAAGGCCGTCCACATCGCCGACTTCCATGGCGACGGCCATCCCCAGGACCCCGGCCCGCTCCGGCTCCCCGAGCTCGACGCGCTTTTCGACGAGTGCCGGCGCCTCTCCGACGCCGAGTTCCTCCTCCTCCCCGGCGAGGAGGCGAATGTCTATCTCGGGACCGAAGGACCCAACCGCCATCCCGGACACTGGCTCTACCTGTTTCCGAAGCCGGTCTACTGGACCATGCGACGAGCTCCGTCCGAGCCGTTCGCGACCCGAGATCCCAAGCGGGGGACGATCCATCACGTCGGGAGCCAGGAGGACATGGTCCGCCTGCTTCGCCAGGAGAACGGGCTGGCCTGGACGGCCCACCCGAGGATCAAGGCGTCGAACTGGGCCCCCGACGACTATCGCCACGAGGCCTTCTATCGGGATGACCACTGGCTTGGCGCGGCCTGGAAGGCGATGCCCGCCGATCTCTCCCGGTCGAGGCTCGGGGAACGGAGCCTCGACCTCCTCGACGACATGGCCAACTGGGGGTCGCACAAGTCCGTCCTGGGCGAGGTCGACGTCTTCAAGATCGACCACACGCACGAGCTCTACGGCCATATGAACGTCAACTACGTCCGTCTCGACCGACTCCCTCGGTTCGACGACGACTGGCAGCCGATCCTCGACGCGATTCGCGGAGGTCGTTTCTTCGTCACGACGGGCGAGGTCCTCCTCCGCGACTTCCGGGCCGGCGGCAAGTCGAGCGGCGAAACCCTACCGGTCGGGGCCGACTCCAAGGTCGAGTTGACGCTCGAACCGGATTGGACCTTCCCCCTGAAGTCGGTCCGTTGGATCTCCGGAGACGGCGAACGGACCTACCACGATGAGGTCGACCTCGCCGAGACCGAGGCGTTCGGCCGGAAGACGGTCGCGACATCCCTCGACCTCCGGGGCCGGCGTTGGGTGCGTGCCGAGGCCTGGGATATTGCCGGAAACGGCGCGTTCACCCAGCCGGTCTGGCTGTCGTCGACTAACGACACCCCGAAGCCATAACCAGGACATCCTCGCCGACGAACCCGCAGTTGGAACGATTTTTCTATCTTTCGAAGATGATTATGAACGCACGATACAGCTTAGCCGCCGCAATCGTCATCCTCGTCTCCACCATGGGCGTCCAGGCGTCGGAGGTCGATCGTCCCAACGTCGTGTTGATCGTCGCGGACGACCTCGGCTGGGCCGACCTGGGGTGTTACGGGAGTCGGTACTACCGCACGCCCAACCTCGACCGCCTGGCGGCCTCGGGCCGGCGGTTCACGCAGGCCTATGCGGCCTGCCCGGTCTGCTCGCCGACCCGCGCGGCGTTGATGACGGGGAAGCACCCGGCCCGACTCCACTTGACGGATTGGCTCCCCGGCAGCGGCGACCGACCTTCGCGGCGGTTGAAGCGACCGGAATTCCTCCAACAGTTGCCGCTCGAGGAAGTCACGATCGCCGAGCGGCTCAAGACGGCCGGTTACGCCACGGCGCAGATCGGGAAATGGCACCTGGGGGGAGTCGGGTTCGAGCCGACGCGACAGGGCTTCGACGTCAGCGTCGGCGGTTCCGCCGTCGGGACGACCCCGAGCTACTTCGCCCCGTATGTGCGGAACGGCGTTGCTCTACCCGGCCTCGGGGACGCTCCCGGAGGGGAGTACCTCACCGATCGGCTCTCGCTGGAGGCCGAGCGATTCCTCGAGGCCCATCGCACGGAGCCGTTCTTCCTCTACCTGCCGCACTACGCGGTCCACACTCCGATGGTCGCCAAGGCCGAGGCCATCGAGGGGTTCTCCAAGTGGGACGGCACGCCCCACGGCCGGCAAGAAAACCCGATCTACGCCGCGATGCTCCAAAGCCTCGACGAGGGGGTTGGACGGGTCGTCGCCAAGCTCGAGGCGCTGGGCTTGAGCTCGAAGACGATCGTCATCTTCACGAGCGACAACGGCGGCCTGGCCACCAGGGAAGGACCCAACACGCCGGCCACGATCAACGCCCCCTTGCGCGAGGGGAAAGGGTGGTTATACGAAGGGGGGATTCGCGTCCCCCTCATCGCGAGCTGGCCGGGCCGGATCACGCCCGGCGTCGAGTCCACCCCCTGCTCGAGCCCCGACCTCTTCGCCACGATCGCCGAGTTTGGTGGGGTCGGTGAGCCGCCGGCACAGGACGGCCTGAGCCTCGCGCCTTTACTCCAGGGCGGGAGTCCTCCGACCGATCGCCCGTTGTACTGGCACTATCCCCACTACAGCAATCAGGGGGGCCGTCCGGGCGGGGCCGTCCGGGACGGCGACTGGAAGCTCGTTGAGGACTACGAGACCCAGCGTCGCGAGCTCTTCAACCTCAAGAAAGATCCGGGCGAGTCGCGGAACCTCGCGGTGGCCGAGCCTCAGAAAGTCGAGGAACTCGCCGCAAAGCTGGCCGCGTGGCGGAAGGCCGTGGCCGCCCGGATGCCCACGCCCAACCCCGAGTATTCCCCGAACGCCCAGGGCGCGGACGGCGTCGTCACCCTGCCGGCCAATTCCGCCGACGTCCACGGGGTCATGCTCCGTTACGAGCCCCTGCCCCATAAGAACACCCTCGGCTATTGGATTAACGCGGAGGATTGGGCCTCGTTCGAGTTCGACCTCAAGACCCCCGGCGAGTTCACCCTCCGCGGGCTCATCGGCTGCGGCAACGGCAGCGGCGGCAGCTCGGTCGAGTTTCGTGTGGCCGGACAGGTGCTCCCATTCAAGGTGACCGAGACCGGCGGGTTCCAGGCGTTCGAGCCCCGCGAGCTGGGCACGATCCGCCTCGATCGGCCCGGACGGTACACGCTGGAAGTCCACGCGACGGCCAAGCCGGGGCCGGCGGTTATGGATCTCCGCGAGTTGAAGCTGGTGCCGGCGAGATGACGTTGAGTCGATTTTGGGTAGTTCTTAGGTGAAATTGTGAATATTATTTAAAGGTCGACGGTAGGGTAATCTTTTCGCGATTTGATGTCGGAATATCTCGTTCCCACGGTCCCCGTGGGAATGCCGACTTGCACCCCCTGCGTGCCCAGCCGTCGACCACGAAATGCTATCGTTCGGGGCAGTTACGCCCTCGACCGGTTCGAATCACATCGGATGAGACCTGCCGAATTCGCGATCGGATCCGGGGTTTCAGGGGTGACATGGATTCTCAAGCCCGCGGCCTCGGGCGGGATGTACGATTCGCTGCCTGGTGGCGTCTCGATGTCGGTCGCGAGGACGCGGCGCGTCCGAAGACGCATCCCCACGGAGACCGTGGGAACGAGGAATTTGCATGTCGTGACTTATGGGTAATGCGGGGATATGCACGAGAGTATAACTCGCGGCCGATCGCTCGCGGATCACACACGGTAGGCGATGCGTCAAGCGATCGAATTCCGCCATGAGACAACCGGCCACGGTTCCGGGAGAGCGACTTAATACGGAACACCGGCGTCCCGGGCGGTCTTCAGGGCGCGGGCGTACCACTCGAGCTCGTCGAGGAACCGGGAGGCGCGTCGGGGGTAGGCGTTGTCGAGCGGGCGGCCCTCGTCGTCGAACGCGTCCTGGACCTTTGGGATCGGCAATAGCGAGGGGATGCTGGGGGAGCCGAGCTCGGCGAGCATCGCCCGTAGCTGCATCGCGGCGCGGACGCCGCCGAACGGGCCGGCGGAATAGCAGACGATTCCCGAAGGACGCCAGAAGTATTCTTCGAGGAAATGGTCGAGCAAGTTGGAAAGCGCCGGCGGGATGCTGTGGTTGTACTCGCCGCTGACGATGATGAGCGCGTCGGCCTTCTTGATCGCCGCGGCCAGGCCTTCGAGGACTGCGGGAGCTTCCCCCTTCGGGTACTCCTTGTACATCCGGTCGAGGAGCGGGAGCGGTGTCTCGAGTGGGTCGACCAGGGTGACGACGTGGCCTCGCTGCCGGCAGGTTTCGGCGAGGAACCGGGCGGCCTTGATCCCCTGGCGGTCGCGACGGACGGATCCATAGACGATGAGGACATCGAGCGTCGACACGTGAGTTTCCTCTCCTGGTTCGTGATAGTCCTGGATCGATTCCCGGGCTTGTGGAGGAGTTGCCCGGGGTTCGTCACTTTTTTCCGACGGTCGGCCTGGTGTCGCTCGTCGTCTTTGACTACGGTTGGTGCAATTTTTTTCCGATCGCGTTGGGCGGACTGCCGATTGTCGCCCGAGTTCCCAAGGCCCGTCGCGATCCTCAGAAGGTCACCGAACCTGGCTGTCGGCGATCGAATCCTCACCCGACCAAGAAAGCTCTCGTCCCATGGCCATCCGCGTCGCGTTGCGTCACCAGACCGAATACCTCTACGATCGTCCCGTCACGCTGACCCCGCAAGTCGTCCGGCTCCGCCCGGCTCCCCACTGTCGGACGCCGATCCTGAGTTATTCCCTGAGGGTGCAGCCCGCCGAGCACTTCGTCAACTGGCAGCAGGATCCTTATAGCAATTACCTCGCGCGATTGGTTTTCCCCAAGCCGACCCGTCATTTCAAGATCGAGGTCGACCTGGTGGCCGAGCTCTCGGTCGTCAACCCGTTCGACTTCTTCCTCGAGAAGGGCGCCGAAACCTGCCCGTTCGAGTATGACCCCGCACTGGCCAAGGAACTGGCCCCTTACCTCGAGACGGAGCCCGCCGGTCCGAAGCTCCGTGAATTCGTCGAGGGGCATCGGCGATCGGACATCAGGACGGTCGACTACCTCGTGGCAATCAACCAGGATCTGAACGGCGCGATCCGGTATTTGATCCGGATGGAGCCGGGGATCCAGTCGTGCGAGGAAACGCTGACGCTCGCGAGCGGCTCCTGCCGCGACACCGCCTGGCTGCTTGTCCAGGCGCTCCGACATCTGGGCCTGGCCGCCCGGTTCGTGTCCGGATACCTGATCCAGTTGAAGCCGGACGTCGAGGCGCTCGACGGGCCGCAGGGGGCGTCGACGGACTTCACCGACCTCCATGCCTGGGCCGAGGTGTATATCCCCGGAGCCGGCTGGATCGGCCTGGATCCGACCTCGGGGCTTTTGGCCGGCGAAGGGCACATCCCGCTCGCCTGCGCGGCGGACCCTTTGAACGCATCGCCCGTGTCGGGCTCATTCTCGTGGGACGTCGACCCGGCGAAGGCGGACGAGGACTCCTGCATCCCCGAGTTTCGCTTCCACATGGATGTCACGCGGGTCCACGAGGATCCGAGGGTGACCCGGCCTTACACGGAGGACCAGTGGGCGTCGATCCTCGGCCTCGGCCGGCGGGTGGACGAGCGGCTGAGGGCGGGCGATGTCCGGCTGACGATGGGGGGCGAGCCGACCTTCGTCTCGATCGACGACCTCGAAGGGGCCGAGTGGAACACGACAGCTCTTGGTGCGACGAAGCGGGTCCTCGCAGGCAAGCTGCTCGACCGGCTCCGCGACCGGTTCGCGCCGGGGGCGTTGCTCCACTACGGCCAAGGGAAGTGGTATCCCGGCGAGTCCCTCCCTCGTTGGGCGCTCTCGTGCTACTGGCGAGGGGACGGCGTCCCGCTCTGGGACGACCCCTCGCTTTTCGCCGACGAGTCGAAGGACTACGGCCACGGCGACGTCCATGCCGAGGCGTTCATCAACTCCCTCGCCGCCCGGCTCGGTATCGACCCCGCCCAGTGCCTCCCCGGCTATGAGGACGCATGGTACTACCTTTGGAAAGAGCGCCGGCTCCCTTCGAACGTCGACCCGTTGGCCGCGGACCTCGACGACCCCGAGGAGCGTCGACGCTTGGCCAAGGTCTTCGAGCAGGGGTTGGACCACGTCGTCGGCTATGCCTTGCCCCTGCGCAAGGGGCGCGAGCTTGGGGAGCCGGAGTGGGTCAGCGGCCGTTGGACGCTCCGTCGCGAGCATCTCTTCCTCATGCCCGGCGACTCGCCGATGGGCCTGCGCCTCCCGCTGGACACGCTCCCCTGGGAGGCTCCCGGGGACGTCGACACGATCCATGAGCTCGACCCTTTCGCCCCTCGGGCTCCGCTGCCTAGGCTCGATGAGTTGCTCCGGCAAAGGCGCCTTGCGGTCGCCCATCCGGGGCCCGGCTCGTCCGAACATCCGGGGCTGGGCCGAGGTGAGGGCGTTGAAGCTGCCACGGGCAACCAGGGCGTCGGGACGACGTCGGGGGTCGTGCGGACGGCGATCTGCGTCGAGCCGCGCGAAGGGCGGCTCTATGTGTTCATGCCCCCGTTGCGAATGCTCGAGGACTACCTGGAACTCGTCGAGGAGCTGGAGGCGACGGCCGGGGATCTCGGGATGCCGATCATCCTTGAGGGTTATACACCCCCCTCGGACCATCGCGTCAACCAGCTCAGCGTCACCCCCGACCCGGGCGTCATCGAGGTCAACCTCCACCCCGCCCACGACTGGGACCAGCTCGTCGACCAGACGACCACGCTCTACGAGGAAGCGCGGCAGACGAGGCTCGGGACCGAGAAGTTCATGATCGACGGGCGACACTCGGGGACCGGCGGAGGCAATCATATTGTCCTGGGCGGCCCGACGCCCGAGGATAGCCCGATCCTGCGTCGGCCCGACTTGCTTCGGAGCCTGGTCGGATACTGGCACAACCATCCATCCCTCTCTTACCTGTTCTCGGGGCTTTTCGTCGGGCCGACGAGTCAGTCCCCGAGGATCGACGAGGCCCGGAACGACAGCGTCTACGAGATGGAGATCGCCTTCCGGCAGATCCCCGACCGCGGCGGCGTGCCCCCTTGGTTGGTGGACCGGGTCTTCCGGCACCTGCTGGCGGACATCACGGGCAACACCCACCGCGCCGAGTTTTGCATCGACAAGCTCTACTCGCCCGACTCGAGCAGCGGCCGGCGAGGCTTGGTCGAGATGCGCGGGTTCGAGATGCCCCCTCACCCCCAGATGAGCCTCGTGCAGCAACTGCTGATCCGGGCGCTCGTCGCCCGATTTTGGGACGCCCCCTACGACCGCCCGCTCGCCCGATGGGGGACCGAGCTCCACGACCGGTTCGTCCTCCCCCACTTCGTGGAGCAGGACGTCTCCGACGTGATCACCGAGCTGCACGACGCGGGGATTCCGCTCGAACGCGAGTGGTTCGACCCGCATCTCGAGTTCCGGTTCCCTCGGTTCGGGCAGGTCGCCTATCGCGGCGTGGCCCTCGAGCTCCGGCAGGCCATCGAGCCCTGGCACGTCCTGGGCGAAGAGGCCGGCGCGGGGACGACGGTGCGATACGTCGACTCGTCCGTCGAGCGGGTCGAGCTCAAGGTGCAGGGCATGACCGATACCCGTCATATCGTGACCTGCAACGGCCGGCAGGTCCCGATGCACCCGACCGGCATTAACGGCGAGTTCGTCGCGGGCGTTCGTTACCGGGCCTGGCAGCCCCCCTCGTGCCTGCACCCGACGATCCCCGTCCACGCCCCGCTGGTCTTCGACCTGGTCGACACGTGGATGAACCGCTCCATGGGAGGGTTCACGTACCACGTTTCCCATCCCGGCGGTCGGTCCTTCGAGCGGGTCCCGGTCAATGCCTACGAGGCCGAGAGTCGTCGAGGCTCGCGATTCATCCCGTTCGGCCACACCCCGGGCCGGCTCCTCGTCCCGACGGAAGGTCGGCACCCGGAGGCCCCCCTGACGCTCGACCTGCGTTGGCCGCATTGAGGCGAATGCGGGACGTCTTTCCCACGTTCGTGGCTCGATCCCACGCCTTCGGTATAATCTTCGCCATGATGGGCAGCCGCTCCCGAAACCCGGTTTTTTCTTAAAAACCGGTTTTCTGGGGATGAGACGACGACATCCCGGGAAGGGGACGCCGCCGTCGAGTGCGTCAGAAACCCGGTCTTTAAGAAAAAACCGGGATTCGGGACAGACACCAACGGGGATGGCTCGAAGAACATGCCCGACACCCAAGACATGGCGGTCGCGAATGAGTGGGGGCTCGGTTATCGAGGTCCCGCGTCGGGCTTCGACGAGATGGCCTTCGGCGAGGGCCAGCCGAGGAGCCATTGGCAGTCGTTCCTCGAGCAGGTCGGGGCGATCGGGCTGCCCGAGCTCCGTCAGCGTTGGGAGGACGCGCAGCACCTGATCCGCGAGAACGGGGTGACGTACAACGTCTACGGCGACCCCCAGGGGCTGGACCGCCCCTGGGAGCTCGACCCGATCCCGCTATTGATCTCGCCCGCGGATGCGCAGGCCATCGACGTCGGCCTCTCCCAGCGTGCCCGGCTCCTCGATCGGGTCCTGGCCGATCTCTACGGGCCGCAACGGCTCCTTTCACGGGGGATCCTCCCCCCCGAGCTGGTCTTCGGGCATCCCGGATTTCTCCGTGCCTGCCACGATGTGAAGGTCCCCGGAGATCGCTACCTCCACCTGTACGCGGCCGACCTTGGCCGGTCGTCGGATGGCCGATACCACGTCCTGGCGGATCGGACCCAGGCCCCCTCGGGGGCCGGCTACGCGCTCGAGAACCGGATCGTCCTCTCGAGGATGCTCCCCGAGGCCTTCAAGGAGTGCCGCGTCCAGCGCCTGGCGCTCTTCTTCCGGGCACTCCGCGATGGGCTGCGGTCGATCTCGCCCGGCGACCGCGATAACCCTCGGATCGTCCTCCTGACCCCCGGCCCGTACAACGAGACGTACTTCGAGCACGCCTACCTCGCCCGATATCTCGGCTACACCCTGGTCGAGGGGGCGGACCTGACGGTCCGCGACAATCGCGTCTACTTGAAGTTGCTTGGCGGGCTTCAACCCGTCGACGTGATCCTCCGCCGCCTCGACGACGACTTCTGCGACCCCCTGGAGCTGCGCCGGGATTCGTTCCTCGGAGTGCCGGGGCTGGTCCAGGTGATCCGCTCGGGGAACGTGGCGCTCGCGAACCCGCTCGGGAGCGGCCTCGTCGAGTCGCCGGCGATGCTTGCCTACCTCCCGGAGATCTGCCGGCAGCTCCTGGGCGAAAACCTAAGGATCCCTTCGGTCCCGACCTGGTGGTGCGGCGATCCGAGATCCCTGGACCACGTCCTCGCGAACCTGCCGATCATGGTCATCAAGCCGACGTTCGGCGCCGGGCGCTCCGGCTCGGTCTTCGGCGCGGGCCTCGACGCCGATCAGCGTGCGGCCCTCGCCGACGCGATCCGCGCGAAGCCCATCGAATACGTCGGCCAGGAGCAACTCCCCCTTTCGACCTCGCCCGTCCTGGCCGATGACGGGTTCCGCTCGCGACACCTCGTCCTCCGCACGTTCCTGACCGCGACCGAATCGGGCTATTCCGTGATGCCGGGAGGCTTGACGCGGATCACCCGGTCGCCCGACAGCCTCGTCGTGACGATGCAGAAAGGGGGAGGAAGCAAGGATACCTGGGTCCTCACCGAGGGCCCCGTGAGCACCTTCTCCCTCCTGCCCACGAGCGTCCAGCCGGTCGGCCTGAGCCGAGGGGGCGGGGACCTGCCGAGCCGCGTCGCCGACGACCTCTTCTGGCTCGGCCGCTACGTCGAGCGTGTCGACAGCACCGTACGACTGCTCCGCGGGATCTTGATCCGGCTCACCGAGCGCTCGGGGGTGGCCGAGGTCCCCGAGCTCCCCTCGCTGCTCCGGGCCGTGACCTATCAGACTTACACTCATCCCGGTTTCATCGGCCAGGGGGCCGCCGACCGGTTGGCCTCGCCCGAGTCGGAGATCCTCTCGGTCGTGGGCGACTCGAGGCGCTCCGGCACCCTCGCCTCGACGATCCAGGCCCTCCACCGCACCGCGGGCAAGGTCCGCGACCGCTTCTCCATCGACATGTGGCGCATCCTCGGCGACCTCGACCTCGATGACGACCCCTCGTCCACGTGGGGCTCCTCGCCAGGCAGGGACCTGGACGAGGCCGCCGGCCTCGGGCGGACCTGCCCCCTGCCCCGTCGCCTGGGGGAGGTCCGCGACATGCTCGACCGCAAGGTCCTCAGCCTGGCCGCATTCGCCGGCCTCGTCGCCGAGAGCATGACCCGAGGTCAGGGGTGGCGGTTCCTCGACATGGGCCGTCGGCTCGAACGATCGCTCCGGATGGCCGGGCTGTTGCGGAGCACCGTCGTCCGACCGGAAGGTCCCGAGGCGCCGCTGCTCGAGGCGATCCTCGAGATCGCCGACAGCTCCATGACCTACCGACGGCGCTACATGAGTCACATCCAGACGGCCCCCGTCCTCGACCTGCTCCTGGCCGACGAATCGAACCCCCGCTCGCTCGCGTTCCAACTCGCGGAGCTCGCCGAGGGCTTTACCCAACTGCCCCGCGACGACGCGGCCACCGCCACGGGCGAGGAGCAACGGATCAACCTCGAGGCGCTCGCCCGGATCCGGGGCGCCGACCTCGCCCAACTCGCCCGCGTCGACGAGTCCGGCGGTCGTCCCGTCCTCGACGCCCTCCTCTCCGCGATCCAGTCCGACATCCCCGCGGTCTCCGACGCGCTCGGACGCGCCTATTTCAGCCACCTGATGCCGTCTCGACAGTTCTCGAGGGCGACGTGAGTCGGGACCTATGATCTATAAGATCAACCATTCCACGATCTATCATTACGTGGGAAATGTTTCCCTCTGCCACAACCTCGCCCACCTCTCGCCGAGGAGCGACCGACGTCAGACCTGCGTCTCGAGGGAGTTGAAGATCAGCCCGACTCCCGCCGTCCTGGCCGAGCGGACCGACTCGTTCGGCAACCCGTCCACGTTCTTCACGGTCCAGGAGTCGCACAAGACCTTGGAGGTCCGAGCCCTTGGCGTCGTGGATGTCCACCCCGAAATCCCGCCCGACCTCGAGTCGACCGCCCCCTGGGAGGACGCGTCGCGGCAAATCCGCGAAGGGCGCGAGCCCGAGAGCCTCGATGCCTACCAGTTCGTCTTCGACTCGCACTACATCACGCGGCACGCCGACCTCGCGGAATACGCCCTCCCGTCGTTCACGCCCGGCCGCCCGCTCCTCGCCGCGGCGCGAGATTTGACGTCGAGGATCTATCATGAGTTCATCTTCGACCCCGACGCGACGACGATCGGGACTTCTCCGCTCGAGCAGCTCGAGCTCCGCCGGGGCGTCTGTCAGGATTTCGCCCATCTCCAGGTCGCCTGCTTGCGTTCGCTCGGCCTGGCGGCACGTTACGTCAGCGGCTACCTCCTGACGAATCCACCCAAGGGCCGACCTCGGCTTATCGGCGCGGATATGTCGCACGCGTGGCTCTCGGTCTATTGCCCGGGCGCCGGTTGGGTCGACTTCGACCCCACCAACGACGTGATCCCGTCGACCAAGCACATCACGCTCGCCTGGGGCCGCGACTACGACGACGTGAGCCCCATCAAAGGGGTCATCCTCGGCGGCGGCCGCCACTCGGTCACGGTCGGCGTCGACGTTACCCCCGACCCGACCGATTCCTGACCGCGACGCCGCCGAATCGACTCACGACTCACAACTCACAACTCACAACTCACAACTCCAGACGGATGCACTCGTCGAGCGCCCTGCAGAATCCCTCCGGCGTGGCCTCGATCGGTTCGGGTGCCGACTTCGGGGTCGAGAGCTCGGAGATGCCCTCGCCGTGCTTGGCGAACAGAGAGCCCGGGTCGAGGTCGGGGAACGACCGCCATCTTCGACCAGTCGGCCCGTCGGAACGTGGCTCGCTCGGTCTTCAAGACGACCTCGTCCCCTTCGGGCGCAGCCAGGGCTGTCGCCACCGACGCCCCGACAGCCTCGATCGTCCGGTCCCAGTCTCGACGGCTCCACTCGTCTCGATCTTGACCCTCGCCGACGTCCCACGGCCCGTCGGCAAACCGTCGCCGGTAGACCATCATCGCGTTGAACATCGCGTCCCCCCGCGGTGCGACGACGATCGTCGAGCCCTTGACCCGAGGTAACGACGCCTCCTCCGGAAACCACTCCGTCCCTCGGGCCTTCGCGACGACGGCCTGGGAATCCGCCTCGCTCGAGAGAAGGAACGTCGCGGCCTTGCGCTCGTCGATCTTCCGGCAGATCTCCATGGCTTCGACCAGATCGTCGCGAGTCAACCGTACGGACGCATGGGTGACGAGGAGCGTCCCGTGCTCGGTCAGGGTCCCCCGGTACCGTTGCCGACCCGCGATCGGCGGGGAGGAATCCGGATCGGATCCGTCGTCCGAAGCGTCCCCCGAGAGGAACTCGACCTCCGTCCCGGCCGGTGCCTGGATGATGGGACTTCCTCGATGGATCGATAGGTGCGTAGGCGGGGTTGCGGCGGCCTCCACGCCACCTCGAGGTAAGTCCGGCCGCCTCGACGATGGAATGTCATCCACGCCTCGGGCTTCGGCAACGCGATGCACGATCCGGTGGGAGGTGCGAGCAGGATGTCGGTCTCGGCGTCGGTGTCGCAGAACCCGGATAGGAGCCAGAATCGGGCGAGGTCGCTCGCAGGAAGCTCGACCGGCCCTCCATCAATCGCGCGCACGTCAGGGGTGATCGCATCCAGGGCCACCTCCCGTCCGAACGACCCGAGCGAGCTCGCTTCGGGCCCAACGACCCAGGTACCGTCGTGATCGATCAAGGCTTTGCCCAACGCCAAGGGCATCGAGAAATCCCGGCAGGGTCCCGAACGGACCAAATTCGGCTCCCTCCGGAAGCTCCTCCCCCATCACGGCCGACCGCAGATCGAAGTCGAGCCTCGGGGCCCTATCGATGAACTCGGCAACTCGCTCCGCCTGGGCCTTCTTCACGGCCTCCAGCCCCTTCGCCGGCGACTTGCCCTTGGCTTTCGAGAGCAAGTCCTCGGGGGTTCGGAAATCGCTTGGGGGTATCGCGTCGAGCTGCCTCGGACGATCAGCAACCGGGGGGGTTGCCGGAGTGCGTGCGGCCGCCGACGTCGAGAAACTACACCTCCCGATGCCGGCGGACGACCGCCTGCGGAAGATCGCCGATGCGATGGCCGCCGACCCCTCCGACCGGGCGTCCGTACAGGAGTGGGCCGAGCGCACCGGGGTCAGCGAGCGGACCCTGAGCCGTCTCGTGCGGCAAGAGACCGGCATGAGCTTCGGCCGCTGGCGGCAGCAGCTTCACATCATCCTGGCCCTGCAGTCGCTATCTCGAGGGGCTTCAGTCCAATCGGTGGCCACCGACCTGGGATATGAAAATGCGAGTAGCTTCGTCGTCATGTTCCGCAAGGCCCTGGGGTCCTCCCCTGCCCGATACATGACTCGGAAACTCATAGGGTCGCCGACGTCGATACCGTGATAACGAGTGTTGAGGATTTGTTGGAATTCCAATATGGAAAAGAGAATAATTGCTTGATAAATGGGAAAGCGTGCTGAAGATTTTTAATGAGCTTGTCATCGGTCGTCAAGAGTTCACAACATTCCTGCTCGGCGAGGGCGACGTAGAGACGATCGTGGACTCCGATGCGGGCTTTGCGTGAGATCTCGATGGCCCTCAGGAGCAAGGGAGAAAGTGGGTCCAAGTGGGGGCATGTTGTCATCACGTCGAGCCATAGCTTCTCCGCGTTGTGAATCCTCCGCTGACGTTCAGCCTTCGTGAGGGCATGGGCCACCTCGAGAGTGAAACACTCCGGGGCGATTAACTCATAGACACCGTTGCGGACTTCCGCCCGAAGGCGATGGGCGCTTTCCGAGCCTGGTTCAGGCAACACCCATTTTAAGCCGACGGCCGCGTCAACAACGAGTTTCATTCGCCGCGGGCTTCACGTATGAGTTCGAGGGACCATTCGACGATGCCGTGCTCCTGGATGATTTGCTGACGTACTTGCTCTGCACGCTCCGAAACGCGACGAATCAACTCGGGGTCGGTTACATTTTGACCCGCGGAGACGAGCCGCATGACCTCTTCTGCATCGGCTCGCTCCTGGTCGATTCCTCGCGTTTCGACGGTTGCCAGAGTTTTGTCCTCCAACCCAATTTTATCGCAGGGATCGAACTGAGAGTAGGCGGATCAATTCGCCGGCGGGTGTGGAATCGCCATTGCGGTACCAATTCAGACGTGGGGCTCGCCCTCGACTCGAAGGGAGTTCATGCCTTCGGGGCTTCGTCCATGGAATAGACACGGAGATGGCCGTCGTGGTGCGCGACGGCGATGCGAAGACCATCCGGGTGGAGGTCCAGGGCGCGGCCGGTGTTGGGGAGGGTGTACTTGAAGAACTCGTTGACCTGGTCGGGCTTGTAGAAGAGGAGGAGGCCGCCGCTGGTGCCACCGGAGACCATGATGAGGAAGCCGTCGGGATGGTAGCGGATGCCCCAGGCGACGCCTTTCAAGTCTTCCTTCGGACGCTGCATGCGGAGGTCTTTGCCTTCGGCCCAGTCGAGGAGGAGATTCGCGGGGTTGCTGACGGCTCCAAGAGGGTTCGAGGCCTCGATCAAGCCGCAGCAGGCGAGGAATTTGCCGTCGGGGCTGAAGGAGAGGTCGCGGACCCCGCCGTAGTCGACCCCTTGGGAGGCGAAGTAGATGAAGAGCTTCGCCGCGTCGAGCCGCCTCGCTTCTTTGCGAGTCGCGAGCTCCCACTGGATCAGGCGTCCCTGGAGGTCGGCCGAGACGAGGTATCGCCCCGATGGGTCGAACAAGGCACGGTAGACCGGCTTCTCGTGGCCGGGCAACGTGGCGACAAGCGATCCGTCGGCGACCGACCAGAGTTTGACCAGGCGATCGTTGCCGCAGGTCGCCGCGAGGGTGCCTTCGCGGTTGACCTCGATCGAGTTGATCCAACCGGCGTGCGCGTCGATGGAGCGGATCGGCTTGGTTTCGGCCGAGGCCATCGACCACCAGGAGAGGCGACCGTCCCCCGCCCCGCTGAGCATGCACGACCCATCCGGGACACCTGCCAGGGCGAACGGCCAGCTCTCGTGCCCTTTCAGGACCGTCTTCGCCCCCGATTGCAGGTCCCAGCGGACGACCGACGAATCCTCGGAGCCGCCGAAGACGAATCGGCCTTTGGGGTCGAATCGGCAGGAGACGAGGGGTCGTTCGTGGACCAGGTCTTTCGCCACCCGCGTCTTCTCGGGCACCGGCTTCGCTTGGGGAGCGGGGGGGGCCGGGTTCATGCGAGGAGCTCCTTGATCGACGAGAAGCCCGGTTCCACGAGCTGGATCGGCCGGCCGTCGTGCTCGAAGTCGTCGTTCGGGTTCAGCCCCACCGCCTTGAGGTAGGTTTGGAAGAGGTGGCCGGAGTTGACCTGGCCGTCGACGACCTCGGTCCCGTTCGCGTTGGTCTTGCCGTGGATGTTGCCGGGCTTGATCCCGCAACCCGCCAGGGCGATCGACCAGGCGGTTCCCCAATGGTCCCGCCCGTACAGGTAGTTGATCTGGGGCGTCCGGCCGAACTCCGACATCACGACGACGAGCGTGTTCTTGAGCCGACCGCTCGCGCTCAGGTCGTCGATCAAGTTCGAGAACCCCTGGTCGAACTCGCCGACCTGCTCGAGGTGGAAGCTGAAGTTCTCGTTGTGCGTGTCGTAGTTCGAGTGCGAGACCTGCACGAAGGTGACGCCCGACTCGAGGAGTCGTCGGGCGAGGAGGCAATGGCGGCCGAAGTCGTGGGAGCCGTAACGCTCCTGATGGGCGAGGGGCTCCTTGGTGACGTCGAAGACCTCGCGCTTCGTCATCAACTGGAGGGCTTGTTCATAGGTTGTCGTGTAGGCCTCGGTCTCGGCCGTGCGCCGCTTCGAGGCGAAGCGGTCATTGACGTGGCGGCGGAAGTCGTGCCGGGCGACGTCGCTGGCCTCGCCGACGGCCCCGTGCCGGGCCGTGTTGTCGGGGGCGTTGCCGTTGCCGAGGTAGAGCGCTGCGTACTTCGGCCCGAGGAAGGCCGCCTCGGTCCCCGTCCGCCCGCCACCGCCCGGGGTGATGTGGATGTACCCGGGCAGCGGGTTCGACTCCGAGCCCAAAAACCGCGCGGCGACCGAGCCGAGGTGCGGGTGGATCACCCCGGGCTTCTCTTTCCACCCGGTGTGCATCTCATACTGACCCCGGGCGTGATCACTCTCATTCGTGTTGATGCCACGGGCCAGCGCGATGTGGTGCATGAGCCGGGCTGTCCTCGGCATCAGCTCCGAGATACGGACCCCCGGCACCGACGTCTCGATCGAGCGGAAGGGGCCGCCGGTCTCCGTCCCCGGCTTCGGGTCCCACGTCTCGAGCTGGCTCGCCCCTCCCGCCAACCAGACCACGAGGATCTGCTTACCGGACTGGCCGAGCTCCTCGGCGGTCGTCGGCCGTACGAACCTCGAGAAGCCGAAGGTCGACGCGGCTCCGACCCCGGTCGCCAGGTTCCCGAGGAACCGGCGGCGGGAGACGAGGTGGTCCGTCGATCCGCAAGAATAAGAGCACTTCATCGCTCGTTCTCCCTTCCCGGACGCGAGGCGTCCGGTCAACAGGTCGGGGTCGTCGGATCAGTCGGGGCTCAATGATTGAAGCGGAACTCGGCCGAGGCGATCAGGGCCCAGGCGATCTCGCGGAGCCCCTGGGCTCGTTCGTTACCCCGGGAGGTAAGGTAGTCCGCAGTCTCTTTACGCTCCTCGGGCGTGGGGCGTCGGGTGAGGATGGCCAGGTAGAGCTCCTCCGCGACCGCGGAGCCGTCGGTCATCGTGTTGAGTCGTCCCGTGAGGTTGTCGCCCGAGGGGGCCAGCCAGCTCTGGATGGGCTCGCCGTTGGAGACGAAGAGGGCCTGATCGACGCTCGACTGGCCGGCGTCCTGCGCCTGGCCGGGAGCCCCGCCGAACCTCGAGACGAAAGGCGCCGTCTGCCCCCCGAGCCGTTCGAGGATTGTCCGCTCGATCATCTCGACCCCGAGGGCTTGTCGCTTCGGGTCGATCTTCACGAGGTCGCGGAATTTGGGGTCGACGCCGAGCCATTGCTGCTCGACCGCCTTGCGCGTCCCTTCGAGCACGCCCGTCGCTTGCATGAGGCTCCAGGCGATCTGTTCGGGAGTCAGGGGCTTGAGCATGCTGACCGCGAAGGTCTCGGGGGCCAGGCCGCCGGGCGATGCCCCGGGAGGGAGCTCGCTCGAACGTTGATAGACCCGGGTCGCGGTCAGCTCTCTGATGAATTTCTTGATGTCGTACTTCATCGCGACGAACTCCTTCGCGAGCAGGTCGAGTAGCTCGGGATGCGAAGGAGGGTTGTCGCCGTGGTCCATATCGAGCGGGTGGAAGATCCCCCGGCCCATGACCAGGGCCCATAGCCGGTTGACCGCGTTGCGGCTGAACGCGGGGACCTCGGGCGAAGTGAGGATCTCCGGGAGCCTGGCGCGGCGGCTATAGGTCGGGATCGAGCGGACTTTGTCCAACGGGGCCACCCGATACTCCTGGCCCTTGTCAACCTTGGGCTCGTCGACCTCGGGCCCGTCGATGACCCGC
This sequence comes from Singulisphaera rosea, assembly GCF_054877945.1. Lineage (NCBI taxonomy): Bacteria > Pseudomonadati > Planctomycetota > Planctomycetia > Isosphaerales > Isosphaeraceae > Singulisphaera > Singulisphaera rosea. Next base: position 193,543 of record NZ_JBTYIP020000008.1, on the reverse strand, counting down.
GGGCGGGTCGTCTTCACGATCTTCTTCTTGAAGACCGAGGCGAAGGAGACATCACCGTCGGCCTTCTCCGCGAAGGTCGTGACGCCGCTCGCCTCGGCGACCGCGAAGCTCCGGTTGAAGAAGGCATAGAGCCCGTGGTAATGGGCCTGCTTGAAGTCGTCGACAATCGGATGGTCGTGGCACTGGGCACACTGCATGTCCCTGCCGAGGAAGAACCGGCCCACGTCACGCGTCAGCAGGTTCGGCTCTCCCAAGCGATCGAGGTAGAACCGCGCGGGGCCTCGGGTGGCGGGATCCGATCCGTCGGCCGAAAGGATCTCGCGGACGAGTTGGTCGTACGGCACGTTGCGGGCGAACGCGTCTCTGAGGAATGCTTGCCAGATTGCCGCCGGGACGTTTGTCTCCGGCCGGCGCTCCATGAGCATGGTGTCGAAGACTTCCTGCATCCGGCGGGCGTAACGTGGGCTGTTGAGGAGTGTCTCGACGAGGGTGGCGCGCTTGTAGGCCGACGGGTCGTCGAGGAAGGCTCGGGCCTCGGCGGACGTCGGGATCATCCCCGCGAAATCGAGCCAGGCCCGCCGGAGGAACTCGGCGTCGGTCGCCGGTGCCGCAGGGGCTATCCCCCCGAGATGCGACTCGATCATCCGGTCGATCCGCTCGTGAAGCGGCAGCGGGGCGGACTCTTCGGCGCCCGCGAGGACCGGGGCGAGCATGACTGCCGCAAGAAGGACGAGGGTTTTTCGACGTTTCCGCTCCATGACCCACCCCCGGCGTCGCCGCCTTCAGACCCGTCGCAGACCTTCGGGCCGACCCCTTTGCCCGGATCGTCGTTGTGGAACGAGCGATCAATGTTTGTTAAACATACCCCCGCCCGGCCCGTTTCGCAACGGGATTTCGGGATGGGGATGTTTCGGATGGGGGAGTTGCTCGCTCATGGAACTCTCATCCGAGGGGGGTGAGGGCCTCGCTATAATGGGAAATTGCGGAGGGCGTCGTCCTCCGGGAGAGGATCTTGGGAGACTGCTCTGGATGATGACCGCCGAATTGAAGGTCGCCGAAGAGGCCGCACGCGCCGCGAGCTCTGTCCTGACCCGCTACTATCACGAAGGGGTCACGATGCGGAGCAAGGACATCTCGAACCTCGTCTCCGACGCCGACATCGACGCGGAGCGGGCGGTCGTCGAGGTGATCCGAGGCGCTTTCCCCAATCACGAGGTGCTCGGCGAGGAGGTCCACAAGGGCAACGTCGACGCCGAGCATCTCTGGGTGGTCGATCCGCTCGACGGCACGAACAACTTCGCCCACAAGGTCCCCCATTTCGCCGTCTCGATCGCCTACTACCACCAGGGGCAGGCCCAGTGCGGCGTCGTCGTTAACCCGATCCGAGACGAGTGGCATATCGCCGTCCGCGGCCAGGGGGCCTACCAGAACGGCCGACGCGTCCAGGTCGGCGATGAGACCCGGTTGGATCAGGTGCTCTTCGGGGTCGGCTTCTACTACGATCGGGGGGCGATGATGGAGTCGACCCTGGCGGCGGTGCGCGACTTCAAGCGCAAGCAGGTCCACGGGAGCCGCCGCATGGGCACCGCTTCGCTCGACCTTTGCATGGTCGGCCTTGGCATGTACGGCGCCTACTTCGAGTACGAACTCTCCCCCTGGGACTTCGCCGCCGGCCGGCTCTTCGTCGAAGAGGCGGGGGGCCGCGTCACGACCTGCCTCGGCGAACCCCTCCCGATGGCTCCGTCAAGCGTCCTCGCCACCAATGGCCTCCTCCACGACGCGTCCCTCGAGATCGTCCGTGCCCATCACCCCGGCGAGCCCGGCCACCGTTGATCGGAGATCCGTTCCGAGAGGTTCGCGGCCCTCTTCGTCCCCCTTTTCGAAATTCCGTGCCATCGGACCTCCCGGCCTTCTTTATTAGCATGTGAGGTGAACCAAGTCCGGGCGGGGGACCGCGATCATGGCGACGTTGCGATCGGGGACGGTCATTCAGCAGATCGACAGGCTCTTCGGCGCGGGGACGCTCTCGGGGCTATCCGACGCCCAGCTCCTCGAACGGTTTGGTGCCAAACGCGACGAGGCAGCCTTCGAGGCGTTGGTGACTCGGCACGCGGCGATGGTCCTGAGCGTCTGTCGTGGCGTGCTCCGCGACCCACACGACACCGAGGACGCGTTCCAGGCGACGATCTTGATCCTCGTCCGAAAGGCCGAGACCCTGAAGGTCGACGGTTCGATCGCCGGTTGGTTGCATCGGGTCGCCGTCCGGGTTGCGATCCAGGCGAACCAGGCCGAAGCACGGCGAAGGGCCCGGGAACGCAAGGCCGGGGAGGCGACGGCCCTCCGGACTCTGCGGGGAACCGACTCCGGTGACCTGAGGGCGATCCTCCATTCGGAAATCGGCCGGCTCCCCGACAGTTTCCGACTCCCCTTGGTCCTCTGCGACCTGGAGGGGAGGTCTCGGGCGGAGGCCGCCGCCACATTGAACTGGTCCGAAGGGACCGTGCGCGGGCGGCTCGCCCGGGGACGTGCGCGCCTTCGTTCGAGACTGGCACGCCATGGACTGGTCGTCACGCTCGGCTCGATCACCGCGGCCCTCGCCGACGCCTCGGCGTCGACGATCTCGGAAGGGCGAGTGGCCGAGGTCGTCAGGGCGACGCTCACGCAGGCCCTGGACCCATCTCCCGTTGGGGTGGCTCCGTTGCTCTGCGAGCAGGTCCTGCGCGGGTCGCATCTGGCCCGGCTCCAGGCGCTCGCCGCCTCGGCCCTCACCGCGATCCTGGTCACAGCGACGGCCGCGGGTCTCGTGGCAAGGGCCGAAACGGGAGAAGAAATCGCGGACGGACCGAGACCGTCGATGACGTCGGCGCCACCGGCCGTGAGTTCGAAGATGACGAAACCGTCCGACAAGGACTTGGCCGATCGACCCTCGGCGAAGCCCCTGGTCCCCAGTCAGCCCCTCCAGGCGGCCGGGGTTCAGGAGATCCGGGACTACGAGTTCAAAGGCATCGTCGTCGATCCGGTCGGCAAGCCTGCCGAAGGGGCGCGGCTCAGACTTTCCACCGACGCCCAGAACAATCCTCCCCGGGCGACGACCGCTCCCGACGGCCGATTCCGGTTTACGGTCCGTGGGCCATCGACCTACAAGGATGCTCGGGTCATTGCCGAGGCCGATGGCTACGTCGCGGGGACGGCCTCGAAGAGTTTCCTCTACTCGGATTTCCCCAACACCGACCCGTCGGACGCGGGGCGTGAGCTCTCCGTCACGCTGACGGCCGACCAACCCATCGAAGGTCGCCTCGTCGACCTCGAAGGCCGGCCGGTGGCCGATGCCGATGTCAAGGTTGGATTCCTGTTCGGCCCCCCGGGCGGCGATCTGACGCCCTGGCTCGATGCCCTCAAAGCACGCGAAGGGCCTGCCGACGACTTGATGTACAAGTATATGAAACGCGTGTATTTATTCGACCGATATCCGTCGCAATCGGTCAAGACCGACGCGCAAGGACGCTTCCGCTTGCCCGGTCTCGGGAGAGACCGACTGGCGATCGTCAAAATCGAGGCGTCGACGATCCGCCCCCTCGAGATCAAGGTCGTGACACGCCGGCTCGCTCCATTCCAGGCGATGAACCATCCTCAAGTCCCGCAGTTCGGATCGATCACCTACTACGGGGCCTCGCTTCAGCTCGCGGCCTCGCCGACTCGGCCGATCCAAGGGATCGTCCGAGATCAAAGCACCGGAAGGCCGATCGCGGGGGCGAGCATCCAGAGCACCAAGCTCGCGGATCGCGAGGTCTGGAACGACGGGAGTGCCTCGACGACCAGCGACGCCGAAGGGCGCTATCGACTGACGGGCATGCCCAGGGGGGCGGGCAACGTGATCATCGTCGGCACGCCCGCCGGCCCGCCATACCTGCCGGTCCAGCTCGAGGTCCAGAATCCACCCGGGCTCGACCCCATTGCACTCGACGTCGAGTTGACCAAGGGGGTCGGGATCGAAGGGCAAGTCCTCGACCTTCGGACTCGAAAGCCGGTGGGGGCCTGGGTCGCCTACCATGCCGCCGCGGACAACAAGAACCTCGATACGTCACCTGGATTCAAGGCCAACGCCGTCAGCAACAGCCCACTCCTCCGCGTCATGACCCCGCCGGACGGCCGCTTCAAGCTCGTCGGGCTTCCCGGACGCGGGGCGCTCGTGGTCGAATCGCAGGAACGCCGGTATCCCGGTGACAATAACGGCGGGATGCCCCGTTTCGACTACGTCCCCTCAATCCAGGGATTTCATCAGGCGCTTGTTTCCATCGATATTCCCATGAACGTGGTTGCCTTCCGCAAAGACATCCCGCTCGATTCGGGCAAGGTGGTCGAGGGGACGGTCATCGACCCCGAAGGCCGGCCGCTCGACGGGGCTCGTGCTTACGGACTGCAAAATCTCGGCTACTGGGAGACCTTGGCCCATGCGACCTTCCAGGTCGTCGCCTTGAAGTCACCCGGAGCGGGTGATCAGGCGAAAGGAAATTCGGGCCGTTCGCTGGTCTTCCTCCATGAGTCGCGCAAGCTCGCGGCCTCGGTGACGCTCAACGGTGAAGTGGACGGACCAATTCGTGTCAAACTTGAACCCTGGGCGGCGGCTGAGGGCCGAGTGATCGACCCCGAGGGCAAACCTCGGCCCAACCTGACCCTCCAGATCACCGCCGGGCGGCCAAGGCTCGGCGGTGGCCAGATCAGCCACGAACCCGAACGTCTCCGCACGGACCTCGAGGGTCGATTCGCGATTGTGGGGCTCGCTCCGAACCTCGACTACAGCGTCTACGTCCAGGCTCCGGCCGGCCTCCGAGCGAAGAAACGGATCGAGATCCCGCCGACCGCCTCGGGCGAGTCGAGGGATCTCGGGACAATCACGGTCGAATATCGGAACGATTGAACCGTCAACGTCCGGGGTGTACCCGCCCGGCAAGTTCTCCCGACGGCCTTTCACAAGCCCGAAGCGCCGGCGAGTGAATCTCTCCTCGAGAAATCGAAAGAGATTCACTCGCTGGCGTTTCGGGCTTGTATTGGAGTGGCGCAGCTCGAGCGTCAACCGCTCTACTCTCCCTCTCGGCCGAATCGCTCGCTCCGAAACGGACTCAGCTGAGCGCCCCTTCGCCAGGCTCGATGCTGTAGACCGAGCGGAGCAACTGGGAATAGCGTTCGAAGAACCGTTCGACCGACGCGAGGGCTTTGTCCGGCGGAACTTTCTCCGGAAGGACGACCTGGACCTGACCGCAGCTCCGCCCTTCCTTCATCGCATGGACTTCCTTGCACGCTTCGAGGACGACGGCGCGGAGGAACCGGCCGAAGCGGAACTCGAGGGTCGAGTAGCGGGGGTAGACGAGCATCCCGCCGAACCTCGCGCCGGGGAGCCCGATGGTCATCCGCGTCTTGAGCTCGCGGACATGAGTCCATCCGATCATGTTCAGGCTTACGCCGGGGAGCCACATCGGCGAGCGGGCGACGAAGCAATGGCCGAGGCGATCGTAGAGGATGCGGTCGGCCTCGGTGCCGCTGAGCTTGCGCTGGCCCTCGACCTCTCCGCGGACCATCCAACCCCGAAGCTGTTCGCGGAAGGCCGCCATCTCCCGGACCGCATCGTCTTGATATACCAGCTGGCCGTAGCCCCAGGTATCGCGATAATACGAGACGCCGTCCTCCGTCGGCCGGATATACAGGATCAAGGCACCGTTGCAAAGGGCCTTGGCGACGACGAGCGCGATGGCGTGGCCATCCGGAGTGTTTTCGAACTCGTACGGGGAGTTCGTACAGGCGGAGAAGGCGAGGAAGCAATGCTCGCCGAGCGTGTGCAGCACGCGAAGGGTGTGGCCTGCATAACGTTTGAAGGTCTTCTCCGCGACCTGATACTCGCGGTTCACACGCCTTAAGGCTTCCTCGGTCGGGTGGATCTCGGTCTTGGCGGAGACCCTCCCCTCGATCAGCTCGACGCCGAGCTGAGTTGCGACATTTTCATTAAGTCCTTCCCACTGCAGCAAGTCGGCAAGCGGGGCCAGGCACGCTCGCCGGAACTGGTTGCGCTGCTTCCAGGACGAGAGGGTCTGTGCGGGGACCTCGAGCTTACGCGCCAGCCACGATTCGTTCTTCCTCATCTTGCCGAGCTGCTGAATGAGCGTCTCCCAAAACTCGGACGGACTGTGCGGCATCGTCATGTCTTCGTCGCTCCGCGTAGCTCTTGCGTAATACTCGAAATATACGCGGACATCCGCGTCATTCCAATCGGCCGATCGCATTGGAGAACGAGATTAATCGGGGAGTTTCGACCTACCGGATTGGTAGAATCGCCGAGACAGCGGCCACACGCGGTCCGCGTCGCGTCTATCGGGTCATTCATGACAGTCGGGGAAATCGAGATGCGCTCGAGAACGATCGTGTCCGCCCTGTGCGGCGCGGCGCTCGCGTCCGTCGTCGGGGCGGGCTGCGGCGGTGAGCCGGGCAACGAGACCGACTTGGCCAAACTCCCCCCGCCATCGGCCAAGCAGATCGAACGCGCCAAGATGAAGCCGCTGCCGAAGTCGCCACCCAGGTTCGGCTCCCCCCCACGGACGCCCAAGGGCACTCCTGAATGACCGCCATCCCCGACCTCGGGGATGGACGACATGCGTTCGACATTGTTCATTCATTCGAGGGAGTCGCGAATCATGTCTCATCCTCCTCAGGCTCCGAAGGGACGACGGCCGGCATTCACCCTGATCGAATTGCTGGTCGTCATCGCGATCATCGCCGTCCTCATCGCCCTGCTGCTCCCGGCCGTCCAGGCCGCACGCGAGGCGGCCCGCCGGGCCCAGTGCACGAACAACATGAAGCAGCTCGGCCTGGCGATGCACAACTATCACTCGGCGATCGGCTGCTTCCCGCCGGGGGGGACGAACACCCGGAACCTCGTCGGGGGCGTGGGCCAGGGGTGGGGATGCTGGAGCGCGCACTCCATGATGCTCCCGTACCTCGAGCAGCAAACGATCTACAATGCCTTGAACTTCAACGTCGTCTGTTTCAGCAACGGCGGCAGCGAGGACCTGCTCCAGACCACGGGCACGATGCGGGCGATCTCGGCCTTCCTCTGCCCCTCGACCCAGACGGCCCCGATCCTCCAGTACTCCGCCCCGACCGGACTCCAGTACATCGTCCCCGGCAACACGTATTTTGCATCTGTTGGCGCGAGCATGAACCAGTATGGGGATATCCCGTCTCCCCCCGTGCCCGTCGGCCCGGCGGCCCCGAACGGGATGTTCCAGGTCTTCGGCGCCCCGATCTCCATCGCTTCGGTCACCGACGGGACTTCGAACACGATCGCGATGGGCGAGTGGCTCATCGGCGACAACTCGAACCGGTACACGGTCCCGTCGGACGTGATCATGATGGGCACCACGCTCCCCGCCGGGGCCTCGCCCGGCTCCGCGCTGCTGAACATGCCCGCGGGCGGCGCCGGCCTCAATGCCTGGCTCCAGAACTGCGCCCAGCAGGGTCCGGCGATGGTCGCGAGTGGTAACTTCTACAACTCGCTCGGCCAGGACTGGTGCGAGGGACTCTTCGAGCACACGATCGGCAACGTCCTGGTCGGGCCGAATCCCCCCTTTCCCAACTGCGCCGCGGACATCTACGGGCTCGGCGACAGCGACGACGACTACGGCCATTTCGGCCTGAGCAGCCGACATCCGGGGGGCGCCAATGTGCTCATGGGGGACGGTTCGGTACGATTCCTCAAGAACTCGGTGAACCAACTGACCCTCTGGGGCCTCGGCTCTCGAGCCCAGGGCGAGGTGATCAGCGCCGACGCCTTCTGACCGTGCCAACCCTCGGGCCCGCCTTCCTCGTTCGCCGGGGACGGGCCCCCTTCGGGAGATGACCAGGATGTCGACGATCTCACGTCGTGAGCTGTTGGGAGCGGCCGGCCTCATCGGGGCCGGCCTCGCGACCTCGGCCGAAGCTGCCGCCGAAGACTCGACGCCTCCGAAGAAAGCCAAGGTGATCATCACCGGCGGGCACCCCGGCGATCCCGAGTACGGCTGCGGAGGCACCGTCGCCCGATACACCGCACTCGGCCACGACGTCGCCCTGCTCTACCTGAACCGGGGCGAATGGCCCGAGAAGGCCGACGACGACGGTGCCCCCCGCGTCGCCGAGGCCGAGGGGGCCTGTCGGATCCTCAAGGCCCGGCCCCTGTACGCCGGCCAGCGTAACGCCAATGCGATCGTCGACCGCACCCATTACGAGTCCTTTCGCAAGATCCTCGTCGACGAGAATCCCGACGTCGTCTTCACCCACTGGCCGATCGACAACCACGCCGATCATCGGGCGATCTCGATGCTGGTCTACGACGCCTGGCTCAAGATGAAGAAGAATTTCGCCCTCTACTACTATGAGGTTTCGAACGGCGAAGACACGCTCCAATTCACCCCCACCCACTACGTCGACATCAGCGAGACCGAACCGACCAAGCGCAAGGCCTGCTACGCGCACGCCAGCCAGACGCCCGATCGCTACTACGCCCTCCAGGAACAGGTGACTCGGCTCCGCGGCATCGAAAGCGGTCATCGCCAGGCTGAGGGGTACATCCGCCACGTCCAGAGCCCCGACTTCTCGCTCCCACTCGGGGTTCGGGTCGGTTGATGCGAACGAAGTTCCGACGTTGACGATCCCCCGGATTTCCTACACCGGGGGCGTTCCCGGACTTGGTCTCGCGTTGACAAAACACCCTTGCCTGAGCGATCGTCGAGGGTCGAAGCCCCCCCCGACCTCCTCGATGCCGAGAACTCTGCACGTGCTCTCAGATCTCCTCCGCCCGGCCGAAGATCTCAACCAAAACCCCCGCGACTACGAGCTGATCACCCTCCGTGCCCTCTCCGGAAGCTTCCCCGACGTCGATTCGGCCACGGCCGAGATCGCGCGACTGGCCGCCGTCTTGACGCTGCCCAAGGGGACGGTCCACATCATCAGCGACGTCCATGGCGAGGACAAGAAGCTCCGCCACGTCATCAATAACGCCTCGGGGACCCTCCGGCCCCTCGTGCAGAGCCTGTTCGCCTCGAGGATGTCGGCCGAGGAGCTCCAGGAATTCCTGACCCTGATCTTCTACCCCGCCGAGGTCGTCGAGAATCTCGGGAAGACCCTCGAAGGGGCCGAGGCCCTTCGCGCCTATTGCACGAGGACCTTGCGGAACCAGTTCGAGCTGGTCCGCGTGCTGGCGGCCCGGTACAGCCTGAAACGCGCGATGGAGGTTTTCCCGCCGGAGTATCGGGAACTGATGTCCGAGATGCTCCATGAGCCGACGACCGAGCGAGACAAGGCCTTCGTCGAGGCCATCGTCGACCAGCTCTTGCGACACGGCCGGGCGCTCTACCTCGTCCACCTGACGGCGAGGCTCGTCCGCAACCTGGCGATCTATGAGCTGATCATCGGCGGGGATTGCTGGGATCGGGGTCCGCGAGGGGATGGCGTCCTCGACTACCTTCGTCAGCAGCCCAACGTCTCGTTCATCTGGGGCAATCACGACGTCGCCTGGCTTGGCGCCTGCCTCGGGCACGAGGCCCTCATCTGCCACGTCCTCCGAATCTCGCTCCGGTACCGTCGACTCGGTCAGCTCGACGAAGGCTACAGCATCCCGCTCACGCCGCTCGAGCACCTCGCACGGACGGTCTATGCCGACGACCCTGCCTCCGGTTTCTTCCCCAAGTCGAGCGGCCTGCGACCCAACCTTCTCGTCGCCAGGATGCAGAAGGCGGCCGCGGTCATGCAGTTCAAACTCGAAGGGCAGGTTATCGACCGAAACCCGCAGTGGGGTATGGAGCATCGTCGGCTCCTGCATCGGATCGACCGAGCCAGCAAACAGATCGAAGTCGACGGCGTTCGCTATCCTCTGAAGGATGCCTACCTGCCGACGCTGGACCCGGAGAACCCCTATCAGCTCACGGACGAGGAGGCCCTCTGCGTCGAGCGGCTGCGACGATCCTTCGTCTCGAGCCAGAAGCTCTGGGAGCACATGCAGTATCTCGTCCGCCGGGGGTCGATGTACCTCGTGCGTGACGGGTGCCTGGTTTTCCACGGCTGCGTCCCGGTCGACCGTGCCGGCCAACCCCTCACGATGGAGATCAACGGCGAGGCGCTGGGCGGTCGACCCCTCTTTGATGCCATCGCGAAGGCGATCCTACGCTCGGTCGAACGTCGGGACACCCGCGACCTGGACCTCCTCTGGTATCTCTGGGGAGGCGAGCGCTCACCGCTCTTCGGGAAGGACCGGATCACGACCCTCGAACGCGACTTCATCGCCGACAAGGCCACTCATCACGAGTCGAAGAACCCTTATTTCGAGCTCATCCACGAGACCTGGTTCTGTGACCAGATCCTCCGCGAATTCGGCGTCGACCCCGAATCCGGCCTGATCGTCAACGGCCACGTTCCCGTCAAGATCGAGACGGGGGAAAACCCGGTGAAGCGGAGCGGGAAAGCGATCACGATCGACGGTGCCTTCTCCGAGGCCTACGGCGACCGCGGGTATACTCTGGTCCTCGAGGCCGACCGGACGCTCCTGGCCGAGCATTCTCACTTCGAATCCGTCGAAGCGGCGATCCGAGATGGGGTCGATATCATTCCCAAGGTGTCGGTCGTCAAGACGTGGGACCGCCCCCACCGCATGGCGGACACCGAACGGGGCGACCAGATTCGTTGCGAGATCCGCACGCTCGAACGACTGATCGACGCCTACCGGACGAACGAGCTCCGCCAAAGTGGCCGGCTCTGCTGATCGTTGCGAGATAGCCCCTTCTGCCAGGCGACATCAACTCCCCGTCGCCTGGTGGATCGTCATCCTCCCAAGTCTACGAAATCTGTACTTATGAGCCCCATCGACCCGCCATGTTGGGCGGACGACGCATCCTCGAGAGAAGAATCACGGGTTGACCCGAATTCTGAAGTCCAAGATGACCCCGCCAATCGTCATCCGACGAATGATTGCGCAAGGTGCGAACGCCACGACCGCTCTCCATGAACTCTCGGAGCATGGAACACCGAAGGATCACTTCGGTTTCGGGCTGATGGCTGGGATTTCCCGAGCCCTGGATTGAGCAATCGTCATCCATTTTGCGCCATTCACCAAGAATCGCAGACGCCAACCCTCGCCGACCTGAGAAGCTGGGTGAACGGCGCAGGAGCATTGGACGCCTTCATATGCGAGCCCATTCCTCTGAGTTGATGACGCTTCGTTCGTCACTGCTCGGCACACGGGTTGCACCACCCGCGATATTGACTCGCATCATCGTCCAGCTAAAAATTCCGGGCCAATCTCACGTCATTTCTCGCAAGATAATCCATTCACAAATCTGAATTTCTATGTTGAGACTTTCCTGACATTCGGGCGTCACAAAAATCGACGGTGGACGTAACCGGGTCATAAGCGGGCAAGCACGGTGAATTCCCGCAACAGTCTCGAAGACTTGGAAGGAATGTACTCCTCAACGCGATTCCCTGTCGCGGTTCGGCTCCTCGATCCGAGGCTGATGAACCTATCCAGATTCGCCATCCAAACTCGAGAGGAGACCTTCTTTGGTAGACCGGATTGTCACCAGAAGCGCCACGAATCGAATCCCGACTTCGACGAAGGGACATGTGCTCATCGTCGAAGATCACTCCGTGTCTCGCCTCGGGCTTGCGACGCTGTTCCGGATGCGCGGCTGGCAGGTCAGTTCGGCGACCACGATTCATGAGGCCATGGGCCTTTTGAACCCGGCGCCCGACTGCGTGCTCCTCGACCTTTGCTTGCCCGATGGGAACGGAGAGGAACTCCTGCAAAAGCTCCAACGCGAGAGCCCCGTCTCACGCGTCATCGTGACCACCGGCTGCCGGGATGACTCTCGACTCGCGGCGATCGAACGGTTCGGGGCCGAGGCCATCTTCAGCAAGCCGATCGATTTGTCTCGGCTTTTCAATATGTGTACATTTCAGGATATCGAACGGTCTGCCCGCTCGGTCCCGGGCCGTCCCGCCGAGGCTGCGTTGACGTCGAATTGACGATCAGCCGGATGGTGCGTCTCAAGATCTCCCCGCCATCGAGTCGCGACCGAAGGCCACGCGTCCGTTCCACGTGGCGATTCATGTCTCGGTATGTCGACTCTACCGTTTGGCCGATCGACCCGGGATCGCGGTGACGCGATCGCCCGAGACTCTCGCATCCGTGTTCCAAGGCCCATTTGGTTCGATGGTCTCACGTATCTGCGTCGACGATGAAACGGATGGCATTTAATATTGTATTTTTTTAGATATGAACCAATTTGCTTGTTTGCGAAAAGGATTTCGGGGCCGTCTTCGCCGACCTTCACCTGCCGCCTCATGGCGATCGAGGCTAGAGGGGTTGACGATCGAGTGGCCTCTCTTCGATGTAAGCACGAAGCACAAGCGAGCGAAACGTCTTCGATCTCTCGCGTGAAGATTTTCTCGCTTGCGCTTCGTGCTTGCAAACAGTCAGCCCGCCCGCGTCATCGCGCGATCCGTATGATCGGTCCGTGACGAGAATTACTGATTGCCAGGCAGGAGCGGCCACGGCAGGAGTCTTCGCTCGCGGCGCGGCCTTTCGGTGTTGAGGCGTCGGAGCCACGCGTCGGTCCAGGAGTTGATCCTCGGCTGGAGCCGGCATTCCAGCATGTAAGCGAGCGGGACCACGAGGACGACGGATGCGACAACGGCGAGTGTTCGAGCCGTCCCCCTGGGCATGTGGAGGGTCGTCAACTCGAGCAAGGGATGGTGAAAGATGTACAAAGCATAGGAGATGGGGCTGAGGATCGAAAACCAGCCCAGCGTGGCCCGAAAGCCGCGGAATCCCCAGGCGCTCCAGACGATGGCGGTCATGACGAAGAGGATCGAGGCGATGCTGAATCGTAGCTGGAGAACGGGCTGCTTGCCCATCGAGCCGAGGACGCCTTGATTCCGCTCGAGGACGGTCGCGACGAACCAGAGCGCACAGACCAAACCGAGGATGGCGATCATGGGCCCCTGCCCTCTCCAGGAGATCGCACGAGTCCGGCTGTATTCTCTCGACAATTCGACCCCGGCCCACCAGATGGGGAGCTCGATCAGGAACAAGCTGGCCTGGTTGGGGATCAACCCATTCAGGATGAAGGCCGAGACCGCAAGGCCCGCGACGACATATTTCTGCACCCATCCCCTGACCCAGAAAACGAGAGGATAGAATAACATATAATACCACCACTCATAAGAGAGCGACCAGAGCGGTACGTTCCCTCGGAAGGGTTCGACCCAGGTCCCTCGCTTGAGCCAGGATACGTCCTGGAGCATGAAGAGGTTGCCGACGGCCTCCCTCATGTCGAGGCCGACGAGTTGTCGTTCGCCGACACAAGCCATGAGATAGCTGAATCCGATGGCGAGGAGGAAGAGCGGATAGATTCGTCGGAATCGTCGGAAGAAATACGCCCGAAACGGCTCGGGCTCCCGTCCGACGCAGGTGGAGTAATGGATGACGAAGCCCGAGAGGATGAAGAATAGGATGACGACCTCTTGCCCGAACGCCAGGGGGAGAAAGGGCCGGTCGGTGCAGGCGACCTGACTATGGCCGATCACCACATAAGCGGCGGCGAAACCGCGAACGGCCTCAAGTTTCATCAGGCGGCGAGGAGCGGCCGGTCGGACCGACTGAGGCTCGGTTTCGCGCCCATACCAAAGTTGCGCCATGGTGTCGACTCGTGTTTTTCGGCAGGTGGGTCGTTATTAAGGGATGCAGGAGAGACATCTGAGCGAGAGTTAACTTTCAGTCGTGTGGGAGACTATTCCAAAGTCACCGATGCCAGCCAGATCGATTTTGAATCGTGTTGAAAAAAATAACGCGGCGACTCATCTCGTCCTAATTAAAGTTGCAGGTTTTCGAGCAGAAAATGGCCCGATGCGGTGATCATGGTGTCAAAAGCGGTGATGGTGGGACGGTATGGCTTAAATTGGTCGACGGTTTTCCAGAATTTCCGAGATTCGGAATGTGGTGTTCGTGCATCATTTCTTAAAGCGGGCCGCCCGGGACGCTGGCCTCGCTTCGGTGCCACTTTCGTTGCACGACGTGAGACTACCTCGAATCGCTCGGCTGGCCTCCACGGCGCGACTTCTCGCGAAGGCCTACGCCGGCAGCCAGGAGGCTTACGGAGAAGAATGCCGAGTTTATCAGCGTGTGCGGGGATCGACGTTTGGAAAATCGAAATCTATTGAGTTGATGTGTGCCAACGTGCTCCATCCTCCTTCGGGATGGTCGTGAGTCGATTTCTTTGAGTATGGTCTCGAGTCTTTAGACTTGATTTCATCCAATGTTATTGATGAATTGGGGGGGGAGTGTCGATCCCGAAAGGAGACCCGGGCACATCCTCGCGTCGTGGAGGTCGAATGCGAGGATCGACTTATCGGGTGTCGGGCGTAGGGACGAACGGAGAGGGTGAAGAAGGGATGAACGTCGAATTCGACACGAAGGGGAGCGATGAGCTCATCCCGTCATGTCGATTAGACGATAAGGTTCGGATGAGGAAGGTGAATACCGGTTCCCTATCCCGTTTGCCAAATCATTTAGGCAAGCAGTCGAACCAGGGCGGTCCGATCGAGGCGAGTTTTGCAGGCAATAAGAAACAGGGTGGATGACGGGATTCGAACCCGCGATATCCAGATCCACAATCTGGCGCCTTAACCGCTAGGCCACACCCACCGTCACTTGGGACGATTTCACTATAAAGTCCGCGAAGGTCGTCGTCAAGCGAAGCGCTTGAGGATCGAGAGCAATTCGCGACCGGGTCGGGTCTCGGGATCGTTACGGGATGCCCCAGTTGGGAGGGCGGGGGCGGGGCAATTTGGCTCGGAATTGATCCGGCACTCCGAGAGGCGTGGTAGATTACCGCCGAGGGCAACGGCCACCCCCACGGCTCGGGCCGACTGGGGTGACATTGAAGGCCGCGACCGTCCCCGCAACCATCTCCAGGATTCCGGAATTAGGGCTTGACCGGCCTGGATAATGTCTTGACGCGGGGAGGGGAGATTGCTGGGATGGTCGCTCGGGTTAGCATCTCTGGCGAAGAGATTCCGGGTCGGGAGAGGATCGAGTCGACATGGCAACCTCTGAGATCCGGATCGGGATCGTCGGCTGCGGATCCGCGGCACGCATCCATCTCGACCGACTGCTCGCGCTCGAGGGTGTCCGCATCGTCGGATGTGCCGATCCCGACTTCGCCGCAGCTCAGGGGCTGGCATCGAGGGCCCCGTCGCATAACGCCGAGGCCTTCGCCGATTATCGCGACCTCCTCAAGCAAGTGACCCCCGACGCCCTGGCGATCTTCACTCCTCACCTGGCGCACTATCGCCCGGCGATGGACGCGTTGCAGGCGGGTTGCCATCTATTCATTGAGAAGCCGCTCTCGACCAACGTCCAGGAAGCGTCCGACATCGTGGGCTTGGCCCGAGGCCGGGGACGCAAGGTCGGGGTGGGCCACCAGTATCGGCTCCGCCCGAGCCTGGTCGAGGCCCGCCGACGCCTTGCCGAAGGGGTTGTCGGGCCGGTTCGCCTGATCACCGCGGTGCTCGCCCAACCTTGGTTGGAGACACACCGAGGCTCGGAGAACTCCTGGCGCTTCGATCCCAAGGTCTCCGGCGGCGGGATCCTCGCGGACGCGGGCGATCATCTGATCGATGCGCTCCTCTGGAGTACCGGGCAGACGGCGGTCGAGGCGGCCGCGGTACAACATCGACTCGCTCCGGGGCTCGACTTGGTGACTGCGGCCGCCATTCAACTGGCGGACGGCACTCCCGTGAGCCTGGCGATTTCCGGGGTCTCGGGTGCCCACCTCTTCGAAGTCACCTATTTCGGCGAAAACGGACGGCTGCGAGTGACCGAGACATCGCTTTCCGAGGAAGTTGGGGGTGGCTCGGTGTCGAATATCTCGCTACCCGAGTCTTCGGAAAGCGTCGACGGGAATTTCGTGGCGGCCCTGACTCGGGAGGCCGCACTCTGCTGCCCCGCCGAAGAGGCGCTCGAGACGGTCCGCCTGCACGACGCGATCGCCCGATCCGCGGCGACTGGACAGCTCGTCCGCCTCGCCTGAGCGATGGGGGACTGCCTCGGCGTAAGTCCTTGCCGGAGAGTCACGATTCTCTTTGGGATGCTGCTTGACAACCGTGTCCGACCTTGACTACCTGTATGGCTCCGCGTCGGCGATCGAAGCGATCAGACTACCGGGCGGGCGGGCCATCCACTTCGCACAACGTCGGGGAAATCCCCGTTGACCCCTTGGCCTGAGGATCGACTCATGCTGGACCGTCTGGACATGCTGGCGACTCTTGACGAACCGACTCCCGGAGATATGCCCTGGGAGGAACGCCTTGCCCCTCCGTTGACCGCGCGGCATCCCGGCGAGGAAGAAGAAGACTTCGACGAGGAGATTGACGACGAGGAAGACGACCTCGACGATGACTTCGATGACGATGATGACGATCTCGACGACGACTTCGACGAGGAGGATGACCTCGACGACGAGATCGACGACGAGATCGATGACGAGATCGACGACCTCGACGCCGACGATGACGACGACCTCGACGACGATGACGACGATCTCGATGACGACGAGGAAGAAGAGGACCTCGACGATCTATGATCGTGAGAGTCTCGGCCCAGTCCATTCGCCGGCGCGAGACCCGGTCCCAGGAAAAGAGGAGGGCGACGCCATGTCGCTCTCCGTCGTTTCTGATGAATGAGCCGTCGCGATGCGAATGGCACGGCTGAAGTCCATTTCCCGTCCCTTCCTTGGGGGTGGGCGCGGGTTGCAGGATCGCCGAGGTCGGATTGGCGTTGAATCCTCGGAACTTCTGCTTGTTGGCCGACCTCGGTTCCGGCTATCTTGAGTCTTTTGCCAATCCCTGCGCTTGCCGTGAGGGACAGACTGGAGCCCGAGCCGGGAAGGGAGCTACTCCGATGGCCGCACATCAGGATCGTCCGGGTGAATCCTCATCCGAGGGCCCGGCTCCCGAAACGTCGACTCGTCGGCTTCGCGAACAGAGCCAACTCGACTTCGAGCTCGAATTCTTCGGCCGCGTCCTCGAACGTGACCCGTTCTATGCGGATGCGCTAAGGGTCCACGGGAACAACTTGGCGGCCAAGGGGTTCTACTCCCGGGCGCTCCAGGTCGACCGTCGTCTCGTCCGGCTCCTGCCCGAACGCGAGGTGGCCTGGTATAACCTCGCGTGCAGCTACGCGTTGATGGGGATGATCGATGCGGCGTTCTCGGCGCTTCAGAGGTCGCTCGACCTTGGGTACCGGCACCTGAATCATCTTCGCCGAGATCCTGATTTGAAATCCCTCCGCCACGACCCGCGCTTCCCCCGTTTGCTCCGCCGCCGCGCTTCGCAATGAGGCGGTCTGGTCGTCGTTTCCCTGGCGACAATCCCGGAGCGGAAGTTCTACGATTCGCCTTCCACCTCCTCCTCGAAGGAGGCTGGGGAGTTGTCTCGATCGGCCGTCCCGGCCTCAGGGTCGCAGGCACCCTGCCTCGACGTCATCCCTCTCATCTCGATTCGGCGAGCGACGAAGTTCGATCATGACATACCACGATTGGGACCAGGTACGGGAAGCGTCCGAGGCGGTCCGAGCACGTTGGAAGGGGAACGCTCGCGTCGGCTTGGTGCTCGGCACCGGGCTTGGGGCCCTGGCGGAAGAGATCGCGGCCGAAGCGGTCATCCCCTACCCCGACATTCCGCATTTCCCCCGGTCGACGGTCACCAGCCATCGAGGGCAGCTCGTCTGCGGGACCCTCGCCGGGCAGTCGGTCGTTGCCATGGAGGGGCGGTTCCACCTGTACGAGGGGTATACGGCAGCGCAGGTGACGTTCCCGATCCGGGTGATGAAGGAGTTGGGTTGCCAGTTCCTGGTCGTCTCGAATGCGGCGGGCGGGCTGAACCCGCTCTACGCGAAGGGCGACCTCATGGTCATCGATGACCACATCAACCTGCTCAACGCCAACCCGTTGATCGGCCCCAACGACGAGCGGCTCGGCGTCCGATTCCCGGACCTGAGCGAGCCGTACGATAGGAGCCTTCAACAACTCGCGATGCGCGTGGCCCTCGAAGAGAACATCGTCGCCCATCGCGGTGTCTACGTCGCGGTGACCGGGCCGAACCTCGAGACGAGGGCGGAGTATCGCTTCCTCAAGGCGATTGGCGCCGACGTGGTCGGGATGTCGACCATCCCCGAGGTCCTGGTCGCGGTCCATGCCGGCCTCCGTGTCCTCGGGTTCTCGATTGTGACGGACCTTTGCCTTCCCGATGCCCTGGTGCCGGTGAGTGTCGAGGAGATCATCGCCGTCGCACGCGAGGCCGAGGCGAAGCTCCGGACGATCGTCACCAAGGTCCTCGAACGCCTGGACGCCTGAGCGACCTATTTCACCGCGGAGGTACCGGGACACTCGAGTGGTCGTCGGGGTTCTTACGGTAACCTCAACCCGAGTCGAACCGGGGCGGTCGATGAACTTCGGGCCCGACCTATTCGCACATTCCCGGTCTCGGACCTCGTCCGACGGCCTCACTGTCAAGAAGCAACGGCCATGTCTACCAACGCGAAGCCCTATAAAGAGACGTTGAACTTACCGGTCACCCGCTTCGAGATGAAAGCGAACCTGACCGTCCGCGAGCCCAAGATCCAGGAACGTTGGCGGCAGGCCGACCTCTACGCGAAGATTCGCGAGGCCCGCGCGGGGAGGCCGCGAAAGGTCCTGCACGACGGTCCGCCGTATGCCAATGGCGAGATCCACATGGGGCACCTCCTCAACAAGGTGCTCAAGGATATCGTCGTCCGCTCCTTGACGATGCAAGGGTTCGACAGCCCCTACATCCCTGGCTGGGATTGCCACGGCCTTCCGATCGAGCACAAGGTCGTCAAGGATCTCGGTTCGAAGGCCGCGGCGATGGGCGTCGCCGAGATCCGCGCCTTGTGTCAGGCCGACGCCCTGAAGTGGGTCGATCTCCAGCGCACCCAGTTCCGCCGGCTCGGCGTCTCGGCCGACTGGGAGAACCCCTACCTCACCCTGGATCCTCGCTACGAGGCCGGCATCCTCGACGTCCTGGGCGACCTCCTCGAAGGGGGCTACGTCTTCCGGCAGCTCAAGCCGATCCACTGGTGCATGACCGACCGAACCGCGCTTGCGGAGGCCGAGCTCGAGTACCGGGACGAGACCTCGCCGAGCATCTACGTCAACTTCCCGGTCGTCTCCGGCGTGCCCGAGTCCTGGGGCCCCGGCCCCTGGCACGCGATGATCTGGACGACGACACCCTGGACCTTGCCCGCCAACGTCGCGATCGCCGCACACCCCGAGCTCAACTATGCGGGGATCCGCTACGTCGACCCGACCAGCGGCCAGGACGTCCACACCATCCTCGCCGTCGACCTCGTGGCCAAGGTCCTTGCCTTTCGAGGGATCACCGAGTTCGTCGAGCTGGGCCGTTGCAAGGGCAAAGACCTCGAGCACGCGCAGTACCACCACCCCTTCATCCAGCGTACGAGCCCGGTCGTGCTCGCCCAGTACGTAACCGTCGAGGACGGGACCGGCCTGGTCCACACCGCGCCCGGCCACGGCGGTGAGGACTATCAGACGGGCCGCGCCTATCAGCTCCCGACCCTGAGCCCGGTCGACGCCTCCGGACGGTTCACCGACGAGGCGCCGGCCTCGCTCGTGGGGAAGCCGGTCTTCGCCGCGAATCCGCTCGTCATCGCCATGCTCCGCGAGTCGGGGCATCTCTATCACGAGTTCAGCTTCTCGCACAGCTACCCTCACTGCTGGCGCTGCAAGAAGCCGGTGATCTTCCGGGCGACCGAGCAGTGGTTCATCGCCATCGACCACGACGACCTCAGGGGCCGGACGCTCAAGCAGATCGACTCCGTGCGCTGGCTCCCCGGATGGGGCAAGTCGCGGATCGACGCCATGATCACGCTCCGGCCCGACTGGTGCATCAGCCGGCAGCGCTCCTGGGGCGTCCCGATCCCGGCCCTCGGTTGCAATTCCTGCGACACGCAGCTCCTGACGACCGAGACGGTCCGCCACTTTCGCGACCTCTTCCGCAAGGAAGGGGC
Organism: Singulisphaera rosea; assembly: GCF_054877945.1. Taxonomy (NCBI): domain Bacteria; kingdom Pseudomonadati; phylum Planctomycetota; class Planctomycetia; order Isosphaerales; family Isosphaeraceae; genus Singulisphaera; species Singulisphaera rosea. The sequence goes on along the minus strand of NZ_JBTYIP020000008.1, from coordinate 173,415 downwards.
CGATGCCTGGTACACGAAGTCTGTTGCGGAGCTCCTCCCCCCCGGTGCGGCGTGCCCCAAGTGTGGCGGCTCCGACTTCCGCAAGGAAGGCGACATCCTCGACGTCTGGTTCGAGTCGGGGTCGAGCCACCGAGGCGTCCTCGCGCAAGGGTTCGAGCTCGGCTTCCCGGCGTTCATGTACCTGGAAGGCTCCGACCAGCATCGAGGCTGGTTCCAGTCGTCGATCCTCACGGCCGTCGGCAGTACGGGCCGCGCCCCGTTCGAGACGGTGCTGACGCACGGGTTTGTCGTCGACGACAAGGGCGAGAAGATGTCGAAGTCGGTCGGCAATACGATCTCGGCCGTCAAGGCGACCGAGCAGTATGGTGCCGACGTCCTGCGTCTGTATGTCTCCAGCATGGACTACGCCGACGACATCCGCATGAGCGAGCGCGGCATCAAGGAGATGTCGGAGGCGTATCGCAAGATCCGGAACACGTTCCGCTACCTCCTCGGGAATCTCGAGGACTACGCGAAGACCGACCACAGCCAAGTGCCGCCGGAGACCTTGCACGCGATCGACCGCTGGGCGCTTCAGGAGCTCAATCGGCTGATCCTCGACGTGAAGGCCGCGTACTCGAGCTTCGAGTTCTACCGGGTCTTCCAGCGGATCTATCAGTTCTGCTCGGTCGAGCTGTCGAGCTTCTACCTGGACGTCCTCAAGGATCGACTCTACGCCGAGGCCCCCGACGGCCCCGACCGTCGGGCCGCCCAGTTCGTGATGGCGAGGCTGCACACCGTCCTGACGAGGCTCCTGGCACCGATCATTCCGCACACGGCGGAGGAGCTCTGGGACCTCGTCCCCAACTCGGCGGGCAAGACGGAAAGCGTCCACCTGGCCGAGTGGCCCGAGCCCGATCCCGCCTGGAACAGCTCGGGTGGCCACGGCTCGCACGACTTTCACGTGTTGACCGCGATCCGGGCGGATATCCTCCGAGAGCTGGAAAAGCTCCGAGCCGCGAAGGTGATTGGGAGCAGCCAGGAGGCGTCGGTCCAGATTGGCAGCGAGGACCCTCGCAACCTTGCGACGCTCGAGTCCTCCAAGGGGCTCCTCGAGACCCTCTGCATCGTCTCCGAGGTCAACGTCGGCGGGGCACGCCCCGAAATGGCGGTGGACCTGCCCGAGCTGGCGGGCGTCTGGATCCACGCCCGGAAGTCGACCCACGGCAAGTGCGAGCGGTGTTGGAATCTTCGGCCGACCGTCGGTCGGAATGCCGACCACCCGACCTTGTGTGAACGCTGCGCCGGGGTCGTCTCGACGCCGGCCTGAGTCTTTCTCCCCAACCCCGGTCTTTTCTTAAAGACCGGGGTCCTGTGCCAATAGGCCCTGGAGAGTCATGTGGGGTGGGCGCCGTCCACCAGCCTTTCCCGGCGATGATCCGGGCCGTGCCCACCCTACGAAATCCTGTGGGAATTGACGTCGACATGTGTCGCCCTGCTCGCGTTGAGTCCCGGCCCCAAGGACGTTACTCATGACGTCCGGGGACGTTTTCCTGCTGGTCGTGGTGGGCCTCGGTTTGGTGGGGCTCGCCTTCGTCCTGAGCTCGTCCTTTTGCGCCTTGCTGCGTCGATGGGCTCCCCGGATCGGGCTCATCGACTCTCCCGGGGGCCACAAAGGTCACCGGACGCCGACGCCGCTCGGGGGCGGCCTGGCGATCTGGCTCGCGACCGTGGTGGTGATCGGGCTCGGATTCCTGGTGGCCGAACTCGGCCGCCCCGCGCTCCCGGAGATCCTCGCCAGGCATCTCGGAGGGATCCGAGGTCGAGCGCTGGAGCTCGTGCAGGTCCTCGCCCTGGCCACGGTCGTGATGTTCATGGGATTGATCGACGATCGGTTCGCACTCCCCTGGCGACTCCGCCTCGGGGTCCAGGTCGGGCTCGCGGCCCTCCTGGTGGTGTTCGGGGTCCACGTGACGCTCTTCTGGCCGTTCACGCACCCGGTCGTCGGCGGCTGCGTCACGGTGCTCTGGGTGGTCGGGCTGACCAACGCCTTCAACATGCTCGACAACATGGACGGCCTCGCCGCCGGCGTCGGTCTGATCGCCGCGCTCCTCTTCGCGGGGGCTCAGATCGCCGTTTCGAGCCTGTTCGTCCCCGCGGTGCTCCTGGTCTTGGTCGGGGCCCTGGGGGGATTCCTGGTCCACAACCGATACCCCGCTCGAATCTTCATGGGGGACGCCGGGAGCAACTTCCTGGGGTTCCTCCTCGGGGCGATGACGGTGGCGGGGACCTATTATCGATACGAGCCTGGCCATTCGCCCTGGAGCGTCCTGGCCCCCCTCCTGGTCATGGCGGTCCCGCTCTACGACACGACCTCGGTGATCGTGATCCGCCTCCGCGAGGGGCGGAGTCCGTTCCTGGGGGATCGCCGTCATTTCTCCCACCGGCTGGTCGAGCGCGGCTTGACTCCGCCGCAGGCGGTCCGGACGATTGATCTGGTGACCCTGGCGAGCGGGCTGGGGGCGCTCCTGCTCCATCAACTGGACGCGGTGGGGGCGTGCGTGGTCGCCGGGCAGTCGGCGTGCCTGCTAGGTGTGGTGGCCATCCTGGAAGTCTCGGCGAAACGACCGGAGCGAGTCCATGGCGAGGCGAAACACGGGCCCGACGGTCCTCCCTAACCCGAAGTCGACGTCGGGTCGGCCTTCGCCCGTTGACGGCGACGTCGAGTTCGCCGCCTGGCTTGGCGAGCGGGCCCGGAGGCTCTCCCTCGGCCTCGCGGCCGCGCTGATCACGACGCGTGCCTACTGGCCGGGCGAGCCCGACGTCAAGGCCGAGGCCGTGGCCGCACTGGGCTGGGACCTCGCGGTCCTGATCGCCGCCGGATTCGCGCTCGCCGCAGCCCTTATCGGCGGGACGTTTCGCCTCCGGTGGTCCAAGGCCGACGGGGCCATGATCGCGTTGATGCTGCTCGTCGGCCTCAGCTCGACCCAGGCCTACGACCGCCGGATCGCGATCAACCTGGCCTGGGATTGGGCCGCGATCGGGGTCATGTACCTGCTCGTCCGCAACCTGCCTCGGACATCGAGCGAGTCGACCGCACTGGCCGGGGCGCTCGTGGCCACCGCGGTCGCGGTGTCGGTGTACGGGCTCTATCAAGTCGGCGTCGAGTTCCCTCAGATGAGGGCCTTTTACGCCGCGAACAAGCTCCAAGTTCTGGAGAGCGCCGGGGTCGTGCCCGGGACCCCGAGTCAGGTCCTCTTTGAAAATCGGTTGATCGGCTCAAACGAGGTGATCTCGACGTTTGCACTCGCCAATTCGTTGGCGGGGTTCCTGGTCGTGCCCTTGGTCGTGATGCTGACGGTCGGCTGGGAAAACCTGTTGAGGCGAGAGGGGAAGGGTTCCCGGCTCGCGAGCCTGGCGATCGCGCTGGTCCCCGCGTTGATCGTGGCCGTCTGCCTCATGTTGACGAAGAGTCGGAGCTCCTGGATCGGGCTAGCTGTGGCCATTGCCATCCTCGCCATTCGCGAAAGTCGACGGGTCTCCGCCCGGGTCTTGCTCCTGGCCGGCTTCGGAGGGCTCGCGCTCCTGGCCTTGTTCATCGTCGGCGGCCTGGCGACCGGCCGGCTCGACCGCGAGGTCCTGACGCAATCCCCCATGTCGCTCCGCTACCGAGGCGAATACTGGGTCGGCGCCTGGCGGGTGATCACCGAGAACACGCAAGCCTTCTGGATGGGGCACGGCCCCGGAAACTTCACGGCGTCGTACCTCCGCTACAAGCTCCCGCAGGCGAGCGAAGAAATCTTCGACCCGCACAACCTGGTTCTCGAGGTCTGGGCGACGGCGGGCACGCTCGCGATGGTGGCTCTGGTCCTCGCGCTGGGGTTTGCTTTCGTCGATCTCTTCGGGCGTTCGAAAGAGTCCTCCGTTGCCGCCGAAGGTGATGCCGTGCGACCCTCGGGCCTTCCGGCTTCGGAGCCTCCCCGCCATGCGACCTGGCTCGTGGCGTCGGGGGCGGGCGGGCTGCTGATGGTGGTCATCCTCGGTCAGCTCAACCCGTTCATGGGCGACCTCTTCTCTCGCTGGTTGATCCTCGGGACCGCCTGGGTCGGGGCCCTCCTCTGCGGCATGTCGCTCTGGCGTCGGCTTCCCCTCCCGGCCATCGGCCTCGCGGCGGGGTCGGTGGCCATGGTCGTCAACCTCCTGGCAGCTGGCGGGATTGGGATCGGCCCGGTTGCTCTGATGCTGTGGGTCTCGGTCGCGCTCGGCCTGAATCTTCGAGAAGATCGCCCCTGCGGCCAGCTTCGCGACGTCGGGGGACGCCTTCCTGCCTTCGGCGTCTCGATGGTCTGGTCGGCGGTGATCGGATCCTACTTCGGGGCGATCTTCCCCGTCTGGGGGGCCAATCAGGAAATCGCCGACGCGGAGTCCGCGCTCCGCGCGCGACCGCCTCAATTCGAACGGGCGGAGAATGCCTACGTCCGCGCCTACACGCTCGATCGGTTCAGCTCGCGACCCTGGTTCGGTCTGGCGTTCTCGAAGTTCGAGGAGTGGCGTGCTCGCGGTTCCAAGGTCGACGATCGCCGATGGAAGGCGATCCCCGTCGCACTGGCCGATGCCGTAAAGGCGCCTCGCAACCCGAATTCCTGGGCACTCCACCACCAGCGTGCCCTCGTCATCCGAGATCTGCTGGCGAAGCTCGGACCGCAGCTCTCTGCCAAGGAAGTGCTGACCTATCGCAGCAACATCATCGCCGACACGCGACGTGCCTCGATCCTCTATCCCTCCAACGCCACGCTCCACGCCGAGCTCTCACAGGCCAGCGCCGAGATCGGGATGATGGGCGACGCCGTGACCGAGGCGAAGGAAGCCTTGAGGCTGGACAAGCTCTTGGCCGCCCACCGAGACAAGCGGTTGAGCCCGGCCTTGCGGAAATTCCTCGAGGATCAACTCCCGAAATGGGAGAAAGACGCTCGGGGCGCGATTTCGGCGGGCGCACTGCCCAAGTCCTGATCACAAGGAGCCCGGAAACCACCTCGGGCCACCAAAGACTTGGGAACCGGGCTGTCACACCGGGCGTCTTCCCCTCCCTCGACCAGAAGACGTGCGTCTGGCTCGTGAGGACGGGGACTTATGTGACCGGCCGCAAACCCGGATTGCCGCGAGATTCAATCATCAATGGTCAGTAGAAGTGATTGAGGAAGTGCCGAAGTCGATCATCGCGACCTCGGTCGTCGGTATCGCCTTGGCCTTCGATTTCGTCCTCGGCCTGACCGGGCCCGGTTGGCGAGCGGAGAACGGCTCGCGGGTCGGTCTCGATAGAAATCGATGAAACCGATCATCATTTCGTCGAACGTTTGCTCGCCCCAGATGACCGTCTGCTTGGGATCGGGGTTGTCGGGATTCTTGGCCGAGTTGTCGAAGAGCGCGAGGCAGTCGATCCGGGTCCCCTTGGGCATCGAACTTGGGTCGGCGAGTCGGTATACGCTCTGCCAGCCGAAGCTGAATTGCGGCACCGAGAGGAGCACCTCCGAGCGGCCGTCGGGGTAGGTTGCGCGAAAGCGGAAGCTCTTCCCGCGGAGGTGCATGTGGGGGGTGAGGCTGATCATATGGGAGTCGTGCCGGAACTGGTATTGCGAGCGGACCGGGAAATCCTCGGCGTAGGGAGGGATCCGAAGCTTTTCCTGGGAGATCCCCTGAGTCACGGCCTCGTGCTCGACGGGAGACTTGGCGAAGACCAGGCCCACCGAGGATCGGTCGTGCTGGACCGTGCCGACCGGTGTGTAGTGGACCGCGAAAATGAGGTCGGCACCGGCCGGAATTCGCTTCGCGGTGCCCGGCTCGTAGATCGCGGGCAAGTCGCCGGGAGCGTATCCGACGAGGTAGGGTTGGTGCCCGTGATGCTTGGTCTCGCGCTTCTCGGTGTCGATCCGGACGATGAAGTGGTGGACGACCTCCCGATTGCCGGGATGCGCCTCGATCGCCTGGACCCACTTGTCCTCGGTGAAATGGGTGGGGACGCGGAAGTACTGGTAGGGGATGATCCCCTGGGCCGGGACGGTGAAGCCCTCGGACATCTCGAAGATGACGTCGGGAGATCCGATGCTCCAATCCTTCGGAAATTCTCGAGCCGGGGGGATTGTCTTCGGGTCGCCGAGCGGCGTCCCCTGATCGATCCAGGTCAAGATCTTGGCCCGCTCGAGCGCGCTCAGGCTCCGGTCGTTCTGGAAATGCCCGAATCGAGGGTCGGCGTGCCACGGAGGCATCCGTCGACGGTCGACGACTTCTCGGATCATCGCCGCGTGCCCCTGGGCTTCGTCATAGGACAGGAGCGAGAAGGGGGCGACCTGATCGGGACGGTGGCACGACTGGCATTTGGCCTGGAAGATCGCCGCGATGTCCGAGGCGTACGTGACCCGTCCGACCTTGATCGGCGTCTCGACCACCGTCGGCATCGGTTCGAATCGGTCATCGACCCGAGCGGCAGTGACGGCCGAGCCCTTCGCCCAGGGCCGCACGCCCCATTGGGCCGCGACGGTCAGGGACGCGAGGAAGCACCCGGCAAGGACGAGTCTTACGACATGCACCAACGATCGCCGAAGTGCGGTCAGCCCGACTCGACCTCGAACTTCTCGGTGTGAGAATCGGCGCATCGTAGTGAAAGATCCTCGGGCCTGTCACCTTCTCCCGACGCCAACGCGACGGGCGCTCGGCCCGGATCTGTAACAGAGATACCCCGAGGCGCAAAGGGCGAATATCCCGCGTCAAACATCTTAATTGACTAGGAGATGTGCGGGCGCCCCGGAATTCGAGAAGGGAATTGGCCCGGTCCAATGAGTCGCACTTGGTTATTGTAAGGGTGGTATTGTGTTGATTTTTTGGGGGGGTCAGGCGCATTCGGCGCTCGGACGCTGTCCCCTCCTATGGACCGGGCCGAATTCGACGCGAGTCAGGGCCGTAGGGTCGAGGTGGGCTCTGGCCGCCTGTCGGACCTGTCGAGGGGTGACATGTGCGATCCGCTCGGGCCAATGGATCGGCTCGTCGAGGGGGAGGCCCCACCGCTCGAGCTCGAGGAGCCGTTCGGCGCGCTGGTCGACCGTCTGGTAGTCGAACACCCAGGCCCCGGCGAGATATCGACGAGCACGGTCGACCTCCTCGTCGGAGAAGGCTCCGGAGTGCATCGCCCGGACCTGCTCGACGATCGCGGCGACGACCCGGTCGGTCTCTTCCGGCATCGTCCCGATGTAGATCCGGAAGAGCCCAGGGAGGATGTCGGCCGAGTCGGTGATCCCACCCCCGACCGAATAGGCGAGGCCGAGCTCGTCGCGGAGGATTCGACTGAGACGGTCGGTGAAGCCCGGGCCGCTCCCGAGGATGTGGTCCATGATCGCGAGGGCATCGAAGTCGGGATGGTTGCGAGAGATCCCGAGGTGGCCGATCACGATATGGACCTGCTCACCGGGATGGGCCACGCGACGCACCCGAGGCCGGGTCGATCGACTCGGCAGAGAGGCGCTCGGCGGTGTCCTGCCGCCGGCCGGCCACGTCTGGAAATGTGTCCGGATGAGCGACTGGAGCTTCCTCGTATCGTAGTCCCCGACGGCGACCAGGAAGGCGTTATCGGCCGCGAAAAGCCGACGGTGGTGGGCCTCGACGTCCTCGATCCCGAGTCGGGCAATCTCCCGGCTCGTCCCTCGGGGATCCCGGGCGTAGGGATGCTCTCCGTAGACGAGTCCGCGGAACAAGAGGTCGGCGCGAAAGGCGGGATCGTCCCGGTCCCCCTGGAGGTCGGCGATGATCCGTCCCTTCGTCCAGGCGAGGGCGTCCTCAGGGAAGCTCGGCCGCCGGATCACGTCGGCCAGGAGCTCGATCGCGAGGGGTAAGTCCTCGGCGCGGACGCGGAGCGAGGCCCCGGTCGCACCGACTTCGAGCGACCCGCCGACGTCCTCGATCGCCTCGGCCAACTCGTCCGCCGATCGAGTCGTCGTCCCCTCCTCGAGCATCCGGCCAGTCAGGTGGGCCAGCCCAGGCTTCTCCTCATGGAGGAGGCCCGAGTCGACATACAGTTCCAGGGCCACGACCCCGGTGCCGGGCCTTCGTTCGCTGACGACTCGGAGTCCGTTGGGGAGTGCCGAGCGTTTCGGATGATAGTCGGTCAGCTTGGAGCCCGTCGAAGGGACGGCCAGGCCGAGGGGACGCTCGATGCTCGAGGGCGCGGAGAGCCGAGGGGGACGAGGCACCGCCTCGGCGGGCATCAGGACGGCTACGGTGCGATCGGGCCTGGGGAGCGACCAGCCGACGGTGAGATTCGCCTCGGTTAAATAGGTCGAGGCCACTCGGCGGACGTCGTCCGGGTCGACGATCAGGGCGGCGCGGTGCTCATTTTGCCAGGCTCGCCAATCGTCCCAGAGGGCGAAATTCCCGAGGCCTGCGGCGAGTCCCGCCAGGTCTTCCTGCTCCCATCGCCAGGCGGCTTCGAGCCGGTTCCTCGAGCGTGTCAGCTCCTCGGCGGTCGGCCCTTCCTCGGCGATTCGACCGATGATCTCGGCGATGGCCTCCTCGATCTGCCTCGACTCGATGTCGGAGGTCGCTTCGACCTGGAGCAAGAACTGGCCGGCCCATCGCGAGTGATCCTGCGCGGTCTCGATCCACGTCGCGAGTTTTCGGTCCTCGACCATCTCGTCCCAGAGCCTGGAGCGTCGGCCGCAGGTGAGCAGATCCGAGAGGACGTCGAGCGCCGGGCCGTCGGGGTGGCCTCGGGGGACGCTGTGCCACCCGAAGAGTCCCCGAGCGGCCGATTCGGAATCGACGAGGGTGAAGTCGCGCCTACCCAACTGCCTGGGTTCGATGAGTGAGAGCCCGGACCGTTCGGACTCGCCTCGCGCCAGACCTCCGAAGTGCGCCTCGATCGCGTCGAGAGCCCGATCGGGGTCGATGTCGCCGACGACGACCATGACCGCACCGTCGGGTCGGTAGTGCTGGCGATAAAAGGACTTCAGGTCGTCGACGTCGATTCGCGAGAGGTCGTCGGGCCAACCCAGAATCGGGTTTCGGTACGGGTGGCGCAAGTAGGCCAGGGCGAGGTGATTCTGATCGAGCCGGCCGATCGGGGAGTCGAGGTCTCGGGCCCTCTCCTCGATGATCACGTGACGCTCGGCTTCCACCTCGCGAGGGTCGAAGGAGGCGCCTCGCATCCGATCGGCCTCGACGGCCAGCGCGAGCTCCCAGCGGTCAGAGGGGAAGGCGAACCAGTAGTGGGTGCAGTCCTCGCCGGTCTCTGCGTTCGACTGCCCCGCCGCGACGAAGGCCAGACGGTCGATCTGCCCTTTGGGGAAGCGTTCGGTGCCCTTGAACAGCATGTGTTCGACGAAGTGGGCGAGTCCGGACTTTCCCGACGGCTCATCGACGGAACCGACGGGATAGTAAAGGTCGCAGACGACGACCGGGGCATGCGTTCTTGGCAGGGCCAGGGCTTTGAAGCCATTGGCCAAGGTCCGTTCGAAGACCGGAAGGTCCCCCACCCAGGCCGGCAGCGGGCGGGCGGTCTTGCGTCGGGCCATGGCTGCCCCTTTCTCGTGGCAGAGGTGACGGCGGAGGACGCCCGGTCCCGTTTCGGCAATCCCGGGGCATGCTTAAGGGGGAGGAACAGGAGCCGACGATGGAGAACCCGAGGTCTCTGGGCGTGGCGTCCGGAACGACTCGGGACGGGTATTCGAAGGAGACCCGTCGCCGCCCCTCCTTCCATAATTATCGTCACGAACTCGGCTGGGGATCGCAAGATGTCTACGACGCCGATCCTGCAGGCCCGGAGTTGGTTCCGACTTCCCGAGAAGATCCACGCGAGCGAGCTCCCGCCGAGTGACCTTAGGGCGATCACCGTACGGAGTGGCCTCTGTCCGATCCAAGCCCGAAGCGCAAGCGAGTGAAATCTCTTCGATTTCTCACGTTGAGATTCACTCGCTTGCGCTTCGGACTTGAAAAGAGCCGTTCCCCGAGGGCCATCGAGTGGAACCCAAGGCACAAGCCCTTTACTCCCCGACGCATCCGTTCATGAACCCGCCCGAGGAACCCCGCCCAGCTCCAGTCCCTCGTAGGCGTTGAGGACTTCCTGGACGGCGACGCCGAACGCTCGGATCGACGTGCCTAGAGGCAGGAGGTCTTTGTATCGCTGAAAATCGGCCCGAGCGTCGTCCCACTCGGAGAAGATCAGGGCATAGTCGGACAAGTAGTAAAGCGATGCGATCGGGCCGGTATACCAGAGGGACGGCTCGTTGAGGGCCTCCGCGTCGTCGAGCGTCGGAATCTTTCCATCCGGGGTCACGACGGCGAAGAAGTCGAACCGACCGTCAATGTCTCCGAAGTCGGCCATCGTAGCACCTCCCGGTTGGGGTCACGTATTCGCGTTGAAAGGGTGGAGACTCGAAGGTCTCCACCCTCATTCTGCCTCATGAGAGGGATGAGGCGGCTCATCCCTCTTCTACGAGATTCCCGAGGCGGGCGGTGCTAGACGCGGGAACAGGACGAGCGGGCGGAGGTCAATCCTCAACCTCGTCGGACTCCGACGGTTCGGCGACCGGATTGAGGCTGAACAACGGGCCACTCGCACCGACGCCACCCTTCAAACCGGTGGGTTCGACGCGAGGGGCTGCCGGGGCGCTAGGCTCGGCATCCCGCGTTTCCACCTGCGGTTCGTGGAGCTGTCTCCGCGACAGGCCGATCTTGCGCTCGTCCCGATCGACGCGGAGGACCTTCACTTCAACCACTTCGCCGAGCTTCAGGACATCTTCCGGCCTGTCCACCTTATGGTCGGACAACTCGGAGATGTGCAACAGCCCTTCCAGCCCGGGTTCGAGCTCGACGAAGACGCCGAAGTTCGTCAGCTTCGTCACGGCCCCCGAGACGACGTTACCAGCTCCGTACCGCGACGGGATGTCTTCTTCCCAGGGATCCTGACGCAGTTGCTTCAGGCCCAGGGCGATGCGCTTCCGCTCCCGGTCGACGCTCAGGACCTGGCACGAGACGGCCTGGCCCTTCTCCAGGAGTTCGTTCGGATGACCGATCTTCCGGGTCCAGCTCATGTCGGAGACGTGGAGGAGTCCATCGATCCCCTCCTCGATCTCGACGAAGGCCCCGTAGTTGGTCAGGCTGCGGACGATCCCCTCGACGGTGGTACCGGGCGGGTACTTCTCCACGACCTGGTCCCAAGGGTCGGCCTGGGTCTGCTTGATCCCTAGGCTGATTTCCCGCTTCTGCTCGTTGATGTTGAGGACGACCACCTCGACCTGATCGCCGACTTGCACGACCTCGCTGGGGTGGCCGACCCGCTTGGTCCAGCTCATCTCGGAGATGTGCACCAGGCCTTCGACGCCGGGTTCCAGCTTCACGAAGGCGCCATAGCTCATCACGTTGACGACTTCGCCGGTGATCCGGGCTCCGGCGGGATACTTCTCCGCGACCTGTTCCCAGGGGTTGGAGGTCAGTTGCTTGAGGCCGAGGGCGACCTTGCCACGCTCCTTGTCGACATTCAGGACCATGACCTCGATCTGGTCGTCGACGCTCAAGCGCACGCTCGGGTGCTTCAGCCGCTCCCAGCTCATGTCCGTGATATGGAGCAGGCCGTCCATGCCGCCGAGGTCGACGAACGCGCCGAAATCGGCGAGATTCTTGACCGTGCCGGTGCGGACCTGCCCGACGGCGATCTCCGAGAGGAGCTTCTCCCGCATGGCAACGCGCTCGGTCTCGATCAGCGAGCGTCGAGACAGCACGATGTTGAGACGGTTCTCGTCGATCGACAGGACGAGGCAACGGACCTCGCGGCCGAGGTAGTCGGCGATGTCGGGCGGGCGTCGGATGTCGACCTGACTAGCCGGCAGGAACGCCGAGTAGCCGACGTCGACCAAGAGGCCGCCCTTGATCTTGCGGGTCACCTTGCCCGTGACGACATCGCCCTCGTGGTACTGGGACGTGAAACGATCCCAGGCGCGGATACGGCGGGCCTTGTAGCGTGAGAGGACGACCTCGCCGGTCTCGTCGTCCATGCCTTCCAGCAGGACCTCGACCTCGTCGCCAGGGGAGGGAGCCGCTTCTTCGTCTCCCCATTCGGCGAGCCGGACGAGGCCCTCGGATTTGTAGCCGACATCGACGACAACCTGATCACCGATGACTTCGACGACCCTGCCGGGGACAATACCGCCGGCGACGACGCCCGGGCTGGCGCCGAGGAGTAGGCTCATGTCGTACTCCTCGCCTTCCAAGTCGGGGACGTCCAGTTCGCGCAGCAGGTTTCGATCGACCATGTTAGTTTGCTCTTTCGCTCCGTTTTAGGCCTACCACTCCGGACCGCATCAGCCGCAAGCGCCGTCGGCACGTGCCCCACTCTCGTCGAGGAGGTTGGGTGCGAGAAGGGCTCACCCGTTTCCAGCAGGGGGTGGGGTTGAAACGATCAGAGGATCCTACCACAAGAGACGGGTCGACCGACAGATCGGATGAGCGAGGGGATTGTCATCCCCGAATTTGCCCGTGACTAGATGGATCGTCCGGGACGTTTCCGCCCGATGCGAGCGTGATCTCGCTGGTTTGCCTCGACTTGGTACGAGCCCTGGAAAGGGGCTTGATAATCGGCTCGAACGGGAGAATTTCCGCTGATTCTCGACTTTCTTTACGTGTCGGGTGAGGACGCAGATCCGTCCTCATCCGTGCGGCCTCACGTTCACGAGCCCAAAACTCGGGCGCGAATGGCGAGCCCCTCCTGAGTTCTCATGCCTGCCTTCGCAAGCCGGTCCGGAAAGGGGACGTCAAAATTTTGTCGTCCCTGTCGATGCTTGCGGACCGCCGGCTCGTTCGGACGATCTTCCCTCGATCTTGGTCTTGCGTGAGGGCACGTGATCCCTGACAATGCCTCCTTCGCCGTGTCCGTCGTCCTGAGAAGGGCGGGGGACCGGGTGAGCCGGGGGGGACCCGGGCAATGGGGGCTTGCGAACCTGGTCAGGGCGGGAACGCAGCAGCCATAAGCATCGCCTTCATGTGCCCGGGAGCACCTCCCCGGCTCTCCCAGTCCCCTGCTTCGACATCGCATCCTCTTCAAGGACATGACGACCCGGATGACGGGTCTCCCTCCGGGGCCCTTCCTCTCCCCAAAGGCCCGATGGAGCGTGCCGCGTGGCCACAGAGCCGGTGTCCCTGCCTGCCGACCCGTCGGGCTACACGGTCGTCGCTCGCCGCTATCGTCCCCAGCGGTTCGAGGATGTCGTCGGGCAAGACCATGTCGTCCAGGCGCTTCGGAACGCCATCCGGCTCCATCGCGTGACGCACGCCTATCTCTTCTCGGGGACCCGGGGGGTTGGCAAGACGTCGATCGCCCGGATCTTCGCCAAGTGCCTGAATTGCGTGAAGGGGCCTACCGACGAGCCCTGCTTGAAATGTGATATCTGCCAGGCGATCGCCGTCGGGCAGGACGTCGACGTGATCGAGATCGACGGGGCCAGCAATAACGGTGTCGACGCCGTGCGCGAGCTCCGCCAGAACGCAGGGCTTCGTCCCAGCCGTTCGCGGTTCAAGATCTACTACATCGACGAAGTCCATATGCTCTCAACCGGCGCCTTCAATGCCCTGCTGAAGACGCTGGAAGAACCCCCCGAACACGTCAAGTTCTTCTTCGCGACGACCGAACCGAACAAAATCCCGGTCACCGTCCTCTCGCGTTGCCAGCGATACGACTTCGCCGGCATCGTCCCCGAGCAGATCGTCGCGACGCTCTCCGAGATCTGCACACGCGAAGGGATCGAAGCCGAACCCGAAGCATTGCGGACCGTGGCCAGGCGCGCCGGAGGCTCGCTGCGCGACGCGCAATCGCTCCTGGAACAACTGCTTTCGTCGGCGGGCGAGCGTTTGACGGTCGAAACCGTCCACACGCTCCTCGGGACCGCGAGCGACGAACGATTGCTCGACCTCATCGACTGCCTGGCCGACCACGACGCCGGCGGGGCGCTGACGCTTTTGGACAATGCGGCCGGGGAAGGGGTCCAGCCGACCGACCTATTGAACGGCGTCCTCGAGTTCCTCCGCGACGTCATGGTCGTCTCCGCAGGCGCCGAAGCCGCGGTTTTGACGGCCACCGCGCGGCAGGTTCCGAGGCTGAAGGCGGTCGTCGATCGCTGGTCGATCGACTCGATCCTCGCGGCCCTCCAGATTTTCGACGCCGCCCGGAGCAAGCTCCGGGGCAGTCCCAACGGTCGGCTCGTCGTCGAACTCGCGCTCGTGCGAACGGCTCGTCTCGAGAACCTCCGGGAGCTCTCCGAGGTGATCAGCCGATTGGCCGCGCTCGAGTCGGGTTCACCCTTGCCATCGGCCCCTCCTGCCGAAAAAAAAAAGTTAGCTGAACCCGAGTCACCTCATCCCTCCCCTGCTCCGCCCGAACCTGGGGTCGAGGCAAAGTCGGCACCCATCGAGCCGAAGCCCACAACGACCGAGCCGAAGTCCAACCTCAACCCCGCTCCGCTGGAACTCGAAGAGGTCCGGAAGGTGTGGCCCGGCCTTGCGCAGCTTGGCTTAAGATACTGGAAGGGACTGAGTCTCGTCCTCCCATCTGCAATTTTGGGGCCAAATATTTTAGCCATCGGCCTCGGGCCGCGATACAATTGGGTGGCCGAGGAATACGGGGTGCCGGAGGCGCGAGAGAAGATCGAGCAAACGCTCGGTCAACTCCTGGGCCGGCCAGTTCGGATCCAATTCGAGCGTTCTTCTGAGGATTCCCATCCTGGTGCGACCCCCGAACCCGTGGCCCCCGTTCGCCGCGATGGGTTGGCGGACGATCCCATGATCCAGAAGGTCGTCGAACTCTTCGAGGCACGCCCCGTGCATTTGGAAGCCGAGGAGGATCTCTCCCGATCTTCCAGCTCCTGAGGGTCGGGTCACTCCGGCGCTCGGAGAACTCACTGATCAAGAAGGTGCGCCGTGTTCAACAATCTAGGCAATCTCGCGGAGCTGATGCGGAATGCCGGCAAGTTGCGCGAGGGGGTCGAAAAGGCCACCGAATCGCTCGGCCAGGTCCAGGTCGAAGGGACGTCCGGCGGCGGAGTGGTGACGGCCCGGGTCAACGGGAAACTCGAGCTCCTCTCGATTCGGATCGATCCGAAGCTTCTCGCCGACGGCGACGCCGAGCTCCTTGAGGACCTGGTCACTGCGGCCGTCAACCAGGCCCTTACTCGCGCCAGGGAGGCCGCGGCCAAGTCGATCTCGTCACTCGCCGGCGGCCTCCCGATCCCCGGGTTGTCGGGCCTTTTCGGCCAGGGTGGTGGAGGGAGCTGAGCCATGGCGGGATACTCCGCGGCGGTGGAGAGGCTGATCGAAGCCTTCGGCCGATTGCCCGGCATCGGGGCGAAAAGCGCCGAGCGGCTCGCCCACCACCTCTTGAAATGCCCGGCCGAGGAGGCCCTGGCCCTTGCGGACGCGATCCGAGACGTCAAGGATCGCGTCCGGCACTGTCAGACCTGCTTCCACCTGACCGAGGCCGACGAACCCCTTTGTGCCATCTGCAGGGATCCCAAACGCGACTCGGCGGTGGTCTGCGTGGTCGAGCAACCGCGCGACCTACTGGCGCTCGAGAAGGCCGGCACGTTCGAGGGAGTCTACCACGTCCTCCTCGGTCGCCTCGCCCCGTTGCAAGGCATGGGGCCCGACCAGTTGACCCTCGACGCCCTCGAGGCCCGAGCCCGTTCCGGGACGATCCGGGAGGTCATCATGGCGACCAACCCGAACCTCGAAGGGGACGGGACCGCCTTGCTCGTGGCCAATCGCCTCGAGAACACCGGCGTCCCGATCACCAGGCTCGCCCGAGGGCTCGCGTCGGGAAGCGTGCTCGAATTCGCAAATAAAGAAATGCTCGCCGATGCGATCAACGGACGACAACGATTCTGAACGGGGCCGGGCTCGTCGGGGCTTCGCGGTCCGGCACCGAATTTGCTTCTGAAGGTGGCCACTGTTGCGACAAACCTCGCGACGTGGCCCATAATCGTGGTGGCGGATCGCTCCGGCTCCTCAGTGTGTCTCCCCGGCTTTTGCGACGCGGCGGCCGTTTCGGTCACACTTGTCATTCCTCATCTTCACGGCGGAATTCAGGACCATGCGTCTCGACACCTCCCAGCAGATGCGGACCGATATGCGCCTCCGCATGGCGCCTCGCATGATCCAGTCGATGGAGATATTGCAACTGCCCCTGATGGCCTTGCAGGAACGGATCGATCAGGAGCTGAGCGAGAATCCGGTCCTCGTCGACCTTCGCGAGGCACCCGCCCCCGAGAATGATTCGGAGGAAGCCCCCGCGGCCGGCGGCGAAGAGGCGTCTTCGACCGAGTATGAAGGGTCCGACGACTGGGCGGAATCGTTCAGCGAGCACCGGATGAGCCGGGCGGCGCTGAGTGAAGAGGCGGATCGCAAGCACGACGCGATGCAGAACATGGCCTCGCGGCCCCGATCGCTGCACGACGACCTATCCGATCAACTCGGCTTTCTCGACAGCGAGCCTGCCGTCCGGGCCCTCGCCGAGTACATCATCTTCAACCTCGACGACAAAGGGTTCCTCACCCACGAACTCAATGACGTGGTCCGCGACTTCGGCGGCGATGTCACGATGGCCCAGGCCGAGGAAGCCCTCGCCCTGGTGCAGAAGCTCGATCCGCCCGGAGTCGGTGCGCGGAACCTCCGCGAGTGCCTCCTGCTCCAACTCACCCCCGACGTGCCCTGTCGCGACGTCCTCCACGTCCTGATCTCCAACCATCTCGACGACCTCCAGCAGAATCGCCTGCCGGCCATCGAGAAGAAGACCGGGATCCCGATTGATGAGATCAAGGAGGCGATCGACCAGCTTCGACGATTGAATCCGAGGCCGGGCGAACGCTACGCACCTGAGAATGCGCAGTACGTCGTCCCCGACCTCATCGTCGAAGCGAACGAGCACGGGGAATACGAGGTCCGCCTGATCGACGAGCACACGCCGCAACTTTCGATCTCGCGGTACTACCAGAAGCAGCTCAAGAACAAGCAGACCGACGCCGCCGCCCGCGAGTTCATCCAGAAACGGATTCAATCGGCCCGTTGGTTGATCGAGTCCATCGAACAGAGGCGCAACACGCTGCTCAAAGTGGCTCGCGCGATCATCGAACACCAGAAAGACTTCCTGGACAAGGGTCCGGAATTCATCGAGCCCCTGAAGATGCAGCAGATTGCCGACCGCGTCCACGTCCACGTCACGACCGTGAGCCGAGCGGTCGACGACAAATGGGTCCAGACTCCTCGAGGGATCTTCGCGCTCAAACGCTTCTTCGGTGGCGGGACGACCACGGCCGACGGCGAAGAAGTCGCCTGGGACACGATCAAGCAGAAACTGCTCGAGATCATCGCCAAGGAAGACAAGCTGAATCCCCTCTCCGACGAGGAGATCGTCGAAGAGCTGGGTCGTCACGGCTTCCCCGTCGCCCGGCGCACGGTGACCAAGTACCGCCGAACTCTCCGGATCCCCTCGAGCCGTCAGCGTAAGCGTTTTTGACCGACGACCGACCATCGGGCTGGAAATGGTCACGGATGAAACACGGATAGATCAGGGAATCAGAGGATTTATCAACAGATCGCGCGGGTGAACACAGATTGAAAATCTGATTGATTTGTCGAATTGTTTTTCTGTGTCGATCTGCGTCATCTGTTGATCGGTCTCTTTCCTTTTTTATTTATGATTTTGATGTTGTGTAGTCCGATGCTCCGTCATAGTTCCAGAAGTCCCGCCAAGCCACCAGACGCAGAAAGAAACCCCGCCGGCTCTGTGGAGCCGGCGGGGTTTCTTTGATCGGTCGGGCGTGAGATTGAGACGACCGCGAAAGCTCAGGCGAGGATGTCGGTGATGACCTTGCCGTGAACGTCGGTGAGGCGGAAGTCTCGGCCGGCGTAACGGTAGGTGAATGTCTCGTGGTCGAAGCCGAGGAGGTGGAGGACGGTGGCGTGGAGGTCGTGGACGTGGACCTTCTTTTCCACCGCCTGGAACCCGAACTCGTCGGTGGCGCCGTGGACGTATCCCCCCTTCACGCCGCCGCCGGCCATCCAGGTCGTGAACCCGTAATGGTTGTGGTCGCGGCCGTTCATCTTGCCCTGGTTCGCCCCCGGAGTGGGGAGCTCGACGGTCGGGGTTCGCCCGAATTCGCCTCCCCAGATCACGAGGGTGTCCTCGAGCATCCCGCGCAGTTTCAGATCCTTGAGGAGGGCGGCGATGGGCTGGTCGCACTCCTTGGCGAGTTGCCGGTGGGCGACCGCGATGTCGTCGTGGCTGTCCCAGGGCTGGCCGGCCCCGTGCCAGAGCTGGATATAACGGACTCCCCGCTCGAGGAGGCGCCTGGCGATCAGGAGCTGCCGCCCCTGGACGCCCGGCCCGTACATCTCGCGGATCCACTCCGGCTCTCGACCGACGTCGAAAGCGTCGCCGGCCTCGGCCTGCATCCGGAAGGCCAGCTCGAACGATTGGATCCTCGCCTCGAGCTCGGCCTCCTTGTGGCGCCTGGCCTGGTGCTCGCGGTTGAGCTCCTGGAGGAGGTCGATTTGGGAGCGTTGGGCATCTCGAGAAATGGTTCGATTCTTGATGTGCTGAATCAGTTTCTCGATGTCGGTGTGCTGGCTGTCGATGTACGTCCCCTGGTACACTCCGGGGAGGAACCCGGCCTGCCAGTTCTGCGACTCGGCGATCGGGAAGCCCCCCGGGCACATGACCAGGAAGCCCGGCAGGTTCTGGTTCTCGGTCCCCAGGCCGTAAAGGACCCAGGATCCGACGCTCGGCCTCGCCTGCCTCGCCTCGCCGCAATTCATGAGCATCAACGAAGGCTCATGGTTGGGGACGTCGGCGTGCATCGAACGGATCACGCAGATGTCGTCGATGCACTCCGCGGTCCTCGAGAAGAGCTCGCTGACCTCGATGCCGCTCTGGCCGTACTTCCGGAAGGAGAACGGCGAGGCGAAGGCCGCCCCCGTCTTCCGTTCGGTGGGGAGATTCGAGGGGATGGACTTGCCCGAGTGCTTCGTCAAGGCCGGCTTGGGGTCGAACGTGTCGACGTGCGACGGCCCCCCGTTCATGAACAGGTGAATGACCCGTTTCGCCTTGGGGGCGAACTGGGGCGGCCTGGAGACGAGCGGAGTCAAGGACTCGGCCCCCTGGGCGGGGGTCGTCAGCAGGTCCGCTTCGGACATCAGGCCGCCGAGCGCGAGTGCGCCGAAACCCATCCCCGCTCGGCAGAGGGCTTCGCGGCGGGTCAAGAGTTCGGGCAGGCTTCGGGTGGGGTGGTGGGGCATGGCTCGGGGACCTTCGGAGGGAAGTTCGGGCGGGGGACCGGCCACCTGGCGAGATGGCCCCATCCTACCAGGCATGGGGCGTCCTCGGGAGGTCGTTTCCTCGCCAAGGGCCCGTCGCGACGCCTCGCCTCTCGGCCGTGACGCGGGTCCTTTGACGACTTCCATCCAACGGGCCAACGCGGGGCCTGGGAGCCCGAGTAGCTCGCAACGCCTGGGGGAGAAGGCCCGATCAATTGATCCAGATCGGGCCGTCGACGAGGAGCCCGTATTTCTTCATCTTCTTGTAGAGCGTGGTGCGGTTGATGTCGAGCACCCGGGCCGTCTCCTGGCGATTCCAGTTGAGCGACTGGAGAGCCTGGATGATGTACTTCTTCTCGGGTTCCTCGAGCGACTCCTTGAGGGGGCGGATGCTCGTGGCCGGCCGGGCCTTGGCGATCCGCGGGGCGGCCGGCTGGCTCATGCTCGTCGAGATGTGACCCGAGGTGATGCGACTCCCCTGACAGAGCCCGACGGCGGCCTGGATCAGTTCCTCGAGCTCTCGCACGTTGCCCGGCCAGTCGTGTTTGTTGAGGGCCTCGAGGGCGTCTCGGGTGAACCCGACGACATTCTTATTCTGTTCGAGGGAGAACTTGACCCGGAACGACTCCGCGAGCAAGTCGATGTCGCCGACCCGATGACGCAGCGGGGGCAAGACCAGGGAGATCGCGCCGATCCTGTGGTAGAGGTCCTGGCGAAACGCCCCTTGTTCGACCAGGGCCATCAGGTTCTCGCTCGTCGTCATGACCAGCCGGACGTCGGGGCTCGGAGCCCGACCGGGGACCTGGGCCCCGACTCCTCGGTCCTGGAGGAAGCGGTAGAGGCCCTGCTCGAGCTCGTCGCTGAGATTCGAGACCTCGTCGAGTAAAAGAGTACCCCCTTCGGCCTCCGCGAACTTCCGCGGCCAGTCGATCGCCGGCAGGCTATTCAGGTGGTTGCGGTCATCGTCCCCCGAAGGGTCATCGCCTCGAGGCCGGCAATCGAGGAGGATGAAAGGCGGCGTGCCACGCGCGGCGACGCTGTGCAGAAGCTTGGCGAGGAGTGACTTGCCCGTCCCCGACTCTCCCATGATCAGGATCGGGAGACGCAGGGGGGCGATGGACGTCGCCAGCTCGATCACCTGACGGAGGCTCGGGTCGTTTCCGACGAATCCCCGGTCGCGAGTCGGTTGTTCCGGCCTCGACTGGGGCATCGCCGTGCGACTTACGGCCGTCGTGGGGGTGATCCCGTTGGTCGAGGGGGTGATGGCCGTGAGGATGGCGTTATCGAGCGGGCCGAACGTGGGGGCGAGTGCTTGAATCACGGCGGCGCGGAGCTCGGTGGCCGGGACCGGGTATTTCAGGACGATCATCGCCCCCATCCGGAGGGCTTCCTTCGTCCGCTCGGGGAAGGACCCCGGGAAGAGGAGGATCACCGGCACGCTCCGATGCTTACGCCTCATGTAGGCGAGCACTTCCAGCCCCTCGAAGTCGGTGGGGTCGGCACCGAGGACCATCAGGTCGACGCCCCCCCGCTCCATCGCACGGACCGCGGCGCGATCGTTCGGCGCTTCCTCGATGTCATGTCCCATCGACGTCAGCATCGACGTGAGGAGGGCCAGGGCCGACGGCTCGGGGTGAACGATTAGTAGTCGAGGTTTGCTCATGAGTTCAGCCTCTCGCCAATTGCGCCCGCTTGGGACTCGTGTTCGGTGAGTCAACTCCATGGAACCGCGGAGCCGTCCCGAGATCGCCCCTGCTTCGGGACGTCCCGTGGCCGTGACCCCCGTCCCTTCCTGCCGGCCCGCGGACCACTCCCACGTTTTTCGAGGTCCCCGATCGGGATCCGGAGAACGTAGGGTCGGTTGAGCGTTACGGAAGAGAGGAGTTCATTTCGGTCGCATGCCCATCATCTTCGTGAAGCCGGCCCCCGGGACTTCCGGGGGCGGCTCCGGCCATTCGGTGCCGTCGCCGGTGCTTCGGATACTGCGAATCCAATCGGACTATCGGGACGCTCGGGCCTTCGACTTGCCGGTCCAGGCCGCCCCACCATCGAAGCCCTCGGCCAGCCCGGATCCCACGTCCGGAGAAATCAATGGCCATGACTAAGTTAATGGATGATACGAATCTCGTCGAAGTAAGGTTTGCTATGATCGCCTGTAAAGTATCGGATCTTGACGTTTTCGTTCGCAAGATCACATGTTCGGGACGGACCCGGGCCTCGACCCCGACCCCGGCGAGTGCCACCGCGGCACCCGCTCACTCAAGTCGACTGCGACCCGAGTGGGCCGCAGATTCGGCCCCGAATTCCGTGGGGGGGACCCATCCGCGCGGCCTCAACGGGCGCGAGGGTGGGCATCCTGATAGATACTAATCATTCTTTCTTGGGTGACATGGGTGTAGATTTGGGTTGTGGTCAGTTTCCGGTGCCCGAGCAGCTCCTGCACACTCCTCAGGTCGGCCCCGCGGTCGAGCATATGGGTGGCGAAGCTGTGACGAAGCGTGTGGGGGCTGGCCGAAGGGTCGAGACCGAGGCCGAGCAAGTATTCCTCCAGGAGTCGGCCCACGCTCCGGGTGGTGAGCCGGCCCCCGAAGCGGTTGAGGAAGACCGCCGGTTCATCCGGCTGCTTCGGCCGACGCATCTCGAGCCAGCGTGAGACCCAGAGAGTCGCCATGCGCCCGACTGGACATAGTCGCTCGCGACGGCCCTTCCCACGGACACGGACCATTTCCTGTTCGTGATCGAAGTCCTTCAAGTTCAATCCGACAAGCTCGCTGACACGGAGACCCCCCCCGTATAGAGTCTCGAGCATCGCCCGATCTCGGACGCCGAGCGCCTCCCCGGTCGGGATTGCGTCCAGCAGTTGGATGACCTCCTCGACCCTGAGCATCTTCGGCAGGCGCCGGGCTTGCTTCGGATTCCGAAGGCCGCCGGCCGGGTCCGTGTCGAGCAGCCCTTGACGTCGCTGAAACCGATAGTAGGACCGAAGGCTCGCCAGGCGACGCGCGGTCGTGCTGGCCGCGTACCCTCGTCCGTTGAGCCATGCCGAATACCTTCGAAGACGGCGGGAGTCGGCCGAAGTAGGGTCAGCCTCCTCACCATCCTCTTCTTCGAGGAACTGTTGGAAGAGACCCAGATCGACCTCATACGACCGAATCGTGTGGGTGGAGGCGTTTTGCTCGACCTTCAAGTGGTCGAGGTAAGCACGGATCGTCGGATGCATCGCGTTCTCCCAGAGGTGACCCGGGCCTCGATCGTACTCGGGCCCTGGTTCACTAATGTCGGCGTTTCAATCGTCGACATCCCAACGCATCCGCGGGCCATCGCCCGTCACGCTCTGTCGAGTCTCCGCACAACTAGGAAGGTTTAAAGCAATTCTCGGGCCAATTGATGCCGGATCTCAACATGGACGAGGCTTCCGCCGCAATTCCCACATAATTTTGAGGAGGGCCTTTCCTTTGGGCGGGCGAGGTGCTACTATTCGGGTGCGCCGTGGAGCAGCGGTTAGCTCGCCAGGCTCATAACCTGGAGGTCGTAGGTTCGATTCCTGCCGGCGCAATTTTGATTCGATTAAGACCCCACTCGCGTGGGGTCTTTTTTTTAGGTGCCCCATTCACTTCCGATCAAATCCTCCTAACTCCGTGGGAGTTCACGAGGACGACCACGGAGTGGCCTCAGTCGCGGAATGGTAGGTTGGGGCTTTCAGGAATTATAGGCTCTCTTTCTTATTGTCGTATGAGTTTTCCCCCAAAGGGGTCGGAGATTTGTCGCTCCAAGGGGGATGAACGTGGGGCGAGAACTCGCAGCCAAACTCTTGCTCGCCTCGCTTTCGCCCCGATCGGTATTTCCGTCTTGAGAAGCTCGAGTCAATCGCTCGGGTCCTCTCGTTTTGAGAAGTCTTCTCAGATTGATCGAAACGATTCGGAGAGTTGGGACGAGAGGCCATGGAGAGCCCGGGTCGGGCCCGCCTGGATCCTGGGCCTCGAAACGAACCAGGCCTGTGGAGCCACTGAGCCGGAACCCTTGGTTCGGCAATCGCTCGTCCTTTCGCCTGACATGCGGATGCGATTTCGTTCAACGAGACGAGGGGTGAGAGGCTAAACTCGAATTTCGCCAACCGAACTGGGCCTCTCCCGGTTCGGTAGCATTCCTTGTGTTTCGAGCCAGAACCGCATGCCGACTCCACTCGAAGACGAGACGCTGACCCACCGGCTGATCCTTCCCCGCGACGCCAATCATCATGGCACCCTTTATGCCGGGGTGCTGTTGTCCCTGGCGCTCGAAGCGGCCTATGCGACGGCGTATCGGGCGGCCGGGCTCAACGCGAACCTCGTCCTGAAGCGTGTCCTGGACCTCCGGTGCTATGCACCCGTGCCCATTGGCCGTGTGGTCGAGATCCGCGGGTACGAGGTCCATCGCGCCCGGGCGCAGGTTGTGGTCGCACTTTTCGGAACGCCGTTCGCTGACCGTCCCAAGCCCTGGATGGACGCGGTCATGCAATTCGTGCAGGTGGATAAGGAAGGGCACCCCGAACCGCTCGACGACACTCCCAAGGACCGGCCGCTCGAGTTGCCCGTACCCTGGTCCTCGCTCCGCGAGCGGGCGAACCGCCTGCTGGCGATCCGCTCTTGATGACGTGTCCATGGATTGCAAGCGAGGCGATGACGGACTAGAGCCGGTATCCTCGGGGATCAGCCCGGGATGATCGGGGCCTCGGAGGTTTGCCGGGGGTCGCTCCGCCGCATCGGCAACTCGATGATGAATTGGGAGCCCTGACCGACCCGAGAGTTGACCACAATCTTACCGCCGTGTTCGCGGACGATCTTCTGCGAGACCGGTAATCCCAGACCCGTGCCGCGCGAACCCTTGGTCGACGCGAAGACCTGGAAGATCGACGCGATCTCCGAGGCTTCGATTCCCACTCCATTGTCGGCGACCGAGACCCGGGCACAGAGCGCTTGAGGATCCCAGGTGGTCGTGACGTGGACCCTCGGGTCGGCGATCCCTTCGGACGCGTCGATGGCGTTGGTCACGATATTCAGGACGGCCCGGTGGATCCCGTCTTCGTCGATCAGCACCTTGGGCAGGGCGGGGTCGGGCTTCCAGACGATCTCGACCCCTAGTTCCTGGGCTCGGGACTGCATCAACTCGACGACGTCGGACACCGTCTCGTTGAGGTCGCTCGGCTCGAGGGCGGGCTCGCGATCCTTCGAGAACGAGAGCATGTCCATCACGAGGTTGTAGATCTTCGTCTGGTTCTTGCCGAGGATCGTCCAGCCTCGGCGGACGATGACGTCGTCCTTCTCCTTGAGGCCCAGGTCGATGAGGGAACTCCCCCCCTGGATCCCCTGGAGGATGTTCTTGATGTGGTGCGAGAGCGTGGCGATCGTCTGGCCGACGGCCGCGAGCTTCTCGGCCTGAATCTTGTCGTTATAGAAGACGGTGTTCTCGATCGCCAACCCGGCCTGGTGGCCGATGGCGGCCATCAGCATGAGGTGGTCCTGCGAGAACCGGCTCCGCGACCCGACATTATTGAGGTCGCTGAAGACGATCCCGCTGGCGGCGCGGATGTCGGCGTAAAGGACGCCGAGGGTGACGTGCCGGCCCTGGACCGGGACGCAAATCGCCTCGCGGATGCCGAAGTCGACGATCGACTGCGCGGGGCCGAATCGCTTGTCGCCGGGGGCGTCCGAGGTGATGACCCCCTGTCCCTTGTCGAGCACGTGGTCGACGATCGTCCTGGAGATCGTCATCCGTTCGTCGGGCTCGGCGGTTCCCTGCCAGCGAGCGGCCTTGGTGATCAGTTGCCCGGCATCATCTTTCAGGAGGATCGCGCCTCGGTCGGCGCCGATGGATTCGAAGACAAGCTCGAGGATCTGCGGCAGGAGCGCGTCGATCTCCATGACGTGGCTGATCGCCTGCGTCGCGCGATACATGACCGAAAGGTTCAGCAGCTTATCCTTGAGCCAGCCGCCGGCCACTTCGGGCGCCTGGAGCACACGCGAGCCTTCGCCGGCGGGGATGCTCTTGAGGATCGCCGAGCGGTCATCCTTGCTCGTCCGACTCAGGACGTCGACGCGCGCGGTCAGGTCGCGCTCGCCGCCCCCCTCATTGAAGAGCATGACCGTCTGGCCAAGTTGGAGCCGGTCACCCGACCGGAGTGGGGCCTGGTCGACGGGTTGACCGTTGAGGTAGGTCCCGTTCGCCGAACCCAGGTCGACGATCCGGAAGGAGTCGTCGACGGGTCGAACCTCGGCATGGCGGCGAGAGACTTCGGTGTCGTGGAGCCGGATGGGGTTCGACTGATCTCGCCCCAGCGCCATGGGTTTGGATTTCAGTTCGAACCGCTTACCCTGGTCGGCCCCTTGGATTACGAACAAGGAGGCCACGGGGGTGTCCTCTCCTCGGCTCGGGGCGTGGTCGCGAAGGCTAATTCCTGTCCCCAACCTAATCGACCCCTGGGCGACCGTCAACCCGTGGGTCCCCCTCTCCGAGCGTTTGCCGGTTTCTCCTGACCGCCTTCGAAACTCGCCGGAGAACCGTGCCAGCTCGCTCGTGCGCGGAGCGTATTCCGAGTTAGTTCGGAATAGGACGCGGAGCCGTTCAGGTTTGGGGCGTGAAGAGGATGATCTCGATCCGGCGCGGGGGGAGGTTTTGCCCGTCACTTGCCGGCATTCGGGGGACTTGCGTTCCGAATCCGACGGCGGCGACCTTTCGACTGCCGAACCATCCGACCGAGCCGATCGAGTGCTGGTTGATGAGATACTTACGGACGGCGTCCGCCTGCTCTTGGGTGAGGATCTGGGCCAGATCCTGGTCGCGAGCATCGTCGGTGAATGCGGCGATTACGACCTCGGACGCAGGCCGTCGGACGGACTTGAACCAACCCGCGACTTCGTCGAGCTTCTGTCGGCCGATGGTGGTCAGGACCGATCGGCCCGGCTCGAAGAGATCCGCCTCGCGCAAGGTCCTGCTGTCTCGCTCGGCGCCGGGGTGGAAGAGGACTCGGTCCCGGTCGAAGAACGAACGGTCGTTGAAGTACCGCGAGAGCGGCCACGTCCTCTTGAGGGCCGCGAGGTTCTCCTCGAGGTCGTTCAGGGTCCGCTCGCCTCGGTCGGAGAGGAGGACCAGCTTGCGATACGCCTCCTCATCCTGGACGAGCTTTCCCAGGCTGCCCTGCCCTTTGCGAATCGACGCGGCGATCAAGTTGATCTCGGTAAGGCCTTGCTCGGCGGCCGAGGCCACGGCGTCGACCCGTTGCAGGGTACCCCCCGCCTTTCGAAGGAGGTCGGCGACCTCGACCGGCTGCTCGGTGGCCAGGATCCCCGAATCGGCCAGGGGTGGGGCGTCGGGACGGCCAGGGACGATCTCCACGACCTTGGCGCCGACGACCCCCTCGGTCACGATTCTCGCCAAGGCGTCGGAGCGGACCAGCGGCTTCAACCTTGCATCGACGCGAAGGGCCAAGCGGACGGGTTGGCCCGGCGCCGAGGGGGGCTTGACCTCCTCGACAACCCCGGCGTCCATCCCCTGGACGCGAACCCTCTGGCCGGCTTCGAGGCCGCCGATCGTCGTGAAGTCGACCAGGACAGGGAAGGTCGCCTGGACCCGCCACTGCCGGCTCGCCACCCGCATCGTCCCGTAACCGGCCACTGCCAGGACGGCGAGGACAAACCCGGCAATGCTCAGTGCTCGCCAACGGCCGATTTCATGGCTCATCTGACACCCCCGATGGAGGTCACGAGTCGACGCCCTCGTGGATCCTGGAATGCCGCTGCGGTCTCCAAGGTTGATTCTAGCAATCGTGCTCGTCGCTCGCGAATCCCACGAATCAATTCCGCCAACCCAGTGCCGAGACCGTGACTTGGATCCAGGGGACGAGGATCACGTTCGCAACGAAGACCGCGATCGTGGCCCGAACCACGCCGAGGGTCGCCGCGTGACCAACCGATTCGGCGGATCGATCCGCCTTTAGTCCGGTGCGGCATCCTACAAGCCCAATGAGCAAACCGAAGACCCCGGTCTTGAGCGTCGCGGGTATCACGTCGGATAGCCTCAGGAACAGAAGCGACTTGTTCCAAAAGAGCTGCGCAGTCAGGTTCCCGGCGATAAGCTCGGCTCCCATCCCGCCGAGGATAGCAGAGGCGTCGATCACCACTGTAAGGAATGGGACGGCCAGGACGCACGCGATCGTCCGAGGGGCGACCAATGTCGGAATCGGGAGTGCCCCGAGCACTTCTCGAGCCTCGACCTCGTCGGCCAAGACCATCGAGCCGAGTTCGGCCGCCAGCCCTGCTCCCATGCGTCCCGCGACGAGGAGGGCCGCGAGCATCGGCCCCGTTTCCACCAGGACGGCCACGGACAGGATGCTCGGGAGCGTCGCCTCAACTCCATACGTGACAAGCAGACGACGGGTTTGGAGCCAGGTCACGAGCCCGACGCTGAGCCCGGCGATCAGGATGATCGGCAGGCTCCCGAGTGAAACCCGTTCGAACTGGCGGACGACATCCCCGGGCCTTCGTATCAAGGCGATCGGCATGGCCAGGATCGTGCGTGTCGCGAAATCCGCGAACCGTCCGAGATCCTCGAGCAGTCCTGTCATCCTCGCGAACATCGCTCTGACCTCCCGGCGCTCGACTGGTCATACCCAAAGAGTATTCGCGTCATGAGAGAAGAATCTCAACACCTGCGCACGACAGCACCCTCTCGCTTCGCTCATCTCGACTCAAGAAGACGGGCTCAACGCGAAATCGCGCCATGCTCTCCGTTCGGGAAGGTCCGCGTCCAGGGAAGTGGCTCCAAGCTATTTGTGGGAATGACGCGATCTCGGGTTCAATTTCCGCACGATACACCTCTCAAAGGGCGAAAATCCATGGATCTGGGGAATTGGGGTAGATTTGGCGGTTTTAATCCTGGGTTGCTTCGGAGGTCTTCGAAAGGTCAGGACGAGTCCGTTCGCAGGGGTCAATGCGAGATTTGTCGTGGATCGATACGCGCGATTGGATGTTGCTTTTTAAAAACCTTGGAGTCGAATTCATAGCCGAAGGAGTGATCGAGATTGCGAGCGATGGAGAGCGAGCTAAGATGAGTAAATCCTTAGCAGGACGCCTCCTTGCGAGGCCAGCGGTGGTCAAATCGAAGGCCGGCTGGGGATCGAACGAAATCCCACGGACGGATGAGCTAGTCTTGAGAGGTCAGATTCGATTTCTCAGGATTGCGTGAATCATCAGTTCATGAGAACGATTGAGCGGTCTGGCAGGAGTTTGCGATGGTCCTCACCCTCCGAGCATCGAATCTGCATCGGGTGGGATGGACCCTTGGCGTGATGGCAGGGCCACCAAGAACGTCTTGGTTCGGGTTTTGCAATTCACCGCGGCCGGCGTCTTGATTCATAGCTGGCTTCGTCATCAGGCCAATTGAGCGAGTATACTGAAGGAGTGCTCCTATGCGTTCGATCCTGGTCTCTCTCGCTGCATGGATGATTCTTGGTCAAACCTTCGCACTGGCGGATGTGACCGCGGTCCAGACCGTAACGATCCCGAGCACGCAAACCGACTGGAACACGTCGACCTCCAGCCTGAGTGGGATCAATCCGTTGACCTTCGCCAAGTTCGACACGAGCCTGGGGACTTTGCAGTCGGTCAACCTCACGGTGGCCTACACGATCACCCAGTCGGTCAAACTGACCTTCACCCCCGTGAGTTCGGCGACCCAGTCGGCGACGCTAGGCGCGACGACGTCGATGGCCTCGAATCCGAACCAAGGGACGAACATCAACCTCAATCTCGGCACGGGTGGCACGGCCACGAATCTCGTGAACATCCAGGCACCGGTCCTCCAGTATTCCAAGACGTACAACCCCGGGAGCACGACGCAGGTCTTCTCGACCGACCTGCCGCCGACCTCTCCCTACTATCTGACCCCGCTGAACGGTTCGAGCAACGTCGTCCAAGGGTCCGTTGACAAGACGATCACCGACCCCTCGCAGCTCGGGCTCTTCACCGGTTCGGGGACGATCGGGCTGCCGTCGGACGCGACTTCGGGCGCAACGCACACGATCTCGGGAGGTAACGGCGGCGTCATGAATTTGACCTACGCCGGGATCACCGTGAACATCTCCTACAACTACACACCCAACACCGTTCCCGAACCCTCGAGCGTTGCCTTGTTCGGAATCGGCGGGGTTGGCATGCTCGTCCTGGTTCGTCGGTCTCGCCGCCGGATCGCGGCGTGACCCCTCTTGTCAGGAAGGTTGTGAGTCCTTCGGGGCTCGACGGCAAGGCGTCGATTTGCTAAGCGAGACTGGATTCCTCCCTCCTTCCCACTCTGACCTACCACTCGACAAGACATCCGAAATGTGCCGTCCTGATGGACGTGTTCGAGGTTCTCGGCGACGCATCGGTTGCTGATGTTCGGCGTCAGGATCGCCTTCAGCTACGGGCAACGCACTCCTCGACGAGTTGAGACACCCACACCGGCCGTACTGAAGAGGTTTTGCCATGACCGCGCTGGGAAGCGATTCCAACGAAGAGACTTCAAGGGTCCCACGCGAGCGGGGTGACTGGAGACGTTCGTTCTCGGCGAAGAAATCAAAACCCTTCATCGAGGCGCTGGACGTCCGCTGGCTCCTCAGCGCCGGGTTGGCCAGCACCTTCGTCGACGGGAACGGCAATGTCGTCGAGAGCCCGGCCGCCGGTCCGGTCAGCGCCTTCGAGCTGACCGCGACGCCGGACGCGACTCCGATCACCACCCCGACGCAGACGGCCTCGGCGACTCAGTTCACGAATTTCAGCGACGTCACGCTCTCGCCGGTGATCAACCTCTTCGATCCGACGCTGGGGACGCTGATGAGCGTCACCCTTTCCCACTCGGTGACGTACAACAGCACGATCTCGACCCAGAACCTGAGCCAAAACTCATCGGCGGACATCACGGCGTCCCTGAGCGGGACCTACGAGATCAACGGGATTAACCAGCAGGTCTCCGGTTCGGCGTCGGCCAGCCAGGGACCGATCACTGACGGTCCTTACGATCCGAACAATCCCGACGGGAATAAAATTCCCCCGATCGTCCTGAACAAGACCGATGCACCGGCCGCGGTCACGCTCACCGACGCCTCCGACCTCGCCTTCTACACCGCCTCATCCGGCCGGGCGACCATCACGCCGACCTTCAGCGCGACCGGTTTCGGCACCGCCGACGCCCCGAACGGCAACCTCGACACCACCGCTGTGACGACAGCGGAAGGGTCGGTGACGATCTCCTATACCTACATCCCCGCCACGCCGACACCCACTCCGACGCCGACGCCCACTCCGACCCCGACGCCCACTCCGACGCCGACACCCACTCCGACGCCCACCCCGACCCCGACCCCGACGCCGACACCCACTCCGACGCCGACACCCACTCCGACACCGACGCCCACTCCGACCCCGCCGGTGGTGCAGACTCTCATCCGGTATGGCGTCCACCACCAGCAAACGCGGTTTGTGCTCACGTTCCTGGGGAATGTGGACGGCGCCATGGCGTCCAACCCCTCGAATTACTATATCTTCACTCCTACGGGGGCGAGGATTCCCATCCGGTCGGCGATCTACGACTCCGGGTCGAATTCGGTGCTGTTGATTCCGACCCGCCGGATTAATGTCCACTACCGATTCGACATGTCGGTCAAACTCCCATCGGCGAATGGGGGCACCGTGGTCGTCCCGTTCGGCGGGAAACAGGACCTTGGCGGGTTCACCGACCACCAGGGGCGCTTCGTCCCCGTGGCGAATGGACACATCGTCAAATTCTCGCACGCCATGAGCGTCCGGGCGATGAGGGCCGGACATGCAAAAGCGGCGCATCGACCTCGGATCCACTGACCGAACGCTCCCCTCTCTCGAAAATGAGGGGGAGCCTTGACTTACGAGGGTTCGACTTCCCGCGTCACTTGCCGAGGGGCCGACGCGGGAGGGTCCACCATGCGGCGTCGCATGCGGCGAGCGTTTCCTCGTCGAGGTTGAGGTCGACGGCCGCAAGCGTATCATCGAGCTGCTCGGGTCGGCTGGCGCCAACGATGGCGGAGGTGATGCCGGCTCGAGAGAGCACCCAGGCGACGCTGACCGCGGCAAGCGAGAGCCGATGGTCCTCGCAGAAAGTGCGCAAGGTACGGACGGCCTCGAATTGGGCCGTGTGCCAGTAGCGTTCCCGGTAGAGCTCGCCGGACACTCCGAGTGTGAACCGAGTCCCGGCACTGGGAGGAGCGTCTCCCGCGTGCTTGCCCGTTAACATCCCGCCGGCCAGGGGATTGTAGACGATGATGCCGACCCCCTGATCCTGGCAGAGCGGGAGCAGTTCCGTCTCGATCTCCCGGTAGAGGATGTTGTAGCGCGGTTGGACGCAGTCATATCGAGCCAACCCCGCGCGTTCGCTCGTGCCGATCGCCAAGGCGAGCTGCCATGCGGCGTAATTCGAGCATCCGACATATCGGACCTTCCCGGACCGGACGAGATCGTCGAAGGCGCGGAGCGTCTCGTCGATCGGGGTCTCCGGGTCCGGCATGTGGGCCTGATAGAGGTCGATCCAATCGGTCTTGAGCCTTCGGAGGCTGGCTTCGCAAGAGGCCAGGATGTGCCGCCGTGAGAGCCCCTGGTCGTTCGCCCCGTGGCCGACACGGATCCGGCACTTGGTGGCCAGGACCATCTCCTGACGACGACCATTCTTCTCGAGCCAACGCCCGATGATCTCTTCGGTCCGTCCCGCGGTTTCCGGCGATGGCGGGATCGGATAAGCGTCCGCCGTGTCGATGAATGTGACGCCTCGGTCCGTGGCCACGTCGAGGATTCGCCCGGACGTGACTTCGTCGGCCTGCCCGGCGAAGGTCATCGTCCCCAGGCAGATCTCGGAAACCTTCAAGCCGGTCCGTCCTAGCCGCCGATTCTTCATTCTTGCCCCCCGAATCCAAACTTTCACCCTGCGCCATTCCCATGAACAGTCCGCCTCGGTCTGCCTTTCCCCTGTCCGACTGGAAAGACGCCTTGGTCGCCGACCTCGAACGAGTCGCGATCCGCGACCGTTGGGGGACGTCGTTCATGGCCGTCGGATGGATCCATTTGGCGACTCACCTCTCCTGCCAGCTCCTGATCTACAACGACATCAAGCCCCACGTCAATTTCGTGGGCCTCTGGGCCTTGGAGCTGGTCGCCAACCTCTACGTCGTCCGACGGATTTCCGGGCGAGGATGGTATCGCTCGACGCCGTTGATGGTCGTCCTCTCTCGCGTTTGGGCGACCTTCCTGATTCTGTCGTTCAACCTCGCCTCGCTCAATACCCTCACGGGCTGGTCGCTCGACTGGTTCAAGCCGGTCTGGACGACCTTGAGCACCTTCGGGTTCGCGACGACGGCCTACCTCGTCAATCCCTGGTACTTCGTGCCGGCCGTCCAGATGTATTTCACCGGCCTGCTCATGGTCACGAATCCCGACTGGCAATACCTGATCTACGGGATTTCGTGGTGGACGACCTTCCAGGGCTTGGGACTTGTCCTCGAGATTCGCAAGCGGCGTCACCTCGAGTCGGACCGCGTCCGCACGGAGATCTCCACGCCCGAGGTCGAAGAGGTCCTGGCCTGAGCCCCCAATCATAAGGATGGCCCCGCCTCCTCTCGAGCGAGGGAGACGGGGCCGTCACGGCTTGGGGTGGTCGAGTTCCGAAGGACCTGAACGTCAACCGACGTGGGCCGGGAAATGGGCCACGTCGACCAGCGTGGTCGTCAACGCGTCGGCGTGGTGGACGGCCGGGGGCGTCCACACCGGGAGGTCGCAGAGCCCGCCCCCGCAATACGTGTGGTACCAGAGCTGCGTCGCCACGATGCTGGTCAACCCCATGTCGAGGCCAAGCTGCTTCGGGGTGATCCTCGGGAAGCTTCCTCGGAGCTTGCGTGCCTCGGCAACCTTCTTAGGGTCGAAGAAACCCGTCTCGGCCAGCGACTGCGGGCTCAAGAGCTGGTCGACCCAGCTCGGTCGCGAGTGATCCAGGAAGGTCTTCGAGAGGCTGGCCCGGAACATCGTCTTGGGCCGGTTCGCGATCGCCTTCGGGAGCGTCCTGGCCGCGACCTGGCGCAGGATCCACTTGTCGGTCATCCCGTGCAGCTTGTAGCTCGGGTCGAGGCTCGCACAGAAGTTGATCACGTCGTCATCGAGGAATGGGTATCGGGTCTCGATCGACGAGTTCATCGCGATCCGGTCGCCCTTCGAGAAGAGCAGCATCCCCGCGAGCATCACCTTGTAGCCGACGTAGAGCGACTGGTTCAAGGGATGCCAGCGCGAGAATCGGTCGTTCGTGATGTCCAGGTCATCGTAAGCTGAGTGGCCATCGAGCTGGTCCCACATCCCGTTTGAGAAGAAGAGCGTGCGCGACTGTCCCAGGACGTCGTAGAGATCCTGCTGGGCCGTGCGGGCGCCGGCGATGGGCATCCGATCGGGCCAACGACTCCGGTCGCCGCCGATGGAGCCGAGCATCAGGCCCCGGAGCATCCTCGGGATACCTCGGCCGAACCGGCTGGCAAACGCCTCGCGGATCTTATGGCCCTTGAACCACATGTATCCGGCGAGCGCCTCGTCGGATCCCTCTCCCGTCAGGGCGACTTTGAACCCCTGGCCGTGGACGGCGGAGGCGAGCTTCATCAGGCAGGCGCACGAGGTGTCGAGGACGGGGACCTCGGCGGCTCGGATCAGCTCCGGGTAGGCCGCGGCGATATCACCCCGATTCATCGTCACGGTCGTGAGCGGCGAGCCGAGCGCCTCGGCCGACTCGGTCGATTGCGAGCGCTCATCGGGGCCCGCTCGATCGAGCCCGATCGTGAACGACCGGACCGCCTGTCCGCGCTGTCGGCTGCTCAAACCGAGCACGACCGTCGAGTCGAGGCCACCGCTGATATAACTGACAACCGGGACGTCACCCCGCAGCCGGCGCTCGACCGCCTGTCGGAGCAACCCTTCGAGCTCGTCGATCAACGGGGCGGGGTTGTCAAGCCGACGCTCTTGCCCTGCGTCGGGGAAGTCGAGATCCCAGTATTTGCGGAGCTCGACCCGACCGTCGCGGACCCGCAGGTAGTGTCCGGGAGGGATCGACTTGATCCCCTCGAACATCGTCCGCGTCGTCCCGGCGGCGAAGAATTGGAAGAAGTGGTCGAGCCCTTTCGGGTCGGGACGCGCGTCGACGAGTCCGGACGCGAGCAGGGCCTTGATCTCCGACCCCCAGAGGAGCCAGCCATCCCGCTCGGTGTAGTAGAGCGGGCAGATGCCCACTCGGTCCCGTCCCAGGATCAAGGTCCGAGTCTCGCGGTCCCAGAGCGAGACCGCGAACTGCCCCCGGGCCTTCTCGAGCATCCCCTCGCCGAAGTCTTCGTAGAGGTGGACCCAGGCTTCGGTGTCGCAGCGCGTTGCCAGGTGATGGCCGCGAGTCAGAAGCTGTTGGCGGAGCTCGGGATATTCGAATAGCTCGCCGTTGAACGCGACCCAGATATTACCCCGCTCATTCGGGATCGGTTGCCGACCCCCCGCGAGGTCGACGATCGAGAGCCGCCGGGCCCCCAGGATGACCCCCGGCTCGGAGTGAAAATGCTCGTCGTCGGGCCCGCGATGGGCGATGGCTCCGGTCATGGACAGGAGCCGGTGGGTGGGGAATTCGCGCGTACCGCTCAGATCCAACGCACCGGCGATTCCGCACATGGCAAACACGCTCCGCGTTGCATTCTCGGTCGTAGATCGCCCACAAGATGCGAAACAAAGGAGGACGAACGAGAAAAGAGGCTCTGGGTGAACTATACACGAAAAATGAACGACGGGACTGGAACGATTAGGGGATGCGATTGCCAAGTATGGGATTTGCCGTGAATGCCGTCTGGCCTGCCAGAGGATCTGATAAAGTTCTCCCCCCGGTAGGCGGGACGCTCCTGCCCCGCTCTTTCTCCCCCGGTGCGCGAAGAACCCTTTCCCTTTTCTCACTCCCCATGATACGTGAGGTAATCTTGCTTTGCACTTTCACCCCCCGGTGCACGGGTAACCCTTATCCCGTGTTCGTTGCGAGAGTTGCGGGGCAATAGTGCCCCGCCTACCGGGGGGTATGGTCATGCCTCTGAGTCTGTGCCGACGACACGATCACTCGCGATGACCCGACTCTCGACGGGATCGATCACCGTTTCGAGGGACAGACGGTGTCGTTCAACCAGATGTCGAGCCTCGGCGGGTCGCAACTGTACGGCTTTCCGACGATGTCGAGATCCCCGTCGCCGTCGAGGTCGGCGACTCGGGACTCGTGGTGATTCTCACCCGTCGACACGAGTGTCTTGAGGAACTGGCCCTGGCCATCTCCATAGAAGATCCACATTCTCGATCGTGGGTTGTCAGGAACCTGGTCAAGTTCGGTCCACTTGGTCATCTCGGCGCAGAAGATGTCGAGGTGGCCGTCCTGGTTGATGTCGGCGAGTTGGAGGCTATGTCCATGGATGACGTCTTCCCCGAGTAGGTCGGATCCGGACCAGAGCCCGTCGGGAGTCTGCTGGAAGAGCTTGAGCCGTCCGATCCCGTCGCCGATGACGAAGACCACCTCCGGAGGGCCGCCTTCGACAACCTGCCCGGCGGCCGCCCGCGAGGCTTTGGAGCCCTGGTCGATGAGGTAGGGCTGATATTCGAATGGACTCTTGCGCTTGAACCAATAGCCTCCGCCGATGATGTCGACTTTCCCGTCTCCGTCGATGTCGGCCTTCGCGAGGCCCTCGCGTCTCGGCATCTTGGCGATCAGGCGAGAGGGCCACGGCGACGGGCGTTTCGGATCCTCGGGAATCTCCGCCAGGTACAGCCCCTCATCCCACTGGACCCAGTAAGCGAGCTCATCCTTCCCGTCTCCGTCGAAGTCGCCGAAGAGCTGGTCGTGGTGCATCGTCCCGCCCTCGCTCTTGATCTCGCGGCGCGTCCAGTCCTTCTTGGGGTCGAAGCTCGGATAGGGATTCTCCCACCAGTAGAGTTTCGACCCCGTGAAATCCTCGCCGAAGACCAGGTCCAGGTCGCCGTCGCCATCGATGTCGTACGAGGCCCCGCCAGCCTCGATCTGCAGTCCGCGATCGATCGGATAGAGGCTCCATCCGTTCCCTTGCCGACGATACCAGACCATACCCGAGTCGGAGCGCCGGCTCGTGATCACGATGTCATTGTGACCGTCCTTGTCGAGATCGACGACCTGGCAGCCCGTCTGCTCGTGCGAGGCGCCCGGGGCGGGGAGGTCGCCCGTCCGGCTCGAGAGATGTGTCCAGGTGGGGTATGCGGCGGGTCCGGCAGGACTGCCCGCCAGGAGCGAAGCCAACAGGGCGAAAACCGTCGAGTGCATCTCCAGACTCCGCAGTCGGGGCGAGACGTCGTGTTGAGGGGATCACAGAAGCCTCGGGATTTCGGCGATCTCCTGACCGGGGGATCGGCTCGTAAGTCGATCTCGAAACGACCGCGATGAATCCTCGCGACGCGGCCGAGAGGCGGGCTACGTAACCGGAACGGCGAGGTGCCACGTTCGGAACACGCCGACCTTCTCCTGGATTTAGGCCGGGGTCGCGAGGCGGGATGTCTTTGCCGACGCTCGCGCACCAGTGGCGACGCGGGGGGAGTGTCGCCAGCCTTGTGTGAATGAGCGAACGCTTCGGTCGCGCAAAAGCGAAATCACCCCACTCGGTTGTGATGTTCGCAAAAGGCTTCGCTTTACGGCAGTAGACCCGAGATTCGCTCTCCCGAGTCCGCGAGACTCGGACGTTGAATTACGCCGTCATGAGACGGTTGTACCAGTCGCGGATGCGAAGCGGAAATCATTTTTCCCTCGCCAGCCCCTTGTTAGGACGGAAGGGAGCGTTGCTTGAAAGGGAGTTGGATTCGACGATTGAAGTGGGTTGGAGACTCGAAACCGGCGATTCAGGCAGGTCGACGAGGATTGGTGCTGGGTGGGTGCTGCTCGAAGGTGAGAAGCGAGGAATTCGTGGAGGCGGGTGTCCGGGACCGGGACTCGGCGCTGCGTGCGTCGGGAGCCCGGCTCCCGAGGAGAAGCCGGGCTCCCAGCACGCGTCTTATTCAAGGGCCTTGAGCTGGAAGTCCTTGAGTTGGACCGTCATCGGCGGTCCTTGGTGGAGCTGGATGGCGAGGATTCCAGTAGTCGCGGCCTTGTCCTTCTGGTTGTCGGTGACCTCGGACATGGTCACGCCATTGACAATGTGTGTCAGATGATTTCTTTTGGCGATAATAATATATTCATTCCAGTCCTCGTTTTTCACCTTCGCCTGGAGTTCGTCCTTGTTCCCGAGGGATGCGACCACCTTCTTCGAGCCGTCGGGAGCGATTTCGACCTTCTCGCCGCGCTGGGCCAGGAAGGTTCGGCCGCGTTCCTCGTAATTCATCCCCGTGTATTTCGGCGAGGAGTCGATGTCGGCCTGATAACCCCCTACGACGTAGAGCGCGTCGTCGATGACTCGGCTCCGGTACTGGACGCCCGAGTTACCCCCGACAATCTTGTAGTGGAACCGGAGTTCGAAGTCCGGGGGAGGAGTGCCCTCCCAGATGAGGAAGGTGTTCTGGGCGAGTAGGTTCGTCGGGGTCGTCTTGCCGGTCAGGGCGCCGTCCTCGACCGACCAGTACGCCTTGTTGCCCCGCCACCCCGACAGGTCTTTCCCGTTAAAGAGGGGGACCTCGCCATCCTTGGGTGCTGCGGTGGCGGCCGGTCGATCGGTGATCGCGAGGGAGAGCACGAGGAGCCCGGCGACGGCACCCCAGGTTCGCGAGAGACGGATCATTGGTACGACCTCATTGTTGTTGATGGTTGCTAGGAACGCGTGCGCTAGGGCTCGACGCCCGATCGTCGAGGCTATCGATCCAACGTCCGACCGCATCGAGGGCGGCCGGATCGACGTACTGACTGCCGAGTGGGGGCATGTTGTACACGTCCTCTCGCCGCCCCATTCGACGGAAGAGCATCGATCGCGTGCGGTCACCCGGTGCGACGACCCGGGAGTTCGGGACTCCCAGGTCCCCCGTCAGCAGCGGCCCCGAAACCATCTTGAGCTCGGCCGTCGGAACTTCAAACCGAGAATCGAAGTCGGACCGGACACCCCCAGGGCGGTGACATTGGGCGCAGTTGACGTCGAGATAGGATCGGACGCGGTGTTCCAGCGGGGCGGAGGAATCCGAGACGTCGACCAGGCGATCGAGCTTGGCGAGCGAATCCTCGGCGACCGGGGTCTCGAAGAGTCCCGCATGGCTCCAGGCACGTATCTGGTTGTCGACGGTCGACGACGCGGGATAGCGGTACGGGCCGTTGAGCTGTCGGGTGTTCACTCCGAGGACGAACCCCGCCTGGGTCGTGTGGCAGATCATGCAGTCTTTCTGGCTCGGATAGGTCCAAGTTCGGGCGTGTCCCGCGTTGGCCGGTCCGGCCGGGATCGGCTCGATTGCCCCGTCGACCATCAGGCTTGCGTCACGCTGGTCGGGCCGCCACTTGTAGGAGACCCCGAATCCCTGGCCGGGCCCGGTGACTACGAGGACCCTCGTCTCCAGCCGTCGGCGCTGCACCGAGACCCCTTGGGGATCGCCGAACTCGAAGTGCTTGACGAGGATGGTCCCTTCCGGGAAGGACCACGGGCCACTCTCGGAGAACGCGATCCGGGCGTCTCCGGGCAGGACGATCCAACGACTCTTATATGCTCCGTCCGACCACAGCGGTGAATTCACGGTGTAAGGGATGACTCCCGGTTGCGGGGTCAGGTCTTCGAGCGAGCGAAAAAGCCCCGTTTGCGAGAGCCATTGGGGCATCTCTTCGGGACGTCGGGCGACGGT
This sequence comes from Singulisphaera rosea, assembly GCF_054877945.1. Classification (NCBI taxonomy): domain Bacteria; kingdom Pseudomonadati; phylum Planctomycetota; class Planctomycetia; order Isosphaerales; family Isosphaeraceae; genus Singulisphaera; species Singulisphaera rosea. The sequence continues at coordinate 134,248 of NZ_JBTYIP020000008.1, read as the reverse complement.
CGTCGTCGAGGCGAGCGGCCGCAAAGGGAGCCCATAAGGCTCACCACCTTTGATCTGAAACGTAGCCCGGGTGGTCGCGACCGGACTCTCGGCGCCTTCTGCAAAGAGCCCGGCGACCAGCGTTGTCGAACTCGTGATGGTCACCGGGCCGTTGACGAGGGGCGAGTTCGCGGTCGGTGGAGATCCTCCCAACGTATAGCGGATCTGACCCCGCGTCGTTGGTGTCGCGATCGACACCGAGATGGGGCCGGAGTAAGACCCCCCTTCGGGTTGGATCGTGGGGGCGACGGGCTTGGTCCGATCGAGCCGGAAGAGCTTCTCGGGGGGAATCGTCTGCGGCTCGACCTCGGCGCCGGAGTACCAGAGCTCGAGGTGCGGTCGGCCGTCGCCGTGGGCATGGTCGAGTCGAATCGGGTGGCGGCCCGCGTCGAGGCCGACGGTCCCGCTCGATCGCCTCGGCCCCTTGGTCATGGTGGTTGTTGCCACCTCTGCCGAGGCCACGTAGAGCTTCGAGGCCCCCGAGGAATCGAGGTGGAAGGTGTAGGCACCCGGCCGGTCAACCTCGAGATATCCGCGAAAGCTCAGCCCGAAATCCTTGTCGCGAGTCCGGGCCTTGTCAACGAACTGTGACGATGTCCCTGAGCCGACTCGGGTCTCGTGATCGAATGTCGGCATCGCCGTCCAACGGCCCTCGTGGACTTCACATTCGAGCCCGGCGAGCATCGGAAGCGGGGCCGCCGGCGCATGCCGCTTTGAGAGCCGGAGAGTACCGGGCCGGCTCCGGATCGTCCCCTCGGCGTTCGAGACGACGCACTGGAATTGAGCCCCCTCATCCTCCGTTGTGGCATCATCCAGGGTGTATGTGGATTTGTCGGCACCGGCGATCGTGCGGCCGTCCTTCTGCCATCGAAACTCCAGGGGGCCTGTCCCGTCGGCCTCGACGCGGAACGTCGCCGAGCTTCCGACTACGGCCGCGACATCCTTCGCCTGGGAAATCAACCCTGGGGCAAGCGCCCTCGAGCGGGACTCATATCGGATCTTGTGGAGCGTCCCCGTCCCCGACTTGAACACATTGTCCTTGACCCAGGCGTTCCGATTCAGGCAGTAGAGGCTCCCGTCGGGGCCGACCTGAAGTGCGACGGGCCCCGCCAGACCCGAGGCGAACGGCTGGACGGAGTCCGGACGTTCCGGGTCGAGGACCCGCACCCAGTTCAAGATGAAGTCGGCGAAGAAGTATTTGCCGACATATTGATCGGGAAACTGCCGGTGCGGCGGGTTGTAGAACACCCCCCCGGAGAGCGACTTGATCGCGGCCTCACCGTAAGAGTGGATCGGGGGGTGGTGTCCGGGATGTTTGGTGGGCCCTTCGGTCACGGGCCATCCATAGTTGGCGCCCGCGACCCCTTCATCGATCTCCTCCCAGCGCGAACCACCGACATCATTGATAAAAATCCGTCCCGTCCCCGGCTGGACTGCAAAGCCGAAGGGGTTTCGCAACCCGTAGGCCCAGATCGCGCGATATTTGCCCTTGGCTTCGTGGAAGAACGGGTTGTCCTCGGGGATCGAGCCGTCACGGTTGATCCGCAGGAGCTTGCCGAGATAGGTGTCGAGTCGTTGCGAAGGATCGCCGGCCGTCTGCTCGCCGATGGCGACGTAGAGCTTGCCGTCGCTGCCGAAGTGGAGGCCGCCTCCCTGGTGCCCGGCCGGGACGACCCCACCGAGCTTGGACTGGTCGTCCCCTTCGAGGAGGACGACCTCGCTTTCGGGCACGGCCCGGTCCCCCTTCGCGGTGAAGCGGCTGACCCGGTGATGGGGATACGGCTTCGGCGAGACATAGCAGACGTAGACGAAGGGCGCCGAGGGGAAGGCGGGGTCGAGGGCTACCCCGATCAGGCCGCGTTCCCACTCACTGTCGACCTCGAGGGTCAGGAACGGGTCGGGGAGTAGGGCGTCGTTCTTGACGACCCGCAGGGTGCCGGTCTGTTCGCAGACGAAGACCCGCCCGTCGGCCGCGACGGCCATGCCCGTCGCACCTGTGAAGCCTCGGGCCACGAGCTTTTGCGAGAAGCCATCGGGGAGGTCGAAGGCGCTAACGTCTCTGGGGGCGGCCGCCTCGCCGGCCGAACGTGGCGGTCCGCCGCGGGCCGTGTCGGGGCCGAGTGTAATGGCACCGAGGATCAGGAGGGCGATGGATTGCCGGTGGTTCATCGTAACAATGACGTCCCTCGTTTCCCTGTTTCGCGAGGCCGGAGACGCCCGTCCTCGTGACAACGCCCCTGGGTCTCTTGGGTTCGGCCCTCGGAGGCGACGCTTGGCCCGCCCCGGGGGACGGCGGGAGCCTCCCGCTCGGGGAGGCCGGGCTGTGCCGAGCTCACGCCCGAGGCCTCGGCGTCGGGTATGGAAAGCGCTTCCTCGCCTGCGACGAATTCGGGCTTTTTTTCTTCATGAGATTCGTCTTTGACATGTAGATTTCCATCTGCTTTTTCATGGATGATTTCAGCGCAGGGTCGTCCGACTTCTCCTCCGACACCGATCCCGAGCACCCGGCGACGGCGATCACGCCGGCGATCAGGCCGAGGCGGATTCGGAGGGCGGCCGAGGCGAACGTCCCGGTCTGGTCGAGTCTCAACATCGCGTCAAACCTCCAGCGAGTGGGGGCACGGCCGGCATTGGGACCTGCCGTGCCCCGTCGTTCCCCCGAGCTCAGTAGCTATCGGCGCTGATGACCTCGCCGCCGTTGCGGGTGCCCAAAGCCCACCACGTGAGCCTCGAGACGCTATCCTTGATGAGCTTGACGCTGCCGTCGGCCATCAGCATGTTCGCCCCCCCTGGATGGTTGCTCGAGACCGCGTAGCTGAATGAGCTGTCGATGCCGCAGCCGGCACAATTGAAGCGGCAACCTCCCCCGGGGAAGACCGAGTCGCGGTTCGGGGTCTGGATGATGTTGGTGTAAGTCCAACCGCCGTTGCCGTCGGCCCAGCTAAACCCTCGCATCGTCGACCACGAGGCGCTCGACTGGTTGGCCGCGGCCGTGGCACACCCTTGCAAGGCCGAAAGCACCGCAGCCTGGTTGCTCGATGCGTAGAGGAACTGCGCCGCCTGGCCGTAGAACCCCGAAGGGTCGTCGGAGCCCTGTCCGCCGGTCCCGGGATCCGTGGCGTTCTCGATCACGTCGCCTCGGTAGGCGTCACCTTGCGAGGTGTTGCCCGAATTCTGAGTCGCCCGACCCGTCAACGCCTCGGCGAACGCGATGGTGTTCGAGGTGCCGTCGGTGACGTCCCGGATGCCATACGCCGTGAAAACGGCGAACATTCCCGGAGTGTTGATCGGGCTCTCATACGTCGTCGAGCCGATGCTCGCGTGATAGCTGTTGTTCCTCAGCCGGCCCGCGTTGGCGTCCGAGGGACAGAGGAAGGAATTGATCACGGTGTTATAGACCGTGCTGTTGAATGGCGATCCCGTCACGTTGCCGGCCGAGCCCGGCAGCCAACTGAAGTTCGCGGCGTTGTAGAGCGGCGTCTGGTCGAGGTAGCCCAGGAGGAGCGCCTGGCAACTCCAGCCCGACCATCGACCATAGCCCCACTGGCCGTCGGTATCGCCCGGCCCGAAAAACGGGGCCTTGGAGACGCCCATCGGGAATCGGTCCATCGCCGTATGGTAGTTGTGCATCGCGAGGCCGATCTGCTTCAGATTGTTGACGCACTGCATCCGGCGGGCCGCCTCACGTGCCGCCTGGACGGCGGGGAGCAACAGGGCGATGAGGACCGCGATGATCGCGATCACAACCAGCAGCTCGATGAGCGTGAAACCTCGACGATGGGGCTGATGCATGGAAGACTCCTGAATTAAGAAAAAAAGGACGAGTCCGCTGAATCAGACCGTGGCGCGGCCGACACGGGCCCAGTTCGAGGTTTCTCGAACCGGTCCAGTTCACGAGCGACAGCGACGCCGGCCCTCGAGGCGTGACGAAAACGCCGCATCAAGAGGTCTGGACGACTATGAGTAGGACGATGAGAAAGACAAACGGCTGCATGTGTCGAAGCTACGCCCGGGAGGATCGGGTTTGTCGACGCATCTCGGACGCCCGACCGCCTCCGGCCACCTCGTCGCAGTTCTCGGGGGGGAATTCTGCGTGTTCTTCGACGCGGGGAGCTTCGCAAACGCCCTCAAGGGCGCGGACCCATGGATTTGAGCGACATCGGAAACGATCCTGTCCTCGGGGATTCGGGACGTCGTCCGTTTCCCGAGGGTCGCGGCCGGCCAAATGATCGGATGTTGATGAATCGATTTGCAACGACCCGGACCGAACCGCAGCGGTTCCGCCTCGTAGCTCGTTCTCGATCGCGCAACGACCATGCGAACGCCTCCGACCCGGACGCGCGGCGCCAGTTCAAGGCCCAGACCGAGGTATGAATGCACGAAGGAGGAGATGATCCTTCTCCCACCCAAGACCCATGGGAAGGAAACGAGAGATACCATCTAAGGATTAAGGATAGTTATTCACGCGTGCGAAACCATGTGATTTTGGGTATTTTTGGTTATAACTTTCGGTACGCAGCGAGAAGGCCGCCGTTTTCGAAGCCGAATCGGGTTTCGAGTTGAGTTCAAGTCTTGCGATGATACGTTGGCCGTCGCCGAGCTCGGCGACCCGCAGTCCTGCGATGCTCATCGCGACAGCGAACCAAGAGGGCCCATGGACCCAACCCCCAAGCGACGGCGAACGTCCCCCCCGCACGTTGTCTTAATTATTGAAACCTCAACGGCTTACGGTCGTGCACTCATCGGTGGGGTGTCGCAATACGTGCGCGAGTATGGCCCGTGGACGATCTACCTCGAGCAACGATCGCTCCAGGACCAGGCACCCCCTTGGTTGGATCGCTGGGATGGGGACGGGATCATCTCGAGGGCCTCCACCCCGAAGAGCGCGGCGAAGGTGCTGAAGACCGGAATCCCCACGGTGGACCTGAACGATCAGGTCAGAGACCTTGGGCTCCCGCAGATCCATTCCGATCATGCCGCGATCGCGAGGATGGCCGCGCAGCACCTGATCGAACGCGGTTTTCGGCATTTTGCGTATTTCGGTTTCCCCGTCTTCGAATGGTCGGTCCGGCGTCGCGACGCCTTCGCCGCGTGCGTCGAGGCCGCGGGGCACCAATTCCACGAACGGAAGTCCGTCCCCCGAGTCTCTTGGGGGCACCAGCAAACGTCCTGGGAAGACGAGATCGAAGGGGTCGCGAAATGGGTCAAGGAATTGCCCAAGCCCCTGGGAGTTATGACGGGCAACGACACGCGCGGGATGCAACTGCTCGACGCGTGCCGGAGGGCGGGAGTGGCGGTCCCCGAAGAAGTCGCGGTTGTCGGGGTCGATAACGAGGAGCTCGTCTGCCAGCTCGCCCACCCTCCGCTTTCGAGCGTCATCCCCGATGCCTTCCGCGTCGGGTACGAGGCGGCGGCCCTCCTCGCTCGGCTGATGAACGGCGAGCGAGCCGACGAGATGTTGCGCTGGGTCCTCCCGATCGGCGTCGCGACTCGTCAGTCTTCCGACGTCACCGCGATTTCCGACCCTCGGGTGGCGGACGCCTTGAGCTTTATCCGCGAGCATGCCTGCGAGGGGATTGGCGTCGAGGACGTATTGACACACGTCGACGTCTCGAGGAGCCTCCTCCAACGGACGTTCCGAAAAGTCCTGGGACGGACGATCCACGAGGCGATCGTCGACGTCCGCATCCAGCGGGTCAAACAGCTCCTCTCCGAGACGGAACTGCCCCTGACCGCGATCGCCGAGCGTGCGGGTTTCGCTTACGTCGAGTATTTGAGCACGATCTTCCGCCGAGAAACCGGGCAGACCCCGAGCTCGTATCGTCGAGATCCCGGGCGTTGACGACCCGGCCCTCGCGCTCGCTCAAGGCTCGACGATCCAGCCATCTTGGGCGTCGTGCATCTGCTGGAGGAATCGCGCCCGATCGAAGAAGAGGAATCCGACGAAGATCCCGGTCGCCGCTCCCCCGATGTGGGCGAGGTAGGCGACGCCCCCTTCTTCGCCAAGCCGTCCGACCGAGCCGGCCCCTTGCCAGATCTGGAACAGGATCCAGCCTCCGATGACGAGCACGGCGGGCATCCGCGTCAAGAACTGGAAAACCAGGACGCGTACCTGGTTATGGGGGAACCAGACGAGATAGGCCCCCATGACCCCGGCGATCGCCCCCGAGGCACCCAAGGTCGGGATCAGGGAGTCGGGGCTCGCCGCAATCTGCGCGAGCGTCCCCATGAGCCCGCAGGCGAGATAGACGAGGAGGTAGCGGAACGTCCCGAGGACTTCCTCGACGTTATCGCCGAAGATCCACAAGAACAGCATGTTGCCGGCGAGGTGCAGCGGGCTGCTGTGGAGGAACATCGCGGTGAAGAGGGTGAGCCAGATCGGTCGAGGTCCCGGCCCTTGATCGAGATTCGCCTGCCCGACCTCCGTCTGCAAGGGGAGGTTCCTCGGGTTCTCGTCTCCCGGCATCGGCAGCGGCAGGGGTTCCTGGAGGTCGACGTTGCGGGTGATTTCGAAAGGAGTCGCCGCGAACGCCGAGGTGAACTCCGCCCCGTGGTCGAGTTGGAACAGGAACATCACGACGTTGAGCGCGATCAGCGCGTAGGTCGCGAACGGGACGATCCGGGTCTTCTCCAGGTCGCCGAGGGGAAGGACCATGGTGTTGGTTCCTTACGGCGTGCCGGCGGTCCGTCGAGGGCCGGCGTGGGGTTGGGGACGCTCGACTCCGAGACGCTTGGCCCACCCGTCGAGCTTCTTCCAGGCGGCGGCGGTGAGCGCGATTCCGGCCTCTCGGGCCTCACGACGGTGGGCGTCCCAGGGTTCGGGCAAGAGTCTCCCGAGCCCCGTGGCACCGACCCGCCCCTGGAAGGAGTCTAGTGGCTCGAGGGCATGGATCCCGATGGCCGCAACGAGCCATCCCCCTTCGGGGACGAGTGCCGAAGCCCAAGGGAGGATCAGGTCGGTCGGGATTGGCTTCGAGGCCGGCCGAGTCCCCGACTTGGGCCGCTCGGGCGACTCCTCCGACCCGAGGCCGCTGCCGAAGACGATCGGAAGGCCCTCGTCCGTTGGCAAGGCCATCGCCCAGGACGCCTCGCTGCCCATCAGAATTCCTGCCGACGGGCCGACGGCCATCTCGGCGGCGAGGTTGGCGACCGGTCCGATCGGCCCGACCCCGGTGACGCGGACCAGGCCGATCCCCACGTCCCTCGCCTTCTCGGTCGCGAGCTGGCCCGCACGGGAGAGGATGAGCGGAGGCAGGCCGTTCTGCCCGTCGAAGACCGCCGTGCCGGCCGTCTCTCCGACGACCGTGCCTTCGGCGGAGGGGTCGACTTCCCGGTCGACGATCCGACCGAGCAGGTCCGGTAGGGTCGCGATCCCGAAGGCCGGGGTCGCGGCCGCGTCGAACCACAGCAGGTGGGTGGCCAACGCGGAGGCGCGTGCGGACGCGACACCGACCTGGACGGCCAATGCCGAGGCGAACCGACGCAAGTCGTCGAGCCGATAACGCCGAGAGACCGCCACTCGTCCCGGCCCCCTGGCCTGTGGGAGATCGTCGGCGGCACGCCCGCCCGACCTCGTCTTCCCGCCCCACTCTAATCGAGGGCATGCCTCGCTGCAAAGCCTGGCGAGGAGACGAGGTTGAATCGAGCGGCGCGTGCGTCTGCCGGAGTCGTTTGCGCCGGCTTGATTAAGCGACTAAACCGCGGAAATGCGGTCCTTGAGGTGGGTCGTGCTCGTGACGTTCCCACTCGCGACGGACCCGCGAGAGCCCGAAGGCACAGAGCTCGAACTCGTCGCTCAGCCGGCGGAGAATGGGCCCCTGATCTCCGTCGAGCGTGCTCGCGAGGTAATACGACCGTTTTCCTTGAGCCTGGAAGCTGATCAGGTGGTCGGGCGAACCCGACTCCTGGAGACGATTCAGGGCCTCGGGGTACACGCCGGTCCAGAACAACGTGAAGTCGCCGACGTGTCGGTGACACTCCAGGCGTCGACCCGCGTCGTGGGTCGACTCGGCTTCGGTGACCATGGCCGTCACCTCGGTCAGTCGCCGGCCTTCGCCGTCGCGAAGTTTCCAAATCGACTGGCTCGGGACGAATCGGGCCAATAACCCCGCGACATAACCGACGAGCCGAGGATCGCCGATCCCCAACTCCGACATGAAAGTCGACTCGGTCATGCCTCGGAAAAGTCGATGCAGCGGATGGGATTCCGGAATTTCTCGCGTCATCACAGGGCGCTCCTCACCCAGTTCGGACACGGACGGACGTCGCCAGGACTCTGGCGGTCCGGAGAGGTATTGCAAATATTACGCCGGATTCAGGAATTGTTCAACGGGACTTCACGCAAGTCAGCCTTGGGCCTTGAAGCCCGAGTACCTTCGTGTCATCATGAGAATACCGGCGAATTGGGTGAGACTCTTCGACGCTTATTTGATCTTTCAGGATCGGATTCGGCGGCGTTGTCGGGAGGATGATCGTTTGCGCATCACGTTTCATGGGGCGGCCCGGCAAGTAACCGGTACGGCCCATCTCTTGGAGATTGGGCAGCACAAGATCTTACTCGACTGCGGGTTGTTCGACTCGAACCGGATCGATCCCGAGAGCCCCAATCGCCAATTAACCTTCGATCCTCGCGGCCTCGACGCGGTGATCGTCTCGCATGCGCACAACGACCACATCGGTCGCCTCCCCTGCCTGGTCCGCGCCGGTTATAAGGGGCCGATCTACACGACGAAGCCGACCGCCGACATCGTGAGCGTCATGCTCCGCGACAGCGCGAGGATTCAGCGTGAGGACCTCCGGAACGCCAACCTCAAGACCCCCTTGGCCGAGCCGATCGAACCCCTGTTCGAGCTCGCCGACGTCGAGTGGGTCGTCGAACAGCTCCAGCGACTGCCCTACGAGACGCCCACCGAAATCGTCCCGGGGGTAAACCTGACCTACCTCGACGCCGGGCACATCCTCGGTTCGGCGATCATCCAACTCGACTACGAGGAGGACTCGAAACGCCGAAGGTTCGTCTTCACCGGCGACCTGGGCCGTCGGAACATGGGGCTGCTCCCCGACCCGACCATCATCCAGGATATCGACATCCTCGTCTCCGAGAGCACCTATGGCAACCGCGAGCTCGAACCGTACGACAAGCTGATCAAGCAGTTGCACGCCATCGTCGCCCGAGCGACCCGGTTGCAGAGCAAGGTCGTCATCCCCGCGTTCAGCCTCGGTCGGACGCAACGGATGATCTACTGCCTCCAGGAGCTGTTCACCGTCCACAAGGTGCGCCCGATCCCGATCTACGTCGACAGCCCCCTCGCCATGAGGCTGACCGACATCCATCGCGATCATCCCGAGTCTTATACCCTCGCCGCTCGGAAATTGATGGACAAAGATCCGATGTACTTCGGGTCGAAGTATGTCGAATTTTGCGCGACATGGGACGACTCGAGGCGGCTCAACTACCTCACCGGCCCGATGATCATCATCGCGTCGTCGGGGATGTGCGAGGCCGGTCGGATCCGACACCACCTCAGGCACGTGGTCGACAACCCCGACAACGCGATCGTCATCGTGAGCTACCAGGCCGAAGGCACGCTCGGCCGGAAGCTCACCGAAGGGGTGGAGCGGATCCAGATCATGGATCAGTGGCACGACCTGAACGCGGCCGTCTACGTCCTGGATGGCTTTTCGGGACATGCCGACCGGAACGACCTCGCCTGGTGGTACGAACAGACCGGCGGCGGGATCGAACGCGCATTCCTGGTCCACGGCGAACCCGAAAGTCTCGACGCCCTCGCCCCGGTGCTCCAGCCCTACGTCAAGAGTCCCGTCGAGATCCCCGAGCGGCACGCGAGCTACGAAGTTTGAGGGACGACCCCGAGACGTGGCCCTTCAGAAGTGACCGAGACCGGTTCGCCTCACCGTGCGAAATCAGTCTTGAAGATATGTGCCCAAGTGCCACGAGTTCCGTCACCGAGCTCCGTGGCACCTTCGGCCCGGCCACCCGGCTGTGACAAACCTCGAGGATCACCTCAACGGTGATCGCGCGCTCGCGATCTCCAATTATCCCTCGACAGTCAAGGCGGCGGCCAGGCTGGCGACGAATTGCCCGATCTCTTTGACGGCCTTATCGCGGGGGAGGGCTTCGGTCTCCGCGAGGCGCTTGACGAGGGCACTCCCCACGATCAACCCGTCTGCCACGGGGGCGAGCTCGCGGATGTGCTCGGGCGAGCTGATGCCGAACCCGATGCAAATCGGCAGGTCGGTCTGCGACCGGAGCCAGGCGACGTTATCCACAAGGTCGGGGGGCAAGCTGCGACGCTCGCCGGTGATCCCAGCCACCGAGACGTAATAGACGAAGCCGGTCGTCGATTGCGTGATCTGGACGGCGCGGGCCCGAGGAGTGGTGGGCGTAACGAGCTGGATCAGGCGAAGGTCGAAGGCCGTGGCCTTGCGGCAGAGGCTCACCGACTCCTCGACGGGGAGGTCCGGGACGATGAGGCCGTCAATCCCGGCCGTCACGGCCTCGCGGAGATAGCGATCGACCCCTTGGCGATGAATAATCGCATAAGAGACCATCGTCACGAGCGGGGCTGCGGCGAGGGCGCTGTTCGACGTCTCGGCACGAAGCGTCCGGATCGTCTGGAGGATGTGCGAAAGACGGATTCCTCGCTCCAACGCCCGATGGTAACTCGCCGAGATCACCGGGCCGTCCGCGATCGGGTCGGAGTACGGGATCCCCACCTCGACCATGTGCGCCCCGCGCGCGACCATCTCCGAGATCAAGGCCGCCGTCGTCGACAGGTCCGGATCCCCCGCCGTAATAAACGGCATCAAGGCCCGGCGACCCTCCGACTTGAGACGAGCAAACAGCGAGTCAATGCGATTCATGGGGGACCCGAGAGAGTAGACAGTAGACAGTAGACAGTAGTGGAGAAGAGAACAGTAGACAGGAGGCCGTCGTAGGCAGGTAGGAGTAGGGAGTAAACAGTACCGGTAATCGAGGAGAGTCCAGAGTGTGGAGTTGCCCTACTCCACCACGAACTTCAGGACCCGAGATCGCCTGAGGCTAGGCTTGAACGGGCCTCCGCCGCATCGCAATCAACATCTCCCTACGGAATTCTCCTCGCTGCCGTTTCCCTACCGCTTACCGTCTACCGTTTACCGTCTACTCCCGACCGACCTGCCTACTCCGAAATCAAATGGGCTCCCCCCGAAGGCGGGCCACTTCATAGGCGTCCTTGTCGCCCCGTCCGGAGAGGCAGACGACGACGACCTTGCCGGCTCCTAGGCGAGGGGCCTCTTTCAGGGCCTGGGCGACGGCGTGGCTCGACTCGAGGGCGGGGAGAATGCCTTCCTGTCGGGCGAGGGTCTGGTAGGCGGCGAGGGCTTCGGAGTCGGTGATGCTCTCGTAGCGGACCCGTCCTGCGTCCTTCCAGTAACTATGTTCGGGGCCGACGCCGGGGTAGTCGAGGCCGGCGGAGATGGAATGGACGTCCATCGTCTGGCCGTCCTCGTCCTGGAGCACGTAGCTGAGGCTGCCGTGGAGGACGCCCGGCTGGCCCTGGGTGAGGCTCGACGCATGTTCGCCGGGCGTGGGACCTCGGCCGCCGGCCTCGGCGCCGATGAGCTCGATTTCGGCGTCCTCGATCAACGGATAGAAGATTCCTGCGGCGTTCGACCCGCCGCCGACGCACGCCACGACCGCATCCGGCAGTCGCCCGAGCCGCTCAAGCGACTGTCGGCGGGTCTCTCGTCCGATCACCGCCTGGAAGTCGCGGACGATCATCGGAAATGGGTGCGGGCCGACGACGCTGCCGATCGTGTAATGGGTCTGCCGCGACGAGCCCATCCAGTCCCGCATCGCCTCATTCGTCGCGTCGCGGAGGGTGCGCGAGCCGTCGGTCACGGGGACGACCGATGCGCCCAGGGTCCTCATGTTGAAGACATTCAGCTTCTGGCGCCGGATGTCCTCTTCTCCCATGTACACGGTGCATTCGAGCCCGGTCAGGGCACAGGCCGTGGCCGTCGCGACGCCGTGCTGCCCCGCCCCGGTCTCGGCGATGACTCGCGTCTTCCCCATTCGCTTGGCGATCAGGACCTGGCCCAGGGCGTTGTTGATCTTGTGGGCGCCCGTATGGTTCAGGTCTTCCCGCTTCAGGTAGATCGCCGCCCCTCCGACCAGGCGGCTCAGTCGCTCGGCGTGGAAGAGAGGAGAGGGGCGGCCCACATAGTTGGTCAGGTAGTCATTCAATTGGGCCTGGAACTCGGGGTCGGCTTTCGCCCGCTCGTATTCCTCGGCCAGTTGGTTGAGGGCGTCCATCAACGTTTCCGGGACATACCGGCCGCCGAACGACCCGTATCGACCGAAAGCATCAGGGTATTGTTCGGTCGTGCGGACCGGTCCAGTTGTGGCGGGCATGGCGGAAACTTCCTCAACGGGCGAGACCCCAGGTCGGGCGGTAGGATCATTCTCCCGACCCCTTGGCCCCGCGGTCAAGAGGACTGAACGTGATCGGTCGACCTAGTTCGCGGAAAACGAGGATTAGTCCAAGTTATTTGAGATATCTCGAGTTTTTGATGGAATCCGGTCCCGATCGGCGAGCGCGAGGTGAGAAATCGCCGAGCCCGATCGCGGAACAGCGAAGGAGGGCGTCAGTCTTGAGCGACCAGGAGGCTTCACCGAGACGTGCGTCCCAACGCGCAAGACCGGGATCGGCATCGACCCCGTTCTCACCGAACGAGGGCTCAATGGGTGTGTTGGGGCTCGAGCGTGAAAGTCTCATCGGGTTCGGGGCCGCCGACATAGAAGTCGAAGAATTGCTGACCCGCGAAGTAGTCGGCCATCGCCTTGCGGACGGAACGGAGCTGGTCGAGGAACTGGCAGTACTGGTGGACCAACCGGCGTCGGCGATCGTCGGGCATCTGGAGGATGTCGGCGTAGAACCGCCGACCGAGCTCGGGGTCGTAGAAGCTCCAGAGCCGCTTGATCCTCACGCCGGTCTCTTCGTCCTCGTAGTCGAGCATCCGGGCGTACTGCCTCGCCTTCATCTTCTTGGCGAAGGCGATCAGCTCGGCGTCGGTGTCGAATCCGCCATGGCGGTCGATCCAGCCGACGATCTGCTCGGTGCTCAACCTCGGGCCCTTGTCCTCGCAGAGCTCTTTCAAACTGGCCACGATCTCGGCGGGTCCCATGCGTTCGATCTCCCGAAATCGATCCTTGCCGGCTCAACGCATTCGCGACGGCCAATCTTGGCCTCGCGCTCGCCCAAAACACGCGATTAATTCTAACTTGCCTGTCCACCCGTGTCGATGCACCGGCGTTCAAGCATCCAAATTTTCAGGGTGAATATCCGTCCGCATCCCTTGTCGGCGCGACCCGCACGATCGTCAGTCGGTGGGATGTCGACCGCTCGGCCCCTTGATCATTCGTCGCCGAGGTTCAGCGCCCTCGGGAGAGTGACGATGAATTCGGCGAATTCCCCTTCCTCAGACTCCACTCGGATTTCGCCCTGGTGGCCTTGGACGACGATGTCGTAGCTGATGGAGAGGCCAAGTCCGGTCCCGACGCCCGAGGGCTTGGTGGTGAAGAACGGGTTGAAGATCTTGTCGCGGATCGCCTCGGGGATGCCCTGGCCGTTGTCGCGGATTCGCACTTCGGCGTGGGATCCCAAGTCTCGCGTCTGCACGCGGACCGTCGGCTCGACGTCGCACGGGCGCGACTTGTGAGCCTCGAACGCGGCGAAACAGGCGTTGTGAACAACGTTGAGGAAAACCCGGCTCAGGTCTTGGGGAATCACGGTGACGCGGCCGATCGCCGGGTCGTAGGCCGTCTCGACGGCGACGTTGAACGTTGGATCGAGGCCGCGGAGCGAGTGGTAGGCGAGGTTGACCGATTGCGCCACGAGGGCATTGAGGTCGTACTCCTGCCGTTCCCCCGTCCGCCCTCGCGCATGCATGAGCATGCCGCGGACGATCGCGTCGGCGCGTTTGCCGTGCTCGTCGATCTTCTCCGCGCATTCCTGGAGGCTGTCGAGCAACCCTTCGACCTCGTCGGGCTTCACTCGATCGGGGGATTCCTTGCCCGGGTCAAGTTGCTCGCGGAGCTCGCCCACGAGGTCGACCACGACCTGGGCGAAGTTCGTGACGAAGTTGAGTGGGTTTTTGATCTCGTGGGCGATGCCCGCGGTGAGCGTGCCGAGCGACGCCAGCTTCTCGTGGATCACGAGCTGGTCTTGCGTGGAGCGGAGTTGTTCGAGGGCACGCTCGAGCTCCTCGGTCTTCCGCCGTTCTCGGTCGCGGAGCCGCTTCTTCTCGAGGCAGGCGCCCATGCGGGCTCGAAGCAGGATCCGGTCCCAGGGTTTGGGCAGGTAGTCTTCCGCCCCTTGCTCGATGCAACGGACGACCGCCTGAATCTCGTCCAGACCGGAGATCATGATGACCGGGATCTCGCGAAGCCGAGGGTCCCCTTTCATCCGTTCCAGGACCTCGTGGCCATTCATCTCGGGCATCATCAAGTCGAGGAGCATGATGTCGAATGGCGTGGCCTCGAGCATCCTCAACGCCTCGCGTCCGTCGCCCGCGGTGGTGACTCGGTGGCCGAGGCTCGCCACGTGCCTGGCGAGCATGTAGCGGTTGACGCTATTGTCGTCGACGACCAGCACTTTGCCGGGCTCGCTGCGGATTCCCGGGGAATCGGAGGATTCCTCCGGAGGAATCCCGGCGGAAGAGGACGCGTCGTCGGTCATTGCTTATTTCCCCGCGTCCTCGAGGGCGGCGCAGACCATCTCGTATTGCCGCTCGGCCATGGCCAGGATCCTGTCGACGTCCTCGAAGGAACCGGCCTTCCCCCGTTTCTCGAGCTCGGCGCAATGCGAGGCGAGGAAATGGGCGCCGAGGCTGGCCGCCGCGCCCTTGAGGCTGTGGGCCGATGCGACGAGCTTCGACGCATCGGCCCTCGATAGGGCCTCGCGCATCGATTGGAAGAGCGGCGGGGTCTCGGACCGAAAGAGCTCGAGGAGCTCGACGACGACCTCGACACCTCCCATTTGCAGCAGGAGGTCGATGGCCTCGGGGGCGACCGCCGGTGCCGAGTCCTCCTTCGAGGGAGGATCGACGGGATGCAGCCCTCTCTGCTCGCGAACCCAGTCCCCGCATCGCTCGAGGGCGGCTTGCAATTCCTTGACCTGGACCGGCTTGCTGAGATAGTCGTCCATACCGGCGACTCGGCACGCCTCACGGTCCTCCATCATCGCGTTGGCGGTCAGCGCGACGATGCGAGGTCGCTTGGCGCCGGCCACCGAGGCGACGATCCGCCTCGAGGTTTCGAGGCCGTCCATCTCGGGCATTTGCACGTCCATCAAGATGACGTCATAATCTCGCCTCGTGAGTGCGTCGAGGACTTCGCGACCGTTGCCGGCGACATCCGTCCCATATCCCATCCGGCCGAGCATGGTGAGCATCAGCTTCTGGTTGATGAGGATGTCCTCGGCCAGGAGGATCCTGAGCGGATTGCGCTGGCCGAGGCTCGCGTCGAACATCGGGGAGGAGGTCTGGGCCCGATGCTCGACTCGCTGTCCGACGAGGATCCCGATCAAGGTGTTGTACAGGTGCGATTGCTTGACGGGCTTGGTCAAGTAGGCCGAGAACCGGACGCTTTCGGGGGGCCGGTGACCGATCGAGCTCAGGGCGATCAGCGGTGGAGTGTTCGGGCCCTGGATCGACTGGAGGGCATTCGCAAGCTCGAACCCGTCCATGCCCGGCATCTGGATGTCGATGATCGCGACGTCGAAGGCGGTTCCGAGTGGGAAAAGCCCGAGGGTCTCCGGCCCACTGGCCGCTTCTTGGGTGAGCATTCCCCACGACTGCGCCTGGAGCCGAAGGATCTTCCGATTGGTTGCATTGTCGTCGACGATCAAAAGACGCTTGCCGAACAGTTGCGGCTGCGGGGCATGCAAAGAGACGCGGAGAGGCGTGGGGGATACCTCGACCATGATCGTGAAGTGGAACGTCGACCCCTTCCCGGGCTCGCTTTCCACCCACATCCGCCCGCCCATTCGCTCGCTCAACTGCTTGCAGATGACCAGGCCCAGACCGGTCCCACCGTAGCGCCTCGTGGTCGAGGCGTCGACCTGGCTGAACGAGTGAAACAGCCGGTTCATGCGGTCGGCGGGGATCCCGATGCCCGTGTCCCGGACCGAAATGTGAAGCTCATGTCGGACGGGACGGGGACTGGCGGGGTTGGGGTGTTTTTCCCGAGTCAGCTCCCCCGGAGGGACGATCGGCGAGCTTGCCACCGAGACCAACACCTCACCGACCTCGGTGAATTTCACCGCGTTGCTGACGAGGTTGAGCAAGATCTGACGCACCCGAGTCACGTCGCCGATCCAGGTGATCGGTGTCTTCGGGTCGATCAGGTACGCGAGCTCGAGCCCCTTGGTGTTCGCCTGCTCGGCGAGGAGGTCGATCGCCGCTTCGACACAATCGCGAAGGTCGAACGGTTGATGCTCGAACTCGAGCTGCCCGGCCTCGATCTTGGAAAAGTCGAGGATATCGTTGATGATCCCGAGCAGGGCCTCACCGCTCCCGCGAATGACCTGGACGAACTCGCGTTGCTCCGCATTCAGCGTGGTGTCGAGCAAGAGCGCCGACATGCCGATCACGGCGTTCATCGGCGTCCGCAGCTCGTGGCTCATGTTGGCGACGAAGGCGCTCTTCAACCGATTCGACTCGAGCGCCTCGTCACGCGCGACGGCCAATTCCTCGGCGCGGCGCTCGAGCGTGGCCGTCAGTTCCCGCGCCCGGCGCTCGAGCGCCTCGTTCCAGTCGGTGAGCTTCTGGTTGGCCTCGAATAGCTCGAGGCTCTTTTGCTCCAGGAGGGCCTCCGCCTGGGCCCGGGCTTTTTTCTCGCGCTCGAGTCGGCGAGTCAGGATCTCCAGGTCGCTCACGCCGCGCTCCGCTTGGTGAGGAGGAAGCGGGCGCGGGTTTCGTCCGGGGACCCTTCGAGGTCCTCTCGCTCGATCGTGATCGCTTCCTTGTAGTGTTCGACGCAGCCCTGGATGAGCCCTTCGGCCAGTTCGGCGAACGGACGTTGTGAGCGGTATGTCATCACGAGTCGGTCGGGGTCGAGCGGCTCGCATTCGAAGCCGGGCAGTTCGGCGTCAGGGTAAAGCTTGCGTACCTCGACGTGGATGATGCCGTCGATCCGTTCCAAGAACGCAAACGCGGAAGGGACGTCGACGAAGAAGGCCGGATAGAGCGTAACGAACCGCTGGAACAAGTGCCGGCCGAAGGCGCGCACGAGGTCGGCGACGGGGATCTGGGTCTGTTCGTGCAGCTTGCCGACGAGGGTCAGGATCTCGTGATGGTCATAGGTCGCGACGCTCGTATAGGCCCCCCCGGAGGGCAGCCCGGATTCCTCGATGATGCGGTCGGTGACGTCCATGCCGAACACCTCTTCGACCATCTCGAGGAATTCTCGGAAGACGATCCCCTTCATGGCAGCGAGCTCCGCGATTTCGAAATGTGGCTTGAGAGGTGGTGACTGAACTTTCGGGGCCGTCTCGGCCGGTCAGGAATGGCCCTGATAACGAATCACGATGGCGGTCTGGTCGTCGGACTGGGGTGCCCCTCCCGTGAATCGTCGAACCTCGTCGATGATCCCCTGGATGAGCTCCGACGCCGATCGGTCGGCCGAACGGGCGAGGAAGGCCTCCACCCGCGCGGCCCCGAAGAGCTTTCCATCGACGTCCATCGCCTCGGTGATCCCGTCGGTGTCGATGTAGATGGTGTCCGAGGGGTTGAGCCGGAGCCGATTCGTTTCGAACTCGAGGTCCTCGAAGAGCCCGATCACCGTGCCCGCGGGAGCGTCGGCGGTGTTCCGCACCCCATTGGGCCCGAGGATATACGCGGGATTATGGGCCCCGGAGGCGTACTGGACCTCGCCCGTCCGAAAGTCGAGGATCCCGTAAAAGAGGGTCACGAACATCTCCGTCTGATTGTCGAGCACGAGGCTGCGGTTGACGTCGCCGAGGCACTCGCCGGGGGATGTCCCCTTCATGGCGATGGCCTTGAGCAAAGTCCGGCACATCGCCATGAAGATGGCGGCAGGGATTCCTTTGCCCGAGACGTCTCCGATCGCGAAGCCAAGGCGATGCTCGTCGAGGAAGAAAAAGTCGTAAAAGTCTCCCCCGACATCCCGCGCAGGATACATGATCGCCTGGATGACCACCTCCGACCGACCGGCGCACATGGAGTCGATCCTCGGCAGGATCGACTGCTGGATCCGAGTGGCGACCGTGAGCTCGCTCTGGAGGTTCGCCAATTGTTTCTGATCCCGGGCCGACTGCCGCAACAGTTGGGCCCGCCGGACCGTCCGGTCCAAAGTCGACGCGAAATCGCGAAAATCGATGGGCTTCGTGAGGAAATCGAACGCCCCGAGGTTCATCGCTGCGCGAATATTCGTCATGTCTCCATAGGCCGAGACGATGACCGGTTGCATCAGGGGATACTCGTCGACGATCCTCGACAGGAGGCTCAATCCGTCCATCCCCGGCATGTTGAGGTCCGTGAGGACCACCTCGATCTCCGGGTCATTCTGCAGGCTGTCGAGTGCGTGGGACCCGTCCGCGGCGAACACGAAGTCGTACAACCGGTCCCGGATCTCCTTCCTGAACCGATGACGAATGAGGAGTTCCAGGTCGGGCTCATCATCGGCGATCAAGATCTTCGCGGTCACTGCCAACCCCTTCCGGTGCGACGTCCCGTGGGAGGCCGCGAGTTGCAACCGGGATCATCCGCGATCCCCGGACGTTCTCCATCCATTCGTTATGTTGGCGCAAGTCGTTGGAAGCGAAATGCTTCAGTGAAACCGCCCGCACGTTCTATGTGGTATTCGCACATAGAGTAGCATGGCATTCGACGCCGGGCCAGACAAGCGAATTCTCGGAGCGCGGGTCGGCGGGCTTCGCCGTCGAGCGGTCGAAGCGATCCGGAGCGGTCGTGGCTCTCGTGTTGGCGAGGGACATCGGCTTGCAGTACACCGAGATGCAGAGGTTCGACGACCCGATGACGCTGGCCGGTTGGGGCGAGCGATTGCAGACCTCCGAATCGCCCGTCTGAAGCGGGTTTACGTCCCGACGCCGCCGGATTGACGCGATCTCGACTCCCAGGTTAGCGTGGCGACTTCGGCCCCGAGGTGCGGCGGCCTGATCGGCGTAGGGTATCGTGAAACTGGAGGATGTGTTGATGTTGCAGTCTTTGATTTGCGCCTCGGCCTTGATCCTTGCCGGAGCCGCGTCGGGGGAGAAGGACGCGGATTTCATCCCGTTGTTCGACGGGAAGGACCTCTCGCAGTGGATCATCCCCGAGGGGGACAACGGCCACTGGAAGATCCTCGACGGCGTGATCGACTACGACGCCAGGAGCGAGGCCCCCGGCAAGAATAAGAACCTCGTCAGCAAGCGGGAATTCGGGGACTTCGTCCTGAAGATCGACTGGCGGCTCAAGGAGACGCCTTACGAGAACCCGAGGATCCCTTATATCTTGCCCGACGGGACCCACGCGCGAGGCGTCAACGGCAAGCCGCTCACGCTCAGGCTGCCGGACAGCGACTCGGGGGTCTACCTCCGCGACGTGAACGGCAAGAGCCAGATCAATATGTGGTGCTGGCCGATCGGATCCGGCGAGGTCTACGGCTACCGCATGGACAAGAGCATGCCGGCCAAGGTCCGGGCGGGCGTCACCCCCAAGACCCAGGCGGACAAGCCGGTCGGCGAGTGGAACGAGTTCGAGATCACGCTCGTGGGGGATCGCCTCACCGTGGTCCTGAACGGGACGACCGTGATCGAGGACGCACAGCTTCCCGGCATCCCGCAGCGCGGGCCCCTCTCCTTGCAGCATCACGGCGGCTTCAAGGACGGCAAGTACACCGGGCCCCCCAGCCTCGTCCAATTCCGGAATATCCGGATCAAAACCCTCAACGAGACCTCGGCCGGCAAGCCCGCGGAAGGGATTTTCCTCGACGGCAAGAGGGCTCGCTGAGAAACCTTCCCGTAAACCTGTCTTTTCCTTAAAGACGGGAAACCGGTTCCTGACGCCGTCACCATCGGCAACCCCTCAAAGGATGTCGCCGTCTGGTCCCCCAGAGACCCGCTTTCAAGAATAAAACAGATTTCGGGAGAGATGCCAAGCTCGACGGCGCCGACGACCGTTTCCGAACCGCCTCTCACCGCCTATAACTGGAAGAGAGACTCAGCCGATCATGTCAGGCGATAAGGAGGCGACGGATGCGGCGGAGACACCAACTCGCGTGCGGGCTCGCCGGCCTGTTCTGGCTCGCGAGCCTGGCCTCGGCCCCGGCCGCCGAGGTGGACCCCTCCATCGAACGGGGACGGGTTGCCTTGACCCTGACCGGCCACCTGAAGCCCGGCTGGGACGCGGCGACTTATCGACGTGTCAGCCAGCTCTGGGGCGAACGTGCCCCGACGCCCGATTCCTCCGCTGAGGATTATGCCAAGGCGTTTAATCAGAGATACGGCCTCCACCCCGCCCCCTACCCCAACGACGGCCTCCCGATGGGCCTCAGGCGCGGGAACGGCCCCGACGGTTCGAAGGTCGGCCTCCAGATCGACTGCATGGTCTGCCACGGGGGGGCGATCGGCGGGACGAGCTACGTCGGACTCGGAAACTCGACCCTCGACCTGACCGCACTCCTGAACGAACTGACCAGGGTCGAAGGGCGACGACTTCCGCCGAGCCTCTTCGTCTTGAACTCGACCCGAGGGACGGTCAACGCCGGGATGATCTCGGCGGTCCTCCTCGCGCTTCGTAACTCGGACCTTTCCCAGAGGACCTTCCCCCTGATCCTGGGAGCACGCCTCCCCGAACTCGACGTCCCGCCCTGGTGGCGGCTGGCCCGCAAGACGACCATGTACTATGACGGCCGGACCGATGCCCGATCCGTCCGCACGAACATGCAATTCCTCCTGGGAGAGAAGTCCCTCCAGCAGTTCCGCGAGCTCGAGCCGACCTTCCGTGACATCCAGGCCTACCTCAAGAGCCTGACTCCCCCGAAGTATCCGTTCCCGATCGATCCGGCCAGGTCCGCCCGCGGGAAGGCCGTTTTCGAGGACCACTGTACGAAGTGTCACGGGACTTACGGACCCGACGGGGTCTACCCGAATAAGATCGTCGAGCTGAAGGTCATCGGGACCGACCCCGCGCGGGCCTTCGGACTCTCCGACCGACTGGTCGCCCACTACAACACCACCTGGTTCGCCGAAGATCATCCCTCGGACCAGAAGATGGTCGGATATCAGGCCCCTCCCCTCGACGGGATCTGGGCGACGGCCCCGTTCCTTCACAACGGGTCCGTCCCGACCCTCGCCGCGCTCCTGAAGTCCCCCGAACGTCCCTCGAAATTCCGGCGTCCCCCGTCGACCGACTTCGAATACTACGACCCCGTTCGCGTCGGTTGGAAGGCCGAGGAGATCTCGGGATCACCCCCCTCCCCTCTCCCGCCTTCCGAAGCGCGATACCTCTATGATTCCCGTCGCTACGGCCTTGGTAACGGCGGTCACACCTTCGGCGACGCGCTCGAGGACGACGAACGCCTCGATCTCATCGAGTACCTCAAGACCCTCTAAACGAGGTTCTCCTGGGTCAACTCCAAGCCCGAAGCGCAAGCGAGTGAATCTCTTCGATTACTCATGAAGAGATTCACTCGCTTGCGCTTCGGTCTTGTATCGATGAAAGGCAACTCGAACGTTAACCGCAAGATGCCCGTGAAACCCGGTTTGCTTTTGAAACCGGGTTCCGAGCCGGCCGGGTCAGGGAGTCTTGTGCTGGTCGACCTCGGGCGAGGTCGTCTTCTGGAGCCGCTCGGCAACCTTGCCAGCCTCGCGGAAGGCGCGGATGACGTTCCCGCCGAGGATCTTGGGGATGTCGGTGTCCGAGTAGCCCCGACGGATCAACTCCTCGGTCAGGAGCGGGTAGCACGACACGTCCTCGAGGCCGACGGGCCAAGAGGTGATGCCGTCGAAGTCGGAGCCGATGCCGACGTGGTCGATCCCGGCGACTTTGACGATGTGGTCGATGTGATCGACGAGGTCCGGGATGGTCCCGCGCGGGGATTTGTTGAGCTTCGCCCACTCCTCGTAGGCCTTCTTGTAGTCGTCCGGATTCGGGAACTTCTCCTTGAGGGCCTTCTCCTCGACCGCGAGCCTTGGCGATTCGTGCTTGATGAACTCGGTGTAGAAGTTCACCATGACGACGCCGCCGTTCCTCGGCAGTTCCTTGAGGATGTTGTCCGGGACGTTGCGGGGGCTCGGGGTGATCGCGAACGCGCTCGAGTGGCTGGCGATGACCGGGGCCTGGGAGATCCGCAGCACGTCTTCCATCGTCTCGGGCGAGACGTGCGAGATGTCGACGAACATGCCGAGTCGGTTCATCTCGCGGACGACGCGCTCGCCGAACGGCGAGAGGCCGTGGTTGTCATGAGTGCCGAAGGCGGCGTCGACCCAGTCGAGCGACTTGTTGTGCGTCAGGGTCATGTATCGCGCACCCAGGCGATGGAACGCGCGGAGCTGGGCGAGGTTGTTCTCGATCGCCACGCCCCCTTCGATCCCGACCAGAGACGCGATTTTGCCCGCCTTGACGATCCTCTCGACGTCGTCGGCCGTGTTGGCGAACTCGAGGTCGTTGGGGTAGCGCTCGACCATCCGATGGACGAGGTCGATCTGCTCGGTGACCGTTTGGGCCGGGTTGGGGTGCTCGCTCGGGATGAAGACCGACCAGAACTGCGCCTTGAGGCCCCCCTGGCGGATTCGGGGGATGTCGGTCTGGCCGCTCTTCATCCTCTGGCTGATGTCAAACTTCTCGAATTTGACGTCGCCGTGCTCGCGCATCATCCAGGGGAGGTCGTTGTGGCCGTCGAAGAGGATCGAGGCGTCGTGGACCCGTCGGGCCCGTTCCGAGACCTCGGGAGGCGCCCCGACGGCGGTCGTCGCGGCGGAAAGGCAGCCGAACGCGATCGCGACCAGCCGTCGGCATTTCCCAACCATTGTTCAGTTCCTTACGTCACAGATCGTTCCCGGGTCGAATCGCCCGGATCAATTCGGGGTGACGACCATTCTGAGTCCGAAATCCCGGGGCGGCAAGGGGTGGGGCCGCCGAACGAGGCGTCGGGGCGTGTCGACTCGTCGAGGCGATTCGGGGGCTTTCGGCTGTCGACCGTGAGATCTTCACGCTCAGTGGCGCAGACCTACCGGGAAGCCTGTCCCGCCAGTCCCGAGGACGCTCCTCGTCCGTCGTAGATCATCCCGACGGGTCAGGTACCATCCGAAAAAGCGCGAGACGTCTGGCAGGATCACGTTCGGTTCGATACAATTTTCCTCCTGTCGCCGGCTTCTTTCGGTCGGCTGAAGTTCTCTTGAGAAGACCGTGAGGTGTTCCGTGCCGTTCCGACCCCGCAAGAAGGCGAAGCGTCAGGCGAAGTACCACCGCTGCAAGCGTTGCGGTGGGCAGGTCCGCCGCGACATCGCGCGCTGCAAGAAGTGCTCCGAGAGTCAGTAATTCCTCGCGAGCCGAAGGAATTCGAACGCCCACGCGAAACGCCCCGGTATTGGCCGGGGCGTTTCGCGTGGGCGTTCTGCGTTGTTGATCCAACTCGTCCGGCCACCGTCCTCAATCCAGGGGGCGAGGACCGGCGACCGCTCCGAGTACGGAGGCTCGGTTGAGGACCCGGATCGTCAGGTCGCTCTCCACACGGACCTGGCACGAGAGCCGGATGTCGGGCCCGAAGCTCGCTTCGCGGACGAGTCGGGCTTGCTCGAGTTCCTCCAACGGCCCTGCGTCTCCCGAGACGACCTGGACCCGGCACGTGGTGCAGCGGGCGTTTCCGCCGCACTTGTGCATGATGTCGACCCCGGCGTCCTCGATGGCGAGAACCAGTTTCGTCCCCGACGGGACGTCGAACGTCTTTTCTTCTTCGATCGTGACTTGAGGCATGTTGCAAAAGCTCCGGTATCGCGTTTCGATCGCGGGGATCGATTAGCCTAATGGCCGACGCGAAACTCGGCAAGCGGCGACAACATCGGGCGGTCGGGTGAGGTCGGCTCATTCCACCCGGAGTCCGGTCCGGGGCGGGCTGAAAGAGGAACGCCCGGCCACTCGTCGTGGGACGAATGCCGGGCGTATTACATCCGAGGGACGCGTGCCAACGAACTGTCCGCTGGGTCGCTCAGACCGACTCGACCTTCACGCTCCGCTGGTCGCGTTCGGCGCGGGCGTGGTGCCAGATCAGGTCCATGACAACCTTCGGATCCTCGACACCGGCCAGGTAGTAGGTCGGCATGTCGTGGTCGGAGGAGACGACGACCACCGTCCCAAGGGAAAGCCACCGGTCCAGGAACGATTGACGAGTAAACACGTCTTTGACGCGGAGCAACTCCATCATGTCACGCCGGCGCCTCGTGAAGCCGGTGGAGACGAAGAGCCGACGGGTCGTCAGCCGATAGGAGTGGCCATATCGGGCGACCAGGATCCGGTAGCCCATCGAGAGCCAAAACCCGGCCAGGACGACGCCCGCGATCGCCGTCAGCGGCCCAATCCGACCGTCGCTGAATCCCCAGGTGTAGGCGGCCAGGGCCACCCAGCCGACACCTAGGGCGGAGAGGATGGCAAGCCTCCCCAGGAAATTCCTCATCGCATAGCAACCTTCCCAAACAACCTCCTCGCCCTCGATGCCGATTCCTTCGACCGGATCCGTCGATGCGCCAGGGACCGCCCCTTTCTGGTCGTCGTGCAAGGCGATCGCGGAATCCTGGGTGGTTCCGGTGAAGGTGGGAGGCCCAGTGAAGTTCGTGATGACTTGGGAAGTGGTCATGGTCGGGGTGATTTCGTTCGTGGCCATAAGTGACATCTCCCAATGGGTTGGGTCCCAGGAAGGCCCGGGTATCCCGGTCATTCGTCGGTCGCCGAACCTGATGGGCTACTCATTCCGCAAATCTCGGACCAAACACGATGGGCTGTCGGAGCCGTGCCTCAGGCTGCATGCGCGTGTGAGGACATGCGCGGAGACTGAGGGTTGATGGTCGCTTATGCCGGGGCGAATGAACTCGAGGATTGGGCCGGAATTGGGCGTCCTCGACGACATGCGGAGCTCGATCGAGAGGCCTCTCGAAAAAAAAGGTCCAGAAGCAGGGGATGACTTGAACTGGCCCAGGTGACGCTTTAGAGTACACCTAAGATATCAAAAAGGGATCGACCTCCTGGGTTTTCCAGGGTGTTCGGTTTCAGCATATCCGGTGAATGGTGCGAGCCGCCCGACACGATGCGAGGTGTCGGGCTAACCCCCTCGCCCTTCGCTCTACACCTGAGAGGGGGGTACGGTGAATTACCGGTCGGTGTTCTCCAAGGTCATGGCCCCGTTGATCCTCGGGGTTGCGTGCCTTTCGTTCTCGGGCTGCGGCGATTCCGAATCCGAGGATACCGCCGCGACGGAAGAGCCCAACGTGGGGCCGGGCGGCCCTGCGGGGGGCAAGGTGGATCCGAAGCAATTCAGCAAGGTCACCAAGACCGGCGGTGCTTCCTCGTCGAAGTCGTCAGCCGGCAAGTGATCGTTTCAAAGAAACGGTGGAGGCCATTCCCCCCTTCGAAGTTAGGTGTCGACCCGAAAACCCTCGCCAGGGCCTGAACTCAAGTCGATTGCCGTCGGAGCCCAGGACCCTGTTGCTCGACCCTGCGGCGTAGTCTTCCTGGTTCGCGTCATCACTGCGGAATTTGGGGAGGAATCCGGCATGCGTCACGTTCGATCTCGGGCATTCACGCTGATCGAGTTACTGGTCGTGATCGCGATCATCGGAGTCCTGGTTGCACTCTTACTCCCGGCGGTCCAGGCGGCCCGCGACGCGGCCCGCCGATCCAGTTGTTCCAACAACCTGAAACAACTCGGCCTGGCCGTTCACAACTACGAACAGATCAATCAGTGCCTGCCGGCCTCGTCGCTCTACCCCTGCCCCGCGGTGGCCCCGGGCACCGGGAGCCAACTCTGCTGGGGATTCGGCGTCTCCCCCCTCGTCGCCCTGCTCCAGTTCATCGAACAAGGGACGATCTACAACGCCTATAACGCCGGATTGGGCGTTTACGGGTCGTATCCCCCGAGCACTTCGGGTCCGATCACCTGGTGGGCCAACACGTCCGTCTTCAACATGCAAGTGAACCTCTTCCTCTGCCCGGCCGACTCCCCTCGCCAGCTCAAGCAACCGATCACCAATTACGTGGCGAACATCGGCGGTCCATTCATCATGTATGGATATAGCGGCCCGTTCGTCCCCACCAATGGCGCCACGATCGACAACGGGAATGGGACGTACACGGCGCTGAATTACCCGAACTCCCAGACCACCGCGACCGTCGGCTTCGCCTCGATCACGGACGGGACGAGCAACACGGCGCTCTGGAGCGAAGGGGTTTCGGGGACGAACAGCCAGGTGATCGCGGGCACGGGACAGGTCGCGGAGATGCGCGGGTTCTTCAACACGAACTTCACCAACAACCCCAACACGCTTTTCCGCACCGAGACGCAGGTGTATCAGTTCCTCGCGGCCTGCCGATCGCTGGCATCGGGCACGCTCGCCTCGGCGGCGGACGGGAGCGGGACCGGCTCGCGAGGTCTGAGCTGGCAGATCTCCTTCCCGTACTACGCCAACTTCGGCATGTATAACCACGTGGGCGGGCCGAACTCACGGCAATGTGCCTGCGCCCCGACCGACGCGGTCGGCCTCGACATCTTCGGAAGCTCGAGCGCCACGAGTCTGCACCCGGGAGGAGTGAACGTCGGCATGTGCGACGGATCTGTCAAATTCGTCCGTGAACAAATTAGCCTTCGGACCTGGTGGGCGCTGGGGACCCGGAGCGGGAACGAGGCGATCGACGGCAACAAGCTTTGAGCTCGTCTCGTTTCGGATGAAACTTCGGGGCTAATGGTTCGAGGGTCGCTGGGGATCGTCGCCAGGCTCCCCACCGTCTCCCCCATCTCATGACAACCCGACCCCGCCGCGACTCGACAACTCGTCGAGTGCGGGCCGGGGTCGTGTTCTGCGCCGGCCGTTCCGAGCCTTGTTCGGATCGCGCCCGGCGTCGGGTGCCGAGTCCTCGAGATCCCGGATCCGGATCCTGACCGACATCCGGGAGCACTTCCGGCGGATCTCGGCTCAGTGCTTGGCTTTTCATGACCGATCGGCCATACTATCGCCCGCATCCGACGGTACCGTTCGTACCGATCGGGGTTCGTCGTTTTCCCATCGAAAAGTTGGGGGGGACCATGGTCGGTCAGACGCAACGGATCGACAAGCTCAGGGAACTGGCACGGAATCTCTGGTGGACCTGGCAGCCGAACGTGATCAGCTTGTTCCGCGAGCTCGATCCGCAACTCTGGCGCGAGCTCGACCACAATCCGGTCGAAGTCCTCAAGCGACTCCCCGCCGACGTCCTGTCGCGTCGCGCGGCCGAGATGGCGCTCGATTCCCGGATCGATTACGCGTTCCGCAGGCTCTCGGAATATCTCAAGAACACCGACTCCTGGGGCTCGATCTACGCGGCCAGCCTGCGGTCGAGGCCGGTCGCCTACTTCTCGGCGGAGTTCGGGCTCCACGAGAGTTTGCCGATCTACTCCGGCGGCCTCGGCGTCCTCGCGGGCGACCACCTGAAGAGCGCCAGCGACCTCGGGATCCCGCTCATCGGGATCGGTCTTTTATATGATCAGGGTTATTTCCGCCAGTCGCTCGACGCCGAGGGCTGGCAGAAGGAAGATTATCTCAACGCCGACCCTGACCTCCTCCCGATCGAGAAGGTCGAGGGGCCCGACGGCAAGCCGCTCCAGATCGCGGTCGAGACCAACAACGGCGTGTTGCACGCGAGGGTCTGGCGCGTCGAGGTCGGCCGGACGACGCTCCTGCTGCTCGACTCCAACGTGTCGGAGAACACCGAGAGCGACCGCGCCTTGACGGCCCGCCTGTACGGCGGCGACGCCCGAATCCGGATCCGTCAGGAGCTGCTCCTGGGCGTGGGCGGGGTCCGTGCCCTGCACGCCCTGGGGATCCATCCCTCCGTCCTCCACCTGAACGAAGGCCACAGCGCCTTCGCGGGGCTCGAGCTGATCCGGTCGCAGATGGAGTCGAACGCCATGCCGTTCGGCGAAGCCGTCCGGGACGTCTCGCAGATGACGGTCTTCACGACCCATACGCCGGTCGCGGCGGGTCACGACCGCTTCTGGGCGGCCCTCGTCGAGGAGAATCTCGGCAAGATCCGCGAGGGTCTTCACCTCTCGTACGATGATTTCATGGGGCTGGGCCGGGTCTTCCCCAGCGACACCAACGAGCCGTTCTGCATGACGGTGTTGGCCCTGAAGCTCTCGAGGCACGCGAACGGCGTGAGCGCCCTGCACGGGCTCGTCTCGAGGCGGATGTGGCAACCGCTCTACCCGAACCGGACCGAAGAAGCCGTCCCGATCGGGCACATCACCAACGGCGTCCACGTGCCGAGCTGGGTTGCGCCTCAGATGCACCTCCTCTTCGACCGCCACCTCGGGCCCGACTGGCGGAAGAAGATGCGCCACGCCGACGCCTGGGAAGGGATCGAATCGGTCGAGGACGCCGAGCTCTGGGAAACCCAGCAGGTCCTCAAAGCCCGCCTGATCGACTTCGTCCGTCGTCGGCTCGTGGCCCAGGCCCGCCGCCGCAACGAAGGCGACGCCGCGATCCAGCGTGCCCAGTCCGTGCTCGACCTGAACGCCCTGACGATCGGGTTCGCCCGTCGGTTCGCCACGTATAAGCGAGCCGGCCTGGTGCTCCAGGACGTCGAGCGGATCGCCGAGATGATCAACTCGAGCGATCGCCCGATCCAGTTCATCTTCGCGGGCAAGGCCCACCCCGAGGACCAACTGGGCAAGGAGCTGATCCAGAACATCGTCAGGCTGACGAAGCAGGATTCGCTCGCCCATCGCCTCGTCTTCGTCGAAGACTACGACATGAACGTCGCCCGGCAGCTCGTGCAGGGGGTCGACGTTTGGTTGAACAACCCGAGGCGGCCGCAAGAGGCGAGCGGCACGTCGGGTGAGAAGGCCCTCCTGAACGGGGCGCTCAACTTCTCGATCCTCGACGGGTGGTGGGCCGAGGCGTACAACGGGACGAACGGCTTCGCGATCGGCATCGGCCAGACGCACTCCGCCCCCTCGGTGCAGGACGAGCGCGATCACAAGGCCTTGGTCGAGACGTTGACGACCCAGGTCATCCCCCTCTTCTACACCCGAGATTCGACCGGCCTCCCCCGAGGCTGGACGACCCGGCAGAAGAACGCCCTGCGCTCGTTGGGCTGGCGGTTCAACGCCGACCGAATGGTCATGGACTACGTCCAGAACTGCTACCTGCCGGCGGCCGGCGGCGTATCCTGCGCCATGCCGCAGTCCTGAACCCGGCCCAAGACGGGCCGGATCGCGTGCCTTTGAAACGTTCAGGATGTCGGCGCGACGGTTGATCGCGGCCGGTTTGTTCTGCTAACGTTTGAGAGGCACTTCGATACGGTTCCGTCTCCTCAGGGCTTGGGCATGATCGGCGAAAATCTCGGCTCGTTCCGGATCGAGGCCGTCCTCGGCACCGGGGCTATGGGCGTCGTCTACAAGGCGGTCAGCGATACGACCGGTCGCCCCGCCGCGGTGAAAGTTATCAGCGGCGAGGCGAACCCTCGGGGCAAGACCTACGAGCGATTCCGCCGCGAGGCCGAGATCCTCCAGCAATTCCGCCACCCGAATATCGTCCGGTTCCTGGCCCTGGGACGCTACCAGGGCACCTCTTACTTCGCGATGGAATACGTCGCGGGGGACACCCTCGAGCAGGTGCTCCGCGACCAGGGGGCTCTCCCCTGGAACGAGGTCGTCGACCTCGGGATCCAGATCTGCGAGGCCCTCCACTACGCGCACGAACATGGCGTGGTCCATCGCGACCTGAAGCCCTCGAACCTGATGCTCTCGCAGAAGGGTCAGATCAAGCTGACCGACTTCGGGATCGCCAAGGACCTCGACGCGACCGCCCTGACCGCCACCGGCCGGACCCTCGGCACGGCCGCCTACATGGCCCCCGAGCAGATCCGCGGCACGCCCGCGGTCAGCCACAAGACCGACCTGTACGCCCTCGGGGTCGTCCTCTACCAGATGCTCACCGGTCGACCCGCGTTCGAAGGGACCTCGGCCGTCGTCCTGATGCATTGCCACTTGAACCAGCCGGCACCCCGCCCCAGCGCGAAGCTGTCGGAGATCCCCGTCGCCCTGGACAAGCTGATCGTCCAGCTCATGGCGAAGGACCCGACCGATCGCCCTTGGGATGCCGCGGCCGTCGCCGTCTCCCTAACGGAGATTCGCGAGAAGGCGAGTCGGGGCGAGACGCTGGCCATGGTCTGGCCGGGAGGTGCCGTCCCCCCTGGAGAAACGATCGCGACGGGCCTCGAGACGACCAGGACCACGCCCTCAAAGAAGAAGAAGGGGAAGGCCAACCACAGGTTCTTCGAGGTCCCCGATCGCTCGAAAGTCGAGCTGATCCTTCTCCTCATCGGGCTCGTTTCGATCGGCGGATTCCTCGGCTATATGCTCTGGCCCCCGAGCGAGGAATACCTCTTCCGCCAGGCCGAGGTCCTGATGGAGAAGGACAAGCTCCACGACTGGATCACCGCTCGCGAGAAATACCTCGACCCGCTCGACCACCGCTTCGAAACCAATCCCTATCGCAAGACCACGAAGGGTTGGCGCGACCGGATCGCCCTGACCGAGGCCGGTACACGCGCCGAGATCCTCGAAGGGCATCTGACGCGCCTGAACAAGCCGAACGGTCGTGCCGAGGAGATGTATCGCGCCTTCTTCGAGTTGGCCGACAAGTCTTCGCGAGAGTTCGACGACGAGTCGGCCGTCCACCACTGGAGGGAGCTGGCCGAGAAGTTGGAAGGTGCCCCCGAGGATCGGGGATGGATGCTGCTCGCGCAGAAACGTGCCGCCGACCTCTCGCGATCGATCGAACAACGCGGACAACTCGTCCGCGAGTTGCTCGCCAGCGCGGCGAAGGCCGACCAAACGAACCATCCGCTCGAGGCGGCACGGATTCGCCAGACCGTCCTTGAAAAATATAAAAAATATACCGACATGGTTTCGGTTTTCGAGGAAGCGGGGCTGTCGTTGAATCCGCCCGACTCCCAGGTCCCCGGGCGCGAACCCGCGCCGTCCCCCGCGCCCAAACCGGAAGGCTCGAACGCGACACCGAGCGTGGAATCCAAAACATCGACGGGCACGAAGCCTCGCGATTGACGCTAAATTCCAGGGGCTTCGGCCGCGTCTCCGACTTTTCGAGGGCCGCGGGTGGGTCTCTCGTTCTTGATGAGTGGAATCTCGCGTTCTCGCTCGTTTCGGCCCATCCCGAAGCGTTCCCGGCCGTTTCGGAGCCGGTGATTCGTGTGGTTTGCACCTCGCGAGAGCCTCGGCTGTCGTCGCCGTGAAGGCATGGAGTCGCGGGATGACATTCATAGACGTTGAAGAATTGAAGAAGAGTGTTCGTTAGGCCGAAGAAATTGGGCGAAATCGTCCGTGCGTGGGTTAAAGCGATTGACGAGAGGTTCAACGTCGGTTAATCTCTTACTCACCTATCAAAACTCGAGACGGGTGTGTCTACTCGTCTCACAATCCCCAAGCATTTGGCCATACACGGCCCCGAGGATGGAGATGCCTCAGTCCCGCGTCCGCTTTATCGGCAGCAGGGAACTTCACCGCGATCTTCCCAAAGTCCTGGACTCGCTGGAAAATCCCGACGCCCGCTTCGTCCTGACGATCCACAGCAAGCCGAAGGCTGTGCTGATCGGCGCCGAGGCGTTCCTCAAGTTGCTACGCGGCTACAGCACGGACGATCGTCTGCTCGCACTCCAGTTGGGTGCTTTGGTCCAAGGCCTCGAGTCCTCGAACAGCCCGGAAGAGACGTCGGACGCCGAAGTGGTTCGGGAAGAACTCGTCGGTGTTTGATTGGCGATACGACATGTCTTGATGTGCGAACCGGCGTCCCGGGACGATCTCGAGTGGCGCCGGTACTCGGCCTTTCCCCCTTCGAAGGCCGGTCTCCCCGTCCGGAACGCGAACACTCTCGAAGATCGATCCCGAGGCCCGTCCGGACCTCCGGGTCGGTCTTTTCTTTTGGATGTTCCTCGCTTATCTCCACCGAGCTCTCACTGCGCGGGGATTTGACCCCATTAAGGACACAAAGAAGAGGAGCCGAGAGAACCCATCCTCTACGGGCCTGCTTCGAGGGTCCTTTGAGCCTTTGTGGTGAAGCCTTCCTTTCGGCAAGGCCTCGGCGGTGTTCGCCGAGGAATCATTTTTTGTCGGCCCTACCGATCCAGCCTGCCCGTTCGCTCGTCCGTCGTAGAATCGTGAAACGAAGGGCGCCAGGACGGCCGTCGAACTGGCCGATAATCCCAGGACGGAACCGACGGCCCATTGCGTCGAGATGCCTCCGTCTTGGTAGAATCATCCTGATCGAAAGTTCAGCGGATTCGGCCTCAAAGGGCCGGCCGCCGAATCGCCCGCCGAGGTGACCGATGTCGAACCAGCCGTTCGCCCATCTCCATTGCCACAGCCACTACAGCCTGCTGGACGGGGCGAGCAAGGTGCCGGCGCTCGTCGCCCGCGCCAAAAGCCTGGGCATGGACTCCCTGGCGATCACCGACCACGGCAACCTCTACGGTGCCGTCGAGTTCCTCCGCGAAGCCAAGGCGGCCCACTTCAAGCCGATCATCGGGCTGGAAGCTTACGTCGCGCCTCGGCACCGCACCGAGCGTGCGATGGGGGGCTCGTCGGGTCATGATTACGCCTTCCACCTCACCCTGCTGGCGAGGAATGGCGAGGGCGTGCGCAACTTGATGCGGCTCTCATCCGCCTCGTTCCTCGAAGGCTTCTACTACAAGCCTCGGATCGACAAAGAAATCCTCGAGCGGCACTCCGAGGGGCTGATCTGCCTCTCCGGTTGCGCCTCCGCCGAGATCTCGGATTACATCCTCCACGGCAAGACCGCCGAGGCCGAGAAACTCTGCGCCTGGTATCAGCGCGTCTTCGGCGAAGAGAACTTCTACGTCGAGATCCAGGACAACGGGGTCCAGATCCAACGCGACTGTGCGGCGGGCGCCCTCGATATCGCGAAACGGATGGGGCTGCCGGTCGTCGCCACCAGCGACGCCCACTACCTGACGCAGGAAGACTCGCAGGCACACGACATCCTGCTTTGCATCAACACCGGGAAGACGGTCGATGACGCGAACCGGATGAAGTTCGAGAACGACCAGTTCCACGTCCGCAGCCCGCAGGAGATGTACGCCGCGATGCCCGGCCACGAGGAGGCGCTCGCCACCTCGGTCCGGATCGCCGAGCTCGTCGAGGAGAACTACAAGAGCCTCAACCTGGGGAAGCGGCAGTTCCCGTCGTTCCAGCCTCCCGGCGAGAAGACCCCCGAAGACTACCTCGGCGAGCTCTGCCAGCAAGGGATGATGGATCGATACGGCGAGAACCCTCCGGCCGAGGCCGTCCAGCGCCTCGAGCACGAGCTGGGCATCATCAACCGGATGGGCTTCGCCTCGTATTTCCTCATCGTCTGGGATTTCGTCCGCTTCGCCCGAGAGGCCGGGATCGCCAACTCGGCGAGAGGCTCGGCCTGCGGAGCCCTCGTCAGCTATCTCCTCTACCTGAGCCACGTCGATCCACTCAAGTATGATTTGCTGTTCGAGCGATTCCTCGACCCGAACCGCTCCGAGGCGCCCGATATCGACATCGACCTCTGCAAAGAGCGTCGCTACGAGGTCATCGAGTACGTCCGGCGGAAGTACGGAGCGGCGAACGTCGCCCAGATCGGCACGTTCGGGACGATGGCCGCCAAGGCCGCGCTCAAGGACGTCGGCCGGGCCCTGAACATCCCGCTCTCGCGGGTCGATCAGGTGACGAAGCTCATCCCGACGCGACTCAACATCACCCTCGACGAGGCCATCAAGGAAGAGCCGGCACTGAAGCGCCTCGCCGACGAGGATCCGGAGATCGAACGGCTCCTCGACTTCGCCAGGAGGCTCGAGGGCACGGCCCGCAACGTCGGTACGCACGCCGCAGGGGTGGTCATCGCCGACCGCCCTCTCTGCGACATGGTCCCGCTCCAGCGGCTCCCGAATAAGGACAAGGATAAGGAGGTTGTCAGCACCCAGTGGGAAATGGGTGACGTCGAGAAGGCCGGCCTCCTCAAGATGGACTTCCTCGGCCTCCGGAACCTGACGAGCCTCGCCGCGGCCACCAAGCTCCTCGAGCGGAAGCTCGGCCATCCGTTCGACCTCTTCGGCCTTCCTCTCGACGACGAGGCGACCTACAAACTCCTCCAGCGCGGCGACGCCAAAGGGGTCTTCCAGCTAGACGGTGCGGGGATCCGCGACCTCCTCGTCAAGATGAAGCCCGACCGCTTCGCGGACCTCATCGCCATCCTGGCGCTCTACCGTCCCGGCCCGCTCAACGGCGGTATGGTCGACGAATATGTCGACGTCAAGCACGGGCGCAAGGAACCGAGCTACCCGCACCCGGTCATGAAGGAAGTCCTGGAAGAGACCTATGGCGTCATGGTCTACCAGGAACAGGTCATGCGGATCCTCAACCGGCTCGGGGGGATCGAGCTCTCCAAAGCGTATGCCTGCATCAAGGCGATCTCCAAGAAGAAGATGGAGACCATCGCGGAAGGCCGGTTGCAATTCGTCCAAGGAGCCGTCGAGCGAGGGCTCGACAAGAACCAGGCCGACAAGATCTTCGCGCTCATCGAGTTCTTCGGCGGCTACGGCTTCAATAAGTCTCACACGACCGCCTACGCGCTCGTGGCCTACCAGACGGCGTACCTCAAGGCCCACCACCCCACGGAGTTCATGGCGGCCCTCCTCTCCTCCGAGATGGACGGGGCCGAGCGCGAGAAGTATTTCGTCGAACACATCGACGATTGCCGCAAGATGGGCGTGGAGGTCGTCCCCCCGAACATCAATGAAGGCGATGCCACCTTCAAGGTCGCCGCCGAAGGGCGGATCCACTTCGGCCTCGGCGCGATCAAAGGGGTGGGCCAGAAAGCCATCGACGCGATCGTTTCGGCCCGTGACCAGGGCAAGCCGTTCACCGGACTCGACGACCTCTTCGAACGGGTTTCCCTCAGCGTCGTCGGCCAGGCCTGCGTCGAAGCCCTGATCAAAGCCGGGGCCTTCGATGCCCTCGGGGGGCGGCGGAGCCAGTGGCTCGCCGTCCTGCCCAGGGCCGCACAGGCCGGCCAGGCGGTCCAGGAGGACCGCAAACGTGGCCAACGAAGTCTGTTCGACGCGTTTGCCGACGCCCCCGCCAACGGAAACGGCGCCGGCCAGGCGACCGGTAACAGTAACGGCAATGGGAACGGCAGCGGCAAGCCGACCCTGCTCGCGAGCCTGCCCGACATCCCCGAACTCCCCGACGTCGAGCGGCTCGCCGAAGAGAAGAAGGTCCTCGGCTTCTACATGTCGAGCCACCCTCTTACCCGACATGCCTCGCTGTTGCAGGCCCTGGCCACGCACAAAGTCTCGGATCTCGGCACCGTCCCGGAAAAGTCCGAGGTCGTCCTCGGAGGGATGATCACCGGAGTGCAGGTGAAGAACGTGCAGAAGAGCCGGTCCGGATTGACTCGGATGGCCAAACTCACGTTTGAAGACCTGACCGGATCGGTCCCTTCGATGCTGTGGCCCGAGGAATTCGCCAAGTCGGAAGAGCTGGTCAAGAATGACCTCATCTGCTTCATCCGTGGGACGCTCGATCGCCGCCGAGACCCGGCCGAGCTGATCATCTCGCGGATCATCCCGCTCGAGCGAGGGCCGGCTGAGCTCTCGCGAGGCGTGGTGATCACGCTCCGCAAGGGCGTCACCGAGGAGGAGCAGATGCAGCGCCTGCTCCGACAGGTCCGGATCCGCCCCGGCAACCTCGACGTCTACTTCGAGATCCTCGGCCTAAACGGGTTCCGACGCGCGATCTACAAGGCGGGCTCCGCGCACAAGATCCGCCACGACGACCGCCTCTTCTCGGACCTCGAAGCCGCCGTCGGCTCGGGCAATGTCCGGCTCCTCGGCCAGCGAGGTGCCACCGCCCGGGTCGAGGTGGCCGCTCCCGCCGCGGTCAAGGCGGGCGCCGAGATTGACGGCGAGCCCGGATACACCGAGGCGCCCTCCGACGATCAGGACGACTGATCGCCGCGACCCCATCGAGTGGTCGGGCGGGCGGTTGACGACGATTCGGCCGCCCCGATACGATCGTCGCGCAGCCCGCGGCGATCGGTTCGTCTCGGGAGATGCTCGTCTTTAAAGAGCGAACCGATCTCGATGGATGACCTGCGAGGAGGGGAGGCACCCGCCTCCTCGTCCCAAAAGGGTGGAGAAGCTCCGGAGACCACGCGCACGACTTGGGCCCGGAATCCTTGGTGGTTGGCCGTCCCCCTGGTCCTGATCGTCGCGCTTGCGTTCTGGCCCGTCCTGGACAACGGCTTCGTCCGTTGGGACGACGACGAGAACTTCTTCGAGAACGTCGAGTACCGCGGGCTGGGTTTGTCCCAGATCGGCTGGGCCTGGTCGACGTTCTTGCTGGGCGTCTATCAACCCTTCGCCTGGTTGATCCTCGAAGCCGAATACGTCGTGTGGGGGCTCGACCCGCGGGGTTACCACGCGACCAGCCTCGTCATGCACGCGGCCAACGGGGTTGTCCTCTACTGGTTGATCGTCGCCCTACTCGACCGCGCCCGCTCCGTCGCCGACCGTGAACCGCGATGGGCCGTCCACCTCGGGGCCGCCCTCGGCGCCTTGCAATTCGCGATCCATCCGCTGCGGGTCGAGGTCGTCGCCTGGGCCTCCTGCCAGCCTTACCTCCCATGCGTCTTTTTCGCGATGCTCAGCCTCCTCGCCTACCTGAGGGCCAGCCGCCCGGACACGATCCATCGATGGCGGGACCTGGCGACCTCTTGCCTCTTGTTCGCCTCGGCGCTTCTCTGCAAGGCGGTCGCGGTCAGCCTGCCCTTCGTCCTGGTCGTACTCGACGTGTACCCGCTCCGACGCCTCGGGCCGGGACGTTGGTTCGGGGATAAAGAATTCGAGGTCTGGAAGGAGAAGGTCCCCTACCTTGCACTTTCGACGACATTCATGGTCGTCGCGGTGCTGGCCAAGCGCTCGAACCAGTCGCTTCGCTCGGTCGCGGATTATGGAGTGTTCGCCCGCCTCGCGCAGTCGTGTTACGGGATCTGGTTCTATCTCGTGAAGACACTCCTGCCGGTCGACCTGGTCGCGTACTATCCGCTGCCCAAGCCCGAGACGTTCGCGACTCTGCCATACGTCCTGGGCATGTTGGCGACGGTTGGCGTTTCCGCGGTGTTCTTCTCCGTTCGACGCCGATGGCCGGGGTGGCTTGCGGCCTGGGTCGTCTACCTGGTCGTGCTCGCCCCGAACATGGGGATCGTCCAGATCGGGAATCAGGTCGCGGCCGATCGCTATAGCTACGCCGCCTCGATCGCGTGGGCCGTCCTGCTGGCCTGCGGACTGTCCCGCCTCGCGCGAAGGGTCAAGGCGCGACCGAGCCTGACTCCGATCGTGTGCGTTGCGGGCCTACTCCTGTCGGCCACGCTGGGCTTCCTTACCTGGCAGCAATGCTCCACCTGGCGGACCACGGAGTCACTCTGGCTCCAGGTCCTGGAGCACGGGGATCGCCGCAACGCGGCCGTGCATTTCAACCTCGGGGCGGATCTGGCCCGTCGTGGAAAGTATGCCGAGGCCATGAAGCGGTACGCCGAGGCGCTGCGCCTCGATCCTCGATCGCCGGATGCCCATAATCTGATGGGAGCGGCGCTGGATCATGAAGGGAGGGGGGCCGAGGCCTACGCGTCCTATCTCAAGGCCATTCGGCTCGACCCCGAATACCCCGACGCCGAGAACAACGTGGGTTCCGCCCTGGCCCGCCAGGGCCGTCGCCGCGAGGCCATCATCCATTTCGCCGCCGCGGTCCGCCTCAAGCCGATCTTCCCGCTCGCCCGGCGCAATCTGGGACTCGCCCTGTCTCGGGAAGGAAGACTCCGTGAGGCGATCCCTCATCTCGCCGAGGCCGCCCGGCTCGCCCCGGACGACGTCGAGGCCTGGCATTCGCTCGGCGTCTCCCTGGCCAGATCGGATCGGTTCGGCGAGGCGAGAGACGCCCTTTCCCAGGCCGTTCGCCTCAGTCCTTCCTCCGCCCCGCTTAGGATCAACCTGGGGATGAGCCTCGAGAGCCTCGACCGTCTCGACGAGGCCATCGGCCAGTACGTCGAGGCCGTACGCCTCGACCCAGTTCGTATCGAGACCCATCTTCTCCTGGGAGAAGCCCTCGCCCGTCGAGGACGCATCGATTCGGCGGCGTCCGAATTCTCCGAGGTCCTGCGCATCGAACCCGAGAATGTCGAAGCGCGGCGGCTACTCGAGAAACTTCCTCGCAACAAAACAAATTGATGTCAAAGTGCGGGTTGAATTCCCAGTCACCCGCTCGACCTCGAATCGAATTCGTCACTTGGCTTGCCGATTCGTCGATCGCGGCGTGACGTTGACGGGATTGAGGCCGGGGTCGCCCGTTAATGGATTGGCAACAAGACTTTCACGAAACATTCATTAGGGGCTGGCGGTGTCGCCGTATATAGTTCAACTCCACGGGCGAGCTGCGCCCCAAAGACTCACCCGCCCGCTAGGGTTGCGAGGTCCTTCCGGGGAGGGTGATTTAATAGAGAGTCGCCCTACTACTCCGTGTTTCGGGGGTTTGTGACGGGCGAAAGTGGGCCGGCTCCGGATTTTTTCCCGAGCTCTTGCGAAGATTAATGTTAATAAGATAGAACTTGTCGATAAATATCATCTTCATAGATTATTAACTTGTAATCTTTTCCGCCCTCCCTATACTGGGTAAGACGAGTCGGGTTCTCGCGGGTCGGGCCGATCGCCGGGCATGGCTCCCGCGGTCCGATATTCGCAGGGCGGCTGGATGATGGGCCTCGTTGAATTGTCCTCTTGTTCAGTACGCCGGACGTCGGTCCAACCTCGGCGATTTGTGACCTCTGAGAGATCCCTGATGCGTCTCCGATTCGTGCCTCGCTTGCCCGCCTCCTGGACGAACTTTTGTTGGTCGATCGGCGCGATGACGGTGCTGTCCCTCGCGCTCCCGGGATGCGGTTCGGGCGAAGGCAGTCTCCCCAAGCTGGAGGGTGAGACCCAGCCCGTGAAGGGCAAGATCCTGCTGAGTGATGGCAAACCCTTGGTCGGTGCGACCGTCCACTTCATCCCGACTCAGGAGAAGGGGGCGGGGGCCCGCGGGACGACGGGCGCCGACGGCGGCTTCGAGTTGACCACGAGAGAGCCTGGTGACGGTGCGTTGGCGGGCGACTACAAAGTGCGGCTCGACCCCCCTCCGGCTCCCTCGGGCGTGAAGAAGATCCCCCCTCCTCCCTTCCCGGTCGCTTATACCGACGAAGACCTCACGGACCTGACCGCAACGGTCAATCCCGGTGCCAATGACCTCCGGCCCATCCAGCTCCAAAACAAAGTCAAGACAGCCCAACGACACCGCACTCGATGATCGTTGGGGGGTCGCACTGCCGCGACGTCGCCGAGTATTGATGACAACATTCCGTGTTCACACCTCGGCGACGACTCCGGACGGGCTCGACGACGCGAACAACCCCTCCCTGACGGGGGTTTGATGAGATTCTCAGGAGAACGCACGACGTGGTGCGTGTCGGGATGCCCGGGCGATCGAATTCGGAGTGTTTCTCCGAGATTGCCGGGATTCGGAATGGTATTTCTCTTGTTGTGAAAGGTTTTTCAGATGAAGGTTTCGATGCCCGGAACTCGGGGGCGAATCGCGGGATTCACCCTCATCGAACTGCTCGTGGTGATCGCGATCATCGCGGTCCTCATCGCGCTGCTCCTCCCCGCCGTCCAGGCTGCTCGCGAGGCCGCTCGCCGCACGCAGTGCGTCAACAACCTCAAGCAGCTCGGCCTGGGTCTTTACAACTACGAAAACAGCAACGGCGCCTTCCCCCCCGGTGGTGAGTCGACCAACTTCACCACGACCCCCGCCTCGCCCACGACCCAGTTCGTCGACGGCGGCTGGAGCACCCTCGCCCGCCTTCTCCCCTACATGGAAGGCACGGCCTCGTTCAACGCCATGAACTTCGCCACGGCGTACAACGAAGCCTCCGGCATGAACTACACCGGTGCGTCGACCGTGATGCGGGTCTTCATCTGCCCCTCGTCGAACCGTAGCGGCACCGATCGCGATTCGATCGACCCGAATGATCCCATCACCACCACCTACGGCCGTGGCTACGGCTATGGTGATTACGGCCCGACCGTCTACACCGACATCAACCCGCTCGGCGTGGCCACGACCGCGAACAGCGCGGTCCCCTACCGCCTCAAGGCCTCCCGTGCGAACGGCCTCCTGAAGCAGGGCAAGACGACCGTCGCCGAAGCGACCGACGGCACCAGCAACACGATCGCGATCGGCGAAGACGCCGGCCGTGACGAGACCTACCTGAGTCCGTACACCGAGATCGACACCGTTGCCGGTGGCGACACTCGTGGTTCAGGCCCCGCGGGTGGTGCGACCGCCGCCCGCCGCTACTGGCGCTGGGCCGAGCCCGACGCCGGCTATGGCGTCTCCGGTGCCCCCAACAACAAGTATCGCCCCTCCCACGAAGTTACCCCCTGGCAGGCCTCGACCGGCTCGGGCTCGGGTGCCCTGGCGACCGCCGGCAACAACGCCGGTGCGAACGACGAGCTCTTCTCGTTCCACCCCGGTGGCGTGAACGTCCTCTTCGGCGACGGCAGCGTCCGCTTCCTCAAGGACACGATCAACGTCGTGACCCTCCGCAACCTCGTCACCCCGAACGGTGGCGAAGTCGTCTCGGCGGACTCGTTCTAATCCGCCGAACGACCTGAGCTTCTACGAACTTGGCGGCCCGGGGACTCTCGAAGGTTCCCGGGCCGCTTCGCATTTCGAACTGGCGATCGCGCTCGTATCTCGACGAATGATCAACGGGCAAGATTTCCCGTGAAGAATCTCGGGGATCGGGTTAAATTATCGAGGGGCCTCTCGCCTGACGGGTCCGCTGCTCCGCGACGAGGGAGGAACTTGGCCATGCAGGTCAGTTGTCCGGTCCGCGTTTTCGCGATGGTGGTAGGGGCGACGCTCGGGCTCCCGAGTGCTTGGACCTGGGCGGGCTCGCCCGAGCCGACCTGGACGGCCGAGCAACGGCAGCACTGGTCGTTCGTCCCGCCGAAGCGGCCGGATAATCCCGTCGTGAAACGAGTTGATTGGGTCAAGAACCCGATCGACGGTTTCATCCTCGCCGATCTCGAATCCTTCGGGCTGGAACCAGCCGCGGAAGCCGCCAAGGCGGTACTGATTCGACGCCTCTCGTTCGACCTGACGGGAGTCCCTCCGACTCCCGAAGAGGTCGACGCCTTCCTCGCCGATTCGGCCGATGACGCCTATGAGCGCCTTGTCGACCGCCTCCTCGCGAGCCCCCGATACGGCGAGCGCTGGGCGAGGAGTTGGCTCGACCTGGCCCGATTCGCCGAGAGCGACGGGTTCAAAAGCGATGTGACCCGCCCGAATGCCTGGCGCTATCGCGACTGGGTGATCCGGGCCTTCAACAGCGACCTGCCCTATGACCAGTTCGTGAAGCAGCAATTGGCCGGCGACGAGCTGGCGCCGAACGACGCCAGGGCCTTCATCGCGACCGGTTTCAATCGCAACTGGCCGTTCGAGGACAACAACAAGGTCCCCGGCATGTCCCGGCAACTGATGCTCGAGGACATGACCGACACGACGGCCTCGGTCTTCCTCGGCCTCACGGTGGCGTGCGCCCGATGCCACGACCACAAGTACGACGCGATCAGCCAGAAGGACTATTACCGGTTCCAGGCTCTGTTCG
This sequence comes from Singulisphaera rosea, assembly GCF_054877945.1. NCBI lineage: Bacteria > Pseudomonadati > Planctomycetota > Planctomycetia > Isosphaerales > Isosphaeraceae > Singulisphaera > Singulisphaera rosea. Next base: position 92,171 of record NZ_JBTYIP020000008.1, on the reverse strand, counting down.
CGGCGAGTGTACCGAAGGACGACATGTCGCTCCTCGGCCCCTTCGAGCAGTCGCTCAACGCCGCCGTCGAGGCCGAACACCTCGCTCGGGCCGATGTCCTGCGGGGCGAACGGGAGACGATCGAGAAGTCTTACCGGACCTCCCTCGTCAATGAGAAGCTCGCTGCACTCCCGGCAGAAGTCCGGAAGGCGTATGAGACCGACCCCGAGGCCCGCACGGCGCTCCAGGAAGATCTCCTGATCCGTTACGCGAAGGACATGAAGGTCGCCCCCGAGGCCATCGAGAAGGCGATGACTTCTGACGATCGGCGAGCCTGGTCGGCGTGCGGTCGGGTCATGGAGCAACTCGCCAAGTTCGCGCCCAAGTCTCCCGACCGGGCCAGCGGCATGACCGACACCGGTCGAAACGCTCCCCCCGTCTACCTGCTGAACAAGGGAAACTTTGCCAGCCCCGGTGACGAGGTCGGTCCGGGATTTCCGTCGGTGCTCGGGCCAACGTCCTTGGGTGATGTCGCCCTCGCCTCTTCCCCGACGTCTGGGAGGCGCGCGGCCCTGGCGGAATGGCTCACGCGGCCCGATCATCCGCTGACCGCTCGCGTGATGGTCAACCGCGTCTGGCAGAACCATTTCGGGCGAGGGATCGTCGCCACCCCGAGCGACTTCGGGACCCAGGGGACCGAACCGACTCATCCGGAACTGCTCGACTGGTTGGCCACCGAGTTCGTTGCGAAAGGATGGAGCCTCAAGGCGATTCATCGCCTGATGGTGACGAGCGCCACCTACCGCCAGTCGAGCGTCGCCGCGGAGAAGACCCTGGCCGAAGATCCGGACAACACCCTATTCAGTCGGATGTCGCGACGCCGGCTCGAGGGGGAAGCGGTCCGAGACTCCCTCCTCGCCGTCTCCGGCCAGCTCGAGCCTCGCGTCGGTGGCCCGAGCGTATTCCCCGACCTGCCCCCCGGCGTCGAGACCCGAGGCGGCTGGAACCGTTCCGCTTCGGCCGGCGATCGGAACCGTCGGAGCGTTTATGTGTTCGTCCGACGTAACCTCAAATATCCCCTCTTCGATGCGTTCGACGCCCCCGACTCGAACGTGACCTGCCCCGAGCGGAACGTCTCGGTCAACGCCCCCCAGGCCCTGATGCTCCTCAACTCGGGGCTGATCGTCGATCAGGCTCGACACCTGGCCGGTCGGATCCTCGCGAACTCGGCCGACCGCTCCGACCTTGCGACCCTCGTCAAGGATTCGTATCGCCTGGCGTTCAGCAGACTCCCCGACGAGTCCGAGACGAAGCGCGGCGTCGCTTTCCTGGAAGACGAGCCGGCACTCCTCAGCTCCCGAGCCGAGGGCTCCGGTGCGCTGGACATGCCGATCCCCGCGCCGGACGACTACGACCCGGTGCAGGCCGCGGCCCTGGTCGACTACTGCCATGCGCTCCTGAATCTCAACGAATTCGTCTTTGTCGATTGATCCGTCGCTCGCGGCGACGTCCTTGGGGGGCCGCAACGATGAGCTCGAGTCATGTGGAATGGGTCCGCACGCGTCGAGAGTTTCTCGCGAAGGCGGGCCTCGGGTTCGGCGGCCTGGCCCTCTCGGCGATGCTCGCCGACGATGCGCTGATCGGCCGAGCGGCGGCGGAGGCCCCTTTGGTCGACCCGCTTCGGCCCCTGGCACCCCGCGTCGGGCATTTCGCGGCGAAGGCCAAACGCTGCATCTTCCTGTTCATGGAGGGGGGGCCGAGCCACATCGACCTCTTCGACCCCAAGCCCGAGCTGACGAGGCGGCATGGGGAAACCCTCCCCGCGAGCTTCGGCAAGGTGTTTACGCCGATGGGGGTCGGCGGGAATACCTTGCTGGGGAGCCGGCGCAAGTTCGCCCAGCACGGCGAGAGCGGGATGTGGGTCTCCGACTGGTATCCGCACGTCGCCAAGGTCGTCGACGACATCGCCCTGATCCGCTCCTGCTGGGCCGACGGGGTGAATCATGTCGGTAGCGTCTGCCAGATGAACACGGGGAGCATCCTGGCGGGGCGACCCAGCCTCGGGGCGTGGGTGACTTACGGGCTCGGGACGATCAACCAGGACCTGCCGGCGTTCGTCGTCATGAGCGACGCCGCGGAGCCGATCGGCGGGCCGAAGAATTGGGGGAACGCCTGGCTCCCCGCGACCTTCCAGGGAACTCCGTTCCGCAAAGACGGGGCGCCGATCTTACACCTCGCCCCCCCCGGATCCATCACCGACCGCCAGCAACGCGCCAAGCTCGACCTGATCGCCGACCTGGACCGTCACCACTCGGAAGCGAGGGCCGACGACACGAGGCTCTCGGCTCGGATCGCCTCGTATGAGCTCGCCTACCGGATGCAGGCCGAGGCTCCCGAGGCCATCGACCTCTCTTCCGAGACCCCCGAGACGAAGTCGCTCTACGGGTTCGATGACAAACGTTGCCGGGACTTCGGCGCGATGTGCCTTCGCGCCCGACGCTTAGTCGAGCGAGGCGTGCGCTTCGTGCAGATCTACTGCGGGTCGGGGAGCCAGTGGGATGCTCACCGCGACCTCGAGGGGAATCACGGGCGGCTGTGTGCCCGGAGCGACCAACCGGTCGCGGCCCTGATCACCGACCTGAAACGGCGAGGCCTGCTCGACGATACGCTGGTGATCTGGGGAGGAGAATTCGGCCGGACGCCGATGAGCGAGAAGAGCGATGGGCGAGACCACAACCCTTACGGATTCAGCATGTTCATGGCGGGCGGCGGCGTCAAAGGGGGCTTGACCCTCGGCACGACCGACGAGTTCGGCCTGAGGGCCATCGAGGATCGCGTGCACGTCCACGACCTGCACGCCACGATCCTCCACATCCTCGGCCTCGACCACCTCAAGCTGACGTTCCTCCGCGAGGGACGCGAGGAACGCCTGACGGTCAACGGAGGTAAGGTCGTCCGGTCCCTCCTCGCCTGAGGATGTGAGTCGAGTTGGACCGCGCGTCGAAGCCGCGAGGCGCGACGTCTGACAGGCCCGAAACGCCAGCGAGTGAATCGGCTCCAAGAGATTGAAGGCGATTCACTCGCTCGCGCTTTCAGGTTCATCGTCGTACGCTGGACTGTTCCGCGGCGACCTTGGCAATTCTCGACGGCGAGTTCAGGTAGCACGTCAAGGACGCACCCGCGGCCGCGTTCTTCGGCTCGGGGAGTCGCAGGCCTCGGCGGACGGTCCGCTCCGGCTGGCCCGGTTCTCGGATCGTGATCTTGAACGCGCACTCACGATCGAGGCTGTCGGTGCGGACATTCTCCAGCACCAGTTCTTGCTCGCCGGTCGAGGTGACGTGTCGGGTTTCCGGCCGGAATTCGCAGCCGTCGTGGGCCGGCTTGATCTCGACGTCGCAACCACGCCCACCTGGGGTCAATCCGGCGACCTTCAGGATGACATGGACTTTATAACCCACGGGCTTCTCGGCGGCGGAGGCCGAGCAAACGAGGGCCGTCGCGGTTCCCACGGCCAGTGCCAAAGCGGCCATCCGTGACCTGCCTTGCATCGGTTCGACTCCTTTGATTCGGTCGGGGTCCCTCCAGAACCGGTGCATTTTCGACGTTGCTGGGACGGGCGGAAAGGTAACCGGGCTCGATGTTCCACGCAAGGTCAGATCACTCCACTCGCCCGGCGCAGTTTCTCCTTTCGTAATGATCGGCGATCGGGCCCCCGAACTTTGAAAACCGGCTCCCGAAGATCGAAATCAATTTCGGCCGAAGGGCGGGAGGAGTCGGCTGAGGGAGGGGGATTGGAATTCAATCTCGCCACGGATTGAACGCGGATGAAACACGGACAAGATGATGAATAAAAAAATAAATTTACGTAAATTTAATATGCGGCGATTTTCGTGATCTGTTGATTGTGTTTTTATAATATTGGTTCGATCGATTTGTTGCGGAGAAGTCAAGTCGGTGTGAGCGAACCTACAAAAGCGGACTAAACCGAAAAACGTTCGACGGCCGACTCGTTCCAGGCGACGCCGGATCCGACCACGTTTTCGACGGTGGCCATCCCATCCTTGACGACCAGGGAAGATTCAAGGATCGGGTTCCACCAGTCGGCGTATTCGAGCCAGTGGGCGGTCGGCGTCGCGCAGAGGAGCTGCGCGCTGATCTCGGGGAAGATGTGGCTCGAGACTCGGAGCTCGTTCGCCTGGGCGAGTGCCGAGGCACGGAGCCAGCCGGTCACGCCGCCGATCTTCATCACGTCGGGCATGATGAGGTCCGACGCCTGGGCCTCGATGGCATGCCGGACGTCGAGCGTCCCCCACCAGTTTTCGCCGCACTGGATCGGGGTCTTTATGGCGCGGGCGATCCTGGCATGGCCGGCGTAGTCGTGGGCGAGCGTGGGTTCCTCGACCCAAGTGAGGCCCTCGTCGTCCAGCACCCGGAGCCGTGCCTCGGCCTCGACGGGCGAGAGGCACTGGTTGTAGTCGACCATGATCGCGACGTGGTCGCCGACTGCGTGACGGATCGCCCGGATGACCGCGACGTCCTCCTGCACCGAGGGGTAGCCGATCTTGGCTTTCACGCCCGTGAAACCGCGTTCGACCCATTCCGCTGCGGCCTTCGCGGAGCCCTCGGGCCCGTCATATCCGACCGCCCCGTAAGCTGGGATCGGCTTCTCGAGGCCGCCGAGCAAACGGACGAGCGAGGTGTTTTGTCGGCGAGCGAGCGCATCCCAGACGGCCATGTCGATAGCCGAGAGCGCGATGCCGACGAGTCCCTGAGAGCCGAGCAGGCGGAACTTTCGGGAGAGCTTCTGCTCGAGCTCGAGCGGGGCCAGCGGCTCCCCTCGAATGAGGTCTTCGAGGTTCCGAATGAGGTCGGCGGTGGGCTTGAGCGCCGCCGGGGTGTAAGTGAAGACCATGCTGTGACCGACGAAACCGTCATCGACGACCACGTCGGTCAAAATCAGCGGCGACTCCGAGACCACGCCGCCGGCCGTCCGGTGCGGGTGGGACATCGGGACGCGAACCGCCCGCACGTTCAGGCCTCGGATCGTGGACATGAGGGTTCCTCTCCGACCCGAGGGGCCGTCAGATCGTTCGACCACCGTCTGCGACCAGGATTTGCCCGGTCATCAAGGTGGTCTCGCAGGCGAGGAAAAGCGTCACGTCGGCGATGTCCTCGGCGGTCGCGGGTCGTTTCAGGGGGGTCGCTTTCATCGCCTCATCGATCATGTCCTGATGGTCCGCCAGCCAGCGCGTCTGGACGGGGCCCGGGGCGACGGCGTTGACACGGACGGCCGGTGCGAACGCCTTGGCCAGGCTCTTGGTCAGCGTGATGACCGCGCCCTTGCTCGCCGCGTAGGCGATCGAGCTGCCGGAGCCCGCAACCCCCGCGACCGACGCGATGTTGACGATATTGCCCGAGCGCGCCGTGAGGTGCGGCATCGCGGCCCGACTCACGAAGAACGTCCCTTTCAAATTCACATTCAAGATGTCGTCCCAGACTTGCTCCGTGAGCCCATCGAGGTCGATATGGGGGACGAAATACGTCGTCGCCGCGTTGTTGACGACGACGTCCAGGCCGCCGAATTCCTCGACGGTCCGCGCGACCATCGCCTTGACCGCCGAGTCCTCGCCCACATTTGCCTGTTGGAGGAGGACCTTGGCACCTCGTTGGCGCACGCCATCGGCGGTCTCCTCGGCCTCGGCCGCCGACCTCGAATAGTTGACCGTCACGGCGTATCCCCGCTCCGCGAATCGCCAGGCCACCGCCCGCCCGATGCCCGTCGCCGAACCCGTGACTAGCGCGACTCGAAGCTGACTCATGCCCCTAGGCTCCTTTTGTAGAAAATATGAAAACGTGAAAAAATCACTTTGTTTGCTTTTTATGGATTTTCTGGGATAGCCGGTCTGATCATCCGAGCGGTGTCAACCCTTCCGAGCGGATGACCTGGGCGGTCGCTTTTGCGAAAGCCACGGTCGCCCGGGAGCGGCTCGCGGTCTTGCCCCAAAGTAGTCCGACGCCGAGCTTCGTCTTCGATCCTTCGACCGCGATCGGCCGAAGTCCGGGTTGGCCGCGCCCGAGCACCGCCAGCGGCAAGAAAGCGACTCCGATGCCTTGTCTGATTGCCGCGAGGATCGCCTCGACCGTGTCCAACTCGACCGAGCACTTCGGCTCAACCTTCACGAGGTCGAGCGCCTCGTCGGTGTACCACCGCAGCCACGACCCTTTCCGCGGCACCAGGATCAATGACTCCCGAGTCAGTTCGGACAGCCGGACGCTCGGCTTGTCGGCGAGAGGATGTCCGTCCGGGACGATGACCACGAAATCCGTGCTGAGGAGGAGCTCGAACTCCACCCCCGGGGTCCTCGGCGGGTCGAGGCCGATGCCGAGGTCGAGGTCACCGCTCTTGAGCGACGCCTCCATGTCCAGTTGCCAGAGGCGGTCGACCCTGATTCCGATCCCGGGGTGGGCCCGGGTGAAGTGCGAGACCACCCGGGGGACGAGGAGGTGGTCCAGGACCTGCACGACCCCGACCGCGACCTGGCCACGGCTCAGGTTGTCGAGATCGGCGATGGCCGGGATGGCATCGTCGAGGACGCGGATCGCCCGAGAGGCGTGATCTCGCAGGACATTCCCCGCCATCGTCAGCCGGACGCCCCGTCCCGACCGTTCGATCAGCGGGACGCCGACGCGCAGTTCCAGCTCCTTGATGTGGCGGGACAGGTTGGATTGCGACATGTGCATTTTCTTGGCAGCAAGGGTGAAGCTCTCCAGCTCGGCGACGGCCAAGAAGCAGCGAAGGTTGCGGATTTCCATTGTCAGATAATACCGACGAGGGCGAGTTCGATTCCTCGGCCGCCGCTCCTGATTCGACGGCAGGTGCGGGGGCCGGACCAAACCCCTATGAAGGAGGAATTCTCGAAGAATGAATCGAGAATATTGAAATCGTTGATTTGTATTGCTGTTTCTGTGTCATCGGTTGCCGAGATCGGTCATCTCGTCGATGACGCTGCAAGAATAGGCCCTCATCGACATTTTCGATGACCGCGATCGAGGAGTCGCACGATGAAACCCTGGAATCTTGGAGCACTTATTCCGATAATGATACCGAAGCTCACCCCGCATCGAAATAAGTACGCGACATCGATTCACGTTGAAGTCTTCGCGTCTCCGTCGGGGCGTCAACGCGGCGGGTTAAAGTCCTAGGTTGTGGAGGATGGATCCGATGGGTGCACGGAGGGCATCGCTCAGGTATTCCTCCGCACGCCCGTGGGCATCGATCGCCGTCTCGGTGATCGTCACGGGCTGCGTCAATTCGCCATCCAGCCTGCGTGAGTCCATCTCGCGGTCGTTTGAACCTGAAAAAGCGGTGACATCAGGAGAGGCTCCCGCTCGAGTCGGCGGTCCGATGAAGGACCCGATGGTGACGCGAACGGCAAGGACGCGAGATCCCGAAGAGCGCCAGGCAAAACCGGACCCTGCGAGCCTTGATCTGCCGCCGGCCCTCGAAGGGACCTCGCTGAAAGCGAGTGTGACTCGTCACGAGCCGCCCCGTGCCAGTCTGCCCACCAGCCCGGATGATTCCGAGCTCGACGCCGTCCTCGCGGCGGGGCGTCCACTGGGTTTGCCGGAGGCGATCGGCCTGGCGTTCCGCTTGCAGCCAAGGCTCCGCGCCCATCTAGAGACCATCGCCCAGGCGCGGGGCCGTCGGCAGATCGTCGCCTCCACGTTCCTGCCGACGGCGGGGGTGGCCGGCAGTGCCGGCGGTTACGAAGTCAGTGCCGGCGGAATACCGGTCTCGACGGGGCTCAAAGCCCCGCCCGGCTTCACGTTCCTGCCGTCCACGGGCGTCCTTCCGGTCGGCTTCCACGTCGCTTCCGGATACGAGCTCGTCGACTTCAAGCTCCAGTGGCTGATCACCGACTTCGGCCGTCGCCTGGGCCTGCATGAGCAGGCCAGGCTCGCGGTCGACGTCGCCCAACTCCAGACCGACCGCGCCTTCCAGACGGTCTCCAACGAGGTGTCCGTCGCCTATTATGACGTCCTGAAGGCCCAGGCCCTCCGCACGACGGCCCAGGATTCCATCCGGCGTGCCGAGGAACAACTGGTCGACGCCAAGAAGCTGGAAGGCGAAGGGGTCGTCGAGCGAGAGACGGTACTCAGGGCCGAGGTCTTCCGTTCCGAGTCCCGCCAGCTACTGCATGCGGCCGTCGAGGCGGAATTCGTGGCCATGGCGGCGCTGAACCTGGCCATCGGCCTGAAATGCGGAGAACCGATCCGCGTGGCCGAGACCGGCGCCCTACCACCGTTCCACCTGACGCTGGGCGACTGCCTCGAGGCCGCGATCCGGGAGCGGCGGGAATTTCAGGTGGCGAAGAAGACGGTGGAGATCTCCCAGGCCGGGACCCGGATTGCCAAGGCCCAGTTCGCCCCCAAGGTGATGGGCGGTGGCAACCTGATCGACATCCGGCAGAACAGCAACTCGGGACACGGGGATGTCGCGATCGGGTTCATCCGCGTCGAGTGGGAGCTCTTCGAGGGCGGCCGACGCATCGTCGAGCGCCAGGTGGCCGACTCCCGCCTCCGCGAGGCCATGGCCCAGGCCGAGTCCATTGCCGACACCATCGCCTTCCAGGTCAACGAGGCGTATCGGCGGATGGACGCCGCCCGCCTCGGGATCGAGGACGCCCGGCCGGCGATCTCGCAGGCGGGCGAGAATCTCCGACTCGTCCAGCTCAGGGCGAAGGAGGGGAACGCCATCCCGACGGAGATTACGGACGCACAGGCCTCGCTGACCCGGGCCGAGCAGAATTATCAGAATTCTCAGTACGCCTACCTGACGGCGATCGCCAGGCTGGAGTACGCCATGGGGAAGACTCCGACCCCGGCGACCCTGGCCTTCGGCGGTCCTTAACCGAACGAGCGTGAGTGCCATGTCTGAGCCAGCCAGTCCGGCCGTCGACACGACTAAGACGACTCAAGTCCAGGGTGCCGTGGCTCCTTTGATGGGCGATACCCCGGCCGGGCGTGCGAGAGCTCGACTCGTTCGAATGGGAATTGTGCTCGCCTTGGTCGGTGCAGCCGCCCTGGCATTCCCGGCGGCCTGGAGCGGGGCGAGCTACCGTCGTACCCACTCGCTCACTGATGATGCCTTCGTCGAGGCTCACATCATCAACATCGCACCGCAGATGGTTGCCGGGCGCATCGTCAGGTTCTTTGTCGACGAGAACGACCACGTCGAGGCTGGCCAGGTGCTCGCCGAGATCGATCCGACTCCCTACAGCGACAAGGTCGTATTGGCCCGCGCGAAGCTGGAGGCGGCACGGGCGGAGGTCGTCCGCGAGAACGCGGGGCTGGAACGAGCGCGCAAGGAGGTGCCGATCCAGGTCGAGCTCGCACGGCGTACGCTCGAGGCCGCGACCATCGACCGAGGGAAGGCCGAGGAGGGTCTGAAGCTGACCCGGGACGGGGTGGAGAAGGACATCGAGGAGGCCCGCGCGGGCGTCAAGGCGGCGCGGGCCAGCCTCACGCTCGCCGAGCAAGAATTCGGACGATTCTCGAGGCTGGCCCAGCAAGGAGCCAGTACCCAGGAACGCCAGCAACAGACGACGCAGTCCCGCGACGCGGCCCAGGCCCAGGTCGAGCTCGCCGAGGCCAAGCTGGCCAAGGCGCTCGTCTCTCGGACGCAAGTCGACATCGCTCGCCAATCACTCGACGCGGCCCAGTCGGGCACCGCGAAAGCTTCCAAAGGTGTCGATCTCTCGCAGGTCGGCTACGACCAGATCCACGAGTTGGAATTGCTGATCCGGGTGAAGGAGCTGACCGTTGAGGAGGCCGTGAGATCCCTGGAGGCCGCCGAGCACGAGCTGGAATACACCCGGGTGCGGGCACCATCGGCGGGCGTCGTCGTCAAGCGATACCGGCACCTCGGGGACTTCGCCCCGGCGGGCGCGACGATCCTGAGCCTCTACGACCCCGAGTTTCTCTACGTGGAGGCCAACCTGGAGGAGACCCGCCTGCCCGGGGTCGCGCCGGGCAACCCGGTCCGGATCGTGATCGACGCCTTCGATAGGCCGTTCTCCGGTCGTGTGGTGTGGATCAACAAGTCGACGGGGGCGCAGTTCGCGCTCTTGCCGCGCAACGTCGTCTCGGGGGAGTTCACTCGCGTGGTCCAACGCGTCCCCGTCCGCATCCAGGTCGACCGGGACGATCGCTGGCCGATGCTCCGCGCCGGCCTCTCGGCAAGAGTGGCCATCGCCCACGGCAAGGGAGATCCCACCTGGGCGGCCTCGGCCTCCCGGGCCATGGCCGGGTTCGAGGCCCGCTACAACCGCGTGGGCAGGACGTCGCCCCCGAAGGAGCCGCTCCCCTCGGCGGCCGTCGGAGGGTCGCAGAAACCGTGACCTCGAACCCTGCCCCGTCGAACCTCGCATCGCCTTCCCCTCCGGCTCCCCTGGGCCGGGGCCATGTCCGTGCGGCTGCCGCGATTTTCCTCGTGCTGATCACGGTCTACCAGACGCTGGTCTTGACCGCGGTGACCGATGACGTCATCCGCAAGGCGATCGAAGCCGAAGAGTATGACATGATCTGGGCCGACGTGGCCTGGGGCGTCGGGATCATCTATAGCCTGTTCGGGGCCTTCTGGCTCGCGGGCCGGGTCGGGGCGAGGACCGCCCTCGCCTGCGGCCTGGCGTTCTTCGCCGCGGGCAACCTCCTCTGCGGTGCGGCCGTGGGACTCCCGGGGTTCATCGTCGCTCGGTTCGTGGAGGGGATCGGCAAGGGACTCACGATCGCCATCGGCCGGGCGACTCTCTACAAGCAGTTCGAAGCGCGGCTGCTCATCGCCATCGGTTTCTACGGCGTCTGTGCCTACGCCACCAGGCCATTGACACCACTGGTTACGGCTTATGTCAACGAGTGGGCCTCCTGGCGGTGGATCTTCTGGATGAACGTGCCCGTGGCCCTGGCGGGGCTCGTCGCGGTGTTGCGGTACCTCAAGCGCGACCGACCGCCCAGGCCCGTGCAGGTGCCGGTCGATTGGTTGGCCGTCTCGACCTTCGTCGGTTGGGTCGTCTGCCTGCTCTTCGCCTTTAAGTGGTATCGCAAGTGGGGCGGGTGGACGTCGAACGAGTTTGCCGTGGTCGCGATCCTTTGCGCGATCCTCCCCGTCGCGCTGGCGGCCTGGCTAGGCTCGAGATTCAGCCCGGACGAGAACCTCCGGCGTCTGCTTCGCAGCCGGGTCTACGTCTTGGCCATGATGGTCCGGCTCCTCCTGCTCCTCAACCTAGGCGCAGTGCTGGCGATCATCGGCCAGTATCTGACTGAACTTCGAGGCTACCCACGCGTGACCGCGGGATGGGTGCTGGCCCCCCCCGGACTGGCGATGGCCGCTACGACGCTGCTAACGACGGTTTTCCACCGCCGGCCTCTGCGCCACGTCTGGCTGCTCGTCGGCGTGATCGGGTCCTCGGCCTGTCTCTGGTGGCTCTCCTCCCTCGACAACTTCACGGCCAAGGAGCACACGGCCTTCGTGCTGGCGTGCTGGGGAGGTTGCATTGGCCTGTTCCCGCCCGTGTTCCTCTGCGATGAGGTGGAAGGCATTAGCCCGAAGGACATGCTCTATGCAGGATCGCTGGCCGCGGTCGCCCTCGTCGTCCCTCTTCTGATCCTGCCGACGATGACGGGCACGGCCATCAAGGCCTGGTCCGACCGGGCGCTCGACGTCTACCGGGCCAACTTGAGCGAGGGGAGGCCCGCTGTGGCGGAGGCCGCCGCCCGCGTCTCCGATTATTATCGCCAGCGGGGTCTCTCGGGGGCGGAGCTTCAGCAGGAGACATCGACCGTCCTAGGCACCTTCGCCGCAGCAGAGAGCGTTGCCATCGGCTTCCGCCAGGGGATCCGCTTCCTCAGCCTGGTCGTCCTGGGATTGGGCCTGGCCGTCGCGGTTGCCCTGGCGATTGCGGGCCGCGGTTTGCGTGCTCCGCCCGGCGCGGGCTATCGGTAATCACCCTCCCCGGCCCTGCCTAATCCCGGACACACTTACGCCTTCGCCATTGGCGGCAGTGGGGACGATCAGTAGTTGGGGAGGCTCGGGTCGACGTCCTTAATCCACGCGAGGATCCCGCCGGTCATGTTGCGGAGGCGGGTGAAGCCGGCTTCGCGCATCAAGGTGATCGCCTTGGCGCTCCGGGCCCCGCTCTTGCAATGCACGATCATCGGGATCGATCGATCGAGCTCGCCGAGTCGGGCCGGGAGCTCAGGGAGTGGGATCAAAGTCGTGCCGGGTATCCGGCAGATCGCGATCTCTTCGGGGTTGCGGACGTCGAGGATGAAGGGTCGATCGCCGCGGTCGAGGAGGGCTTTCAACTCCTTTGCGGAGATCGTGTCGCCCTCGGGAGCCGTCTCGGCCGGGGCATGGGCTCCGGGGACACCGCAGAACTCCTGGTAGTCGATCAAAGCGGTGATCGTCGGGTTCGGCCCGCAGATCGGGCACTTCGGGTTCTTGCGGACGGTCATCTCGCGGAACGACATGTCGAGGGCGTCGTACAGCAGCAGGCGGCCCGTCAGGGGACGGCCCGAGCCGAGCAGGAGCTTGACGGTCTCGGTCGCCTGGACGACGCCGATCAGGCCGGGCAGGATCCCGAGCACGCCCCCCTCGGCACAGCTCGGGACCAGGTCCGGCGGCGGAGGGACCGGGTAGAGGCACCGGTAACAGGGCCCATGCGGCGGGAAGAAGACCGAGGCCTGGCCGTCGAACCGGAAGATCGACCCGTAGACGTTGGGCTTGCCGAGCAGGACGCAGGCGTCGTTGACGAGGTAGCGGGTGGGGAAGTTGTCGGTCCCGTCCACGATGACGTCGTAGTCGGCGAAGAGTCCCAGCGCATTACTGCTGTCGAGCGGTTGCTCGTGCCGGATGACATTCAGCTCCGGGTTGATCGCCTGGAGCTTCTCCTGGGCGCTCGTCACCTTCGGCCGGCCGACGTCGGCCGTGAAGTGGATGATCTGGCGCTGGAGGTTCGAGACGTCGACGACGTCGAAATCGACGAGCCCGATGGTCCCGACGCCGGCGGCGGCGAGGTAGAGGGACAGCGGAGAGCCAAGGCCTCCGGTGCCGATGCAGAGCACCTTCGAGGCCTTGAGCCGCTTCTGCCCCTCCATCGCCACCTCGGGCATGATGAGGTGGCGGGCGTAGCGCTGGATTTCGGCCGAGGAGAGGGGAGATGTCTCGCCACGCCCCCCCAGGAGGTCAATCGCTGGTGTGTTCATTCGAGGATGGCATCATTTCGGGGAGGCGGGCGACTCGGATCGAGGGCCGGGACCGGCCTCAGCGCGGCCGATAACGGCCGACGATGAGGCTGGCGTTATGGCCGCCGAAGCCGAAGCTGTTGGACATCACGTGGTCGACGCGGGCTTCGCGAGCGACGTTGGGGATATAGTCGAGGTCGCAGCCCTCGTCGGGATGCTCGAGGTTGATGGTGGGCGGAAGGACGTCGGTGTGGATCGCCAAGGTCGAGGCGATCAACTCGACCCCGCCGGAGGCACCGAGGAGGTGCCCGAGCTCGCTCTTGGTGCTCGAGACCTTCAGTTCCTTGGCGTAAGGGCCGAAGACCGACTTCATCGCGATCGTCTCGGCGAGGTCGCCGAGGCCGGTGCTGGTCCCGTGCGCATTGATGTAATCGATGCGTTCGGGGGCCAACTGGGCGTCGGCGAGGCAGAGGGACATGGCTCGGGCCGCCCCTCGACCTTCCTCGTCGGGTGCGGTGATGTGCGAGCCATCGGCCGACATCCCGTATCCGAGCATCTCGGCGTAGATGCGAGCCCCGCGAGCGAGGGCGACTTCTTCGGCTTCGAGGATCAAGATCCCCGCCCCTTCGGAGAGGACGAAACCGTCGCGGTCGCGGTCAAATGGGCGGCTGGCGCGGGTTGGATCGTCATTCCGGGTCGACAGGGCCCGCATGGACGCAAACCCGCCGAGGCCCATGTGCGTGATCGCGGCCTCGCTGCCGCCCGTGATCATCACGTCGGCGTGGCCGAACTGGATGGCCTTGAAGGCGTCGCCGATGGCGTTGGCCGCCGAGGCGCAGGCCGTCGCGATCGCGGTGTTCGGGCCGCGGAGGCCCCAACGGATCGAGACCTGCCCACTGGCGGCGTTGACCATCAGCTTCGGGATCGTGAACGGGCTGATCCGCGACGGACCCTTCGCGATCATGGTCGCGTGTTGGGTCTCGAACTCGTTGAGCCCACCGATCCCCGACCCGATGATCACCCCGCAGCTATGCGGTTGATACTTCGAAAAATCGATACCCGAGTCGGCGACCGCCGAGATGCTGGCGGCCATGGCGAACTGGGCGAAACGGTCGAGGTGGCGTGCTTCCTTGGCGCCGAAACGCGCGACGGGATCCCAGTCGCGCACCTGGCCGCCGAAGTGCACCTTGAAGTCGGTCGTGTCGAAGAGGGTCAACGGCCCGACGCCGCTCCGGCCTTCGCAAAGCGACGACCAGAACCCGTCCAGCGTGTCGCCCAGCGCCGTAACCACCCCCATGCCGGTGATGACGACTCGGCGTGGCATACCCATTTTACTTACTGTGTTCCTCGATGTACTGGATCGCCTGGCCGACGGTCTGGATCTTCTCCGCTTCCTCGTCGGGGATCGTGATGTCGAACTCTTCCTCGAACTCCATCACCAACTCGACGGTGTCGAGGGAGTCGGCACCCAGGTCGTTGACGAACGAGGTTTCGCGGGTCACCTGGTCCTTGGCGACGCCCATTTGCTCGCTCACGATTTCGATCACGCGTTCTTCCACGGACACGGGCGAATCTCCTGATCGTATTCTCGAATTCGAGTCAAGGCCGGCCCTCACACCGTGTCGTAACGGTTCGGGATCCGGCAATGAGGGTCGTTCGTCGGCATGGCACTGAAAAAATCCTCGGCCGAGCCACCGGAAGCCGAGCCACAGCCGGCGCCACGAGGATGTCCCCAACCTTATCGGTCAAACCGCGTCACGACGTCAATCCCAAGGGAGAGAGTGAGCCGTAAGACGTCCGAAGCTAACAACCCCCGACTCAAATGTCCACGGAGTCGTCGAAAGCGAGGACTCACCTCCGACACGCCTTCGACAACTCGGGGCCCCATCGACCCCACGCTCAGGCCGTCATCCCGCCGTCGACCGCGATCACCTGACCGGTCAGATAGCTGGCCCCGGGGCCAGCCAGGTAGCAGACGAGGTCGGCGATGTCCTCGGGATTGCCGAGTCGCCGGACCGGGACGCGCTCCTTGACCTCGGTCTTGATCTTCTCGGGCAGGACGTCCGTCATGTCCGTGGTGATGAATCCCGGGGCGACCGCGTTGACCGTGATGTTTCGCGGGGCGAGTTCCCGGGCGATCGTCCGGGTGAATCCGATGACCCCCGCCTTGCTCGCGGAGTAGTTGGCCTGACCGGGGTTACCCACCAGACCGGAGACGCTGCTCACGTTGATGATGCGGCCGTAACGGCCTCGCATCATAATGGCGCCAACGGCCTTTGAGAAGAGAAACGTCCCTTTCAGGTTGGTGTCGATGACCTCCTGCCAGGCGTCTTCTTCCATCCGCAGCATCAGGCCGTCTCGGGTCACGCCGGCATTATTCACCAAGACATGAATCTTGGAGAATTTCGCTTCGACTTCTTCGACGACTCGATTGACGTCGGCCGAGTCCGCCACGTTGGCGGCGAACCCTTCCGCGACACCGCCGGCATCCCGGATTGCCTGGAGCGTTCCCTCAAGCCCCTGCAACGTCCTCGCGACGCCCGCGACGGTCGCCCCACATGCGGCTAGCCGGATCGCGATCGCCCGTCCGATCCCCCGCGAGGCACCGGTGACGAGTGCCACCTGGCCGTTGAGGTCGACTCGACATCCCTGCACCGTTTCGCCGCTGGCCATGTTCGGAACATCCTCCGCTGCGGGGGGCTCGTTTCGCCGGAATCTTCATCCGGGATGGGGGTTGGACTGGTTATAATCCCCGCTGACTTGGCCGTTCAACCCCAAATCAAGAATGCGCGAAGGGCTTGCCATGCTCCGGAGGCTGGCCGTCGGGACGCCCCCCTGGTTTCAACAAGTGAGCAAAATTCGGTGGACGTCGATTTCACCGGGGCCGACGCTCAGCGGGCCGGCACGCTCGTGCACGGTGTTTTGCGGTCGACCCGCTTCAAGAGGCCGGTCAAGACCCGCCCGGGGCCGATCTCGTAAAAGGTATCGAAGCCATCGGCGAGCATCCGGCGCATCGAGTCTTCCCAGCGGACTTCGCCGACCACCTGCGCGATGAGGGTCCGGCGGATATCATCCGCCTCGGAATGCGGCGAGGCGTCGACGTTCGAGTAGACCGGGACCTTCGGCGGGTTGATCGTGACCCCCGCCAGGGCTTCCGCGAGTTGGCTGTCGGCGGGCTTCATCAGCTCGGAATGGAAGGCCCCGGCGACCTTCAGGGGGATGACCCGAGACGCTCCGAGCTCGGTCGCGACCGCCTCCACCTGGGCCAGGGCCTCGTTCTCGCCCGAGACGACGATGTTGCCCGGCCCGAGAAGGTTGGCCTTCCAGAGCCTCCCCTGGGGGGCGACACGCTTGCAGAGCTCGTCGACGGCAGCCTCGTCAAGACCCAGGACGCTGGTCATACCGCTCGGAGTGGCGAGGGCCGCGGCCTGCATCGCCTCGCCCCGGCGTCGCACAGTCTTCAGCCCGGTCTCGAAGTCGATGGCCCCCGCGAACACGTGGGCGGTGTACTCGCCGAGGCTGAGGCCGGCGGCCCCTTCGCATTTCGCGACGACCTCGGGATCGGTCGCTTTCAACCCTTCGAGGGCGGCGAGGCTGGCGACGAAGATCGCAGGCTGGCTCACGTCGGTCGCCTCGAGGGCGTCGGCCGGTCCTTCCACGCAGACGTTCCACAGGTCGAAGCCAAGGATCTCCGCGGCGCGATCGAAGAGCTTGCGGGCTTCCGCGAACTCGGCCACGAGCTCGCGACCCATGCCGACGGCTTGGGCCCCTTGTCCGGGGAAAAGGAAGGCGATTTTCGGCATCGGGCGCTAACCTCGTGAGGCTGTCCAAAAACAGAACCAACGGCGTCGGCTTCGAGGCCTTTGGCGGGCGAAAGGGAAAGGGTGGGAGCGCGTCTTTTCGAGAGCCTGCGGGGCAACCTCGAAGTCTCCCCGACAGGCCCTTAGTCGGCTCGACTCGACTATTCCGCGACGCCGTGCTCGGCGGCGAGGCGTTCGACGATCAAGGCGTTGACCTTGTCGTCGGCCATGGTCGCGGCGACTCGGAGGGCGTTCTTGATCGCCCTGGAGCCCGACGCACCGTGGCAGATGATGCACGCGCCTCGAATCCCGAGGAGCGGTCCGCCGCCGAACTCCTGGTATTCGAATTGCGTCTTGAGGCCCTTGAGGCTGCCGATGATCGCCTGGCCGGCCTCGGGCGGGAGGCTCGGGAGGAGCTTGGCGAGCTCGCCCTTGAGCGAGGCGAAGAGGAACTCGACGGCCCCCTCACCCGCCTTGAGGAGGACGTTGCCGACGAACCCTTCGCAGACGACCACCCGTGCGTTCCCCTCGTAGATGTCACGCCCTTCGACGTTCCCGATGAACTGGCTCGCGACGGGGCTCGCCTGGTAGAGGGCACGGGTGGCCTTGGTCAGGTCGGTCCCCTTGTCGTCCTCGGTGCCGACGTTCATCAGGGCGATCTTGGGCTCGCTCACGCCGAGGATCGCCTCGGCGTAGATCGCCCCCATGACGCCGTACTGATAGAGGTCTTCGGCCTTCGGGTTCATGTTGGCGCCGACGTCGATGATGACGATCGGGCCTCGATGCGAGGGGAAGATCGCGGCGATCCCCGGGCGTCGGACGCCGGGGAGGAACATCTTGGCGTTGAAGAGGGCCGAGGCGACCATGGCACCGGTGTTGCCGGCCGAGACGACGGCCTTGACGTCGCCGGTGGCCATCAGGCCCCAGCACTTCGAGATCGAGTTGTCCCGCTTCTTCCGGAGCGCCTCGACCGGCTTCTCGTCCATGCCGACGACCTGGCTGGCGTGCTCGATCACCAAGCGGTCGCGGGGCGCGTCGGGGACCTTCTGCAGCTCGGCCTCGATCCGCTCGCGATCGCCGACGAGCACGACGGTCAGGTCCGGCTGATCGTGGACGGCCTCGATGGCGCCGGTGACGATCGGGCCGGGGGCATGATCGCCCCCCATCGCGTCCAAGGCAATCCGCATGCGGGGCTCTCCAATTCGGAAACCACGGGGCCGGAGTTCGGCGAGGCCGGGAGGGTAACGACGACGGGATGCCGGGGACCGGGCCGCTCGCCCCGACGCCCCGCATCCCGAGCAAACCTTCGTGATCGATCGCGCGTCGGTCGTCCGGCGAGAGCCGGCGATCGAACGTTTGAAGGGGAGGTCGGACTCCGGGTTCTTCAACGCTCGCCGGCCCATCCCAAAGGACTGTTCGCCTCCACGAATCCGGTCCAAAAAATGAACGGGCGCGAGGTATCGTAGAGGATTCGCTCGGGGACTGTCAAGCATCGAACGAGCTTCGTCTTCCCCTGGCCCAGCGAGCCCATGAGCTCGAGGAATGGGGTGGATCAAGCCGTTGGCATCGGGGCATTCCACTCGGGCTCCGTCCACGCGCGATCTCGGAGACTTTCGGCGAAGTGGGGTGTTGGCGCGGGGACTTCCTGGCTTATAGGATGCCAGTTGTAAGGGCGAGCTGACTTTGGACGAGAAAGCCCTCGTTCCCCTTCGGGAGATCCGATCTCCCGAGACGCGAACGGCCATCGGCTCACCCGCAACATTCCTCCCGGCTCCTGAGTTTGGCTCTTCCTTCGGCCCGCCACAGGATCCTCGCGAAAGGACCGCCCTCGTGCGACGAAATCCGGTTCGTTGGCGCCTCGTTCGGTCCTCACTCGGCGTCCTGATGCTGACGTTGGTCGTCGGCTCGGCCTCCGCCGCACCACCATCGGCCACGGCGAGCGCGACTCCTCCTCCCCCGCCCGACACTCGGCCCCTCGCCCGCTACATCCCCGGCGAGAACCTCGTCCTCTATCTGGAGTTCAGCGGGCTCGCATCCCACGAGGAGTCCTGGAAGAAGACGGCGGCCTTCCGTCTCCTGAATGAGACGACACTCGGGGCCATGCTCGAGGACCTCGGGGCCCAAGTGTTCGACATGAACAAGGGCGATGGTGCCAATCGCAAGGTGACCGGTGCCGACGTCGTCAAGATGCTCAAACATTTGGCCTACAACGGCTTTGTTTATACGTCGTTCGTCCCCTCCAAGCAGTCCGGGAAGCCCGTCAGCGCCCTCGTGATCCGGTCGGCGGCCCGGAAGGACGCCCGGGCGCTTTTCAGTCGGGTGATGCTTTCCCGCATGCCCGGAAAGGCCGAACTCTCCAAGCGTCCCAGCGGCCGATCCCTCGTCCTGATGACCGGGACGAACGCCGCTCGGAAGTGGACCTGGTGGGCAGAAGGCGAAGACCTGATCGCGGTCGATGACCTCCCCGAAACGGCCGACTTCGTCGGCGAGGTCATCGACGGGAAACATCCGAACGCCGTCGAGCACCCGTCTCGAGTGGAGCTGAGCAAGGCCGAAGACCGGTTCGAACCCGTCGCGTTCGGCTTCGTGGAGCCTCGGATCCTCGAGAGCACCCCGGTGAAGACAGCCCTCTCCGGGGCCCAGAAGCTCGACGTCCGCTGGGGCTTCTCGGACGAGGCGTTGATGAGCGTAGTCCGGATCGGGTCGCCCAAGCCTCGCCAGGGGCTCCTTTCCCTGTTCGATGGGCCGACCTTCGACCGCAAGTCGCTCCCGCCGATGCCCGCGGAGATCGACGCCTTCGTCGTCGTCTCACTGAATCTCGCCAAGGCCTTCGACCTGCTTACGAAAGGAGACGGGGCGCTCCCCCCTCCGATCTTGCGGGCACTGAACCAAGGAGTCGAGACTCTCAAGACCAAGTCGCGTCTCCAACTCCGCAAGGATGTCCTGGCCCACCTCGGCCCCAAGATCGCCTTCTACATCGCGCCCGGTTCCGCCGCCAAGAGCGAGGCCGAGCCGCCGGTCCTGCCCGAGGCGTTCGCGGGGGCGTATGGCGCGATGTCGGCCATGCTGGGCATCATCCAGATACCGCGCTACACCTTCCTCGTGGACGTCGACAATTCCGTCACATTCGGGCCCGCACTCGACGGGTTGATGATCTTCGTCAATCAGCAGCTCCGGGCCAAGTTCACGCCCGCCGAGGACGCCGAGGCGGACGAGCCGGGGCGGGCCGGTCGCCCCGCCTCGAAGACCGCCAGGCGCAAGGGAGACCGCGTGCCGACGCCCGAGTTTCGCCTGATGCCGGGGCAGACACGCTCGTTCGTCTTCAGCCTGCCCAGCGAGCTCGGCAAGCTCCCCCCGGGTATACGCCCGACGGTCCGTCTCGGAGAGAAGGAGATCGCGCTGTCGGTCTCTCCGGAGTCGGCCCGCCAAGCGTTGGAGATCAAGAAGGGTGAGTCCTGGGCCCCCACCGACGAACTGACCACCGCCTTCGACCTGCTGCCGGACGGCCTGAATTTCCTGAGCCTCGGCGATCCTCGCGACACGCTTCCCGAGGAACTGGCTGGGCTCCCGGGGCAGGTCCAGGCGACGATCAACACGCTGATCTTGACGAGGCAGGCCGTCGCCGGTGCCCCAGGGGCGCCCGGCAACGACCCCCGAGGAGGTTCGCGTCCGGGAGCCTCGAGTCCGCCGGGGCAACCCGCGGCCGGCGCCGGCTTCGTTCCTCCCGGCGCCAGCCGGGAGCAACTGATGCGTCGCGATGCCGAGTTCGGCCGACCTGGAGCTCGGCCGCCGGGAGGGCAGGCGCCTCTCAATCAACCGGGCGGGGCTAACAACGCCAAGGCGACGGTGGGGGTCGTGGAGTTCAACATCGACCCGGATAAGCTCCCTTCCGCCGAATCCATCAAGGAACTGCTCTTCCAGAGCACGTTCGCCATCGCGTCGGACGACCAGGGGATCCGGATCGTCATGCGAGAGGCATTCCCCTCGCTCTTCAGCCCGAAAATCCTGAACGCACTGGCCTCGAATCTCCTGCCCAAGTCGCTGCTCGAAGGCGAGCCTGACCCGAAGGCAGGGGACGCGGCGAAGCCCGCCGCGGGGGCACCGGGAACTCCGAAGGGAGTTCCGGGAGCACCGACCCCGCCTCAGGGTGGACGTCGACGTCGAGATCTCGACTGAGAAAACGCAAAGAGCCGGCCGACTTCGGATGGTCCATTCGCGCCGGCTCTGCGTAGAAACCGGAGGTGAGACGATCACCAGCCCGCGGATGTCGGTGGGTCGGTCCCCCCACCGACTGACCTGATGCGGTATCGGACGACGCGCCTGCACACCACGTGGGTCCGCCGGGGCGGCTCGCCTGATCCGGTCGCGCCGATTGGCGGCGACTTCAGGTCGCGGATGAGGGACAGGGAGGAACGGTCTCGAGACGGGTTCGCACGCGTTTGGTCATGATCCTGGTTTTGGGGAGATGATCCGATGGTATTCGTGCAAGAAGTGACGGCCTTCCTGGAAAACAAGCCCGGTCGCCTGGCGAAGATCTGCTCGGCGCTGGCGCACGAGAAGATCGACATCCAGGCGCTGTCCGTGATGGACGCTTCGGAACGCAGCGTCCTCCGGTTCGTCACCGACGACCTGGACCGGACGAAGAAGGTCTTGAACACCCTGGGGGCCGAATTCACGAGCATCGAAGTCCTGGCCGTCTCGATGGACAATCGAGCCGGAGCCCTGTCCCGCATCCTCGAGCGCCTCGCCGAAGAGCACATCAACATCGAGTATGCCTACGCGTCGAGCGCCTCGGCAACGGGCAAGTCGCTCGGGATCTTCCACACGTCGAACCCGAAACGGGCCTTGCAGGTCCTTACCGAGGCGGTGAACACGAACGGCGACCGATCCGCGGGACGTCGCCCGTTGCACGCCCGCTGAGCCCCACCGACTCGGGAGCGGGCCCGTCCCGGTGAGATGGGCCCGCTCCGGACCTGGTCATCCATCCTCGAGCCCTTATGGCCTCTCTTGGGTCGTTTGGATCTCCGCATTCGCGGATGGTCGCGACGAGCCGTTGAAGGGCCGCCGGGGGTCGTCTACCATCGCCGTAGTGATATGCGTCAACGCGAGGCGTTGGGGCTATCCCGAACCGCGTGATTCGTAGGAAGATGATCCCCCCGGTCGGTGGGGCGCTCCTGCCCCGCAAAATTTGTCTCAGCTTCCCCGGTAAGAGCGGAGCACTCCGGACCTGCGGCATTTGCCTCAACTCCCGCAGCAAAAGTGGGGCAAGAGTGCCTCGCCTACCGGGGGAGGAGAGTGAGTCGTTCGCGGCTGAGAATAATGAAAGCGGCCTCGGCATACTCGGAATCAAGTCGTGACGCGACGGTAGGCGGCATTCAGCTCTTCCCAAGGAAAAGGCGGTGTGTGTGTCGAAGAAGAAGAAGGTCCGGGTCGCGTTCAAGAAGAACCGGCAGAAGCGGACGCGGGCCAACGACCTGACCCGGAGCTTCTCCCAGGAAGGGGGTCCGCGCGTCGAGCCCGCGGCCGGCGAGCGAGTCCGTGCCAAGGGGGATCTCTCGCGACATCGGACGATCATCACCGACGCCAGCGACGCCGGGTCCGACTCTCAGTCCCCGGAACGCCGCGCCGTGGACCTCTCGAATTGTGTCCCTGGCCGTGTCGTCCGGGTCCACGGGCTGCTCTCGATCGTCGAGGATGCCGAAGGTCACGCCCACTCCTGTCACGTTCGCGGCATCCTCAAGACCATGGCGATCGATGGGCGGAACGTCATCGCGGCGGGCGACCAGGTCTGGTTCAGGCCGGCCGTGGCCTCGGGCGAGGAGGGCCTTATCGAAAAGATCGAGGCGAGGCGTAGTACGATCACGCGCGGGTATCGACGCCGCGAACACGTGATCGCGGCCAACATCGACCAGGTGCTCATCGTCTCCGCTTTCGAGGAGCCCGGGCTCAAGCTCCCGCTGATCGACCGCTACCTGATCTCCGCCGAGACCGGTGGCGTGCGCCCGGTCATCGTCCTGAACAAGGCCGACCTCGTCGACCTGGCGCCCTACCAGTGGATCATCGGCCTCTACACTCAGCTCGGCTATGAGACGCTCGCCACCTCGGCGGCGACCGGCCTCGGGATCGAACGGCTCCGCTCCATGCTCTCGGAGGGGACGATCGCGTTCTCTGGCCAGAGCGGCGTCGGCAAGAGCTCGCTACTGAACGCGATCCAGCCCGGCTTGAATCTGCGAATCCGCGAGGTCTCCGGCTGGACCGCCAAGGGGAAGCACACGACGACGACCGCGGAGCTCATTCGCCTCGACTCCGGCGCCCACGTCGTCGACACGCCTGGCCTTCGGCAGTTCGAGCTCTGGGGGGTCGACCCGGGGGCGGTCGAGGGGCACTTCGTCGAGTTCCGGCCCTACATCCCGCTCTGCAAGTTCCCAGACTGCTCCCACACCCACGAATCCGAGTGCGCCGTCAAGGATGCCGTGCACTGGGGACAGATCCATTTCGGACGATACGAAAGTTATCTCAAACTCTATTATCAACAATCGATTGATAACGATTGATCGCGAGCATCGCCGCCACGCGGGCCCCGGCGGCTTGACTTGGGGGCCGCAGTGAAATTGGGATCGACGATTAAATTGTTAATTTTGATCATGCGATTTCGTGTTTCTTCCCCCGTCCGACTCAGGATTCGATCCGCGCCACTACCGGCGCGACCGATCTGAGGTATCCGAGCGAGCTGGCCAACCAGTCGAGGTCGCGTTCGGCCCAGGGGACGGCTTCGATGGTCCCGGGCCTGGCGAGGGAGCCTTCGGCAAATCGGCGCTCGCAGGCGGCGGCGTAGCGGACGACTGAGGCGAGGGCGTCGGGGCGGAGTCGGGGGAAGAAGGCGAGCCAGGTCGGATCGTAGATCGGCAGGTCGTAGGTCCTCGGGTGGAGCTCGATCGAGAGCCGAAGCCCCGGATTGGCCCGGATCAAGGGGGCGAGGACGTCGGGGATCGGCACGATCCCGGAGCCGACGGGCCTGGCCTGCCAGCAGAGGCCTCGAGGGGTGAACGCCAGGACGGCGTCCTTGACGTGCGTGGCCAGGACCAGGGGCGCGAGCCGTTCTGCGGCCCTGACGGGCTCCTCGAGCCGCATGAGGAGGTTCCCCGTGTCCAGGGTCACTCCGGCGACGTCCTCGCCGAGCTGGTCGACGACGTCGAGGAGCTCGTCGACGGTGGCGTCGGCGTGGGTCTCGAGCGCGACGCGGACCCCCAACTCGCGGAGCCTGGGGGCGAGGCGACCCAGGACCGCGAGAGACCCCTCGAGCTGCGTTTTCCAGCGGACATCGGTCCGGAATCGATCATGGCGGTCGCCTAGATAGGCGCGGGCGTGGCGGGCCCCGAGTGCGGCCACGGCCTCGATCTGGACGGCGAGCGTCCGCGCGTGCGCCGTTGTGTCGACCTCGCATCCCAACTCGCGCGAACGCCTCACCGGGTTCGGCGAAGGGATCCCCACCTCGAGGTAGAGCCCGAGCGAGTCCGCCAGTCGGCGGTGCTCCTCGAGGGCGTCCGGGGCCAACTCGAGATCGAATGCCGAGGGGTCGAGGAATTGGACCCCGTCGAACCCATGCGCCTTGGCGAACTCGAGCGTCGTCCGGGCCGAATGCGCCCGATGGGCGATCGTATAGTGATCGAAGCCGATGTGGACCGACATCCTCGTGTACTCCTGGATCGGGATCCGCGACAGGTCCGACCATCGCACTCCAAGGCTTCGGCCGCAAGCCCTCGATAGCCCTCGCCGCCTCGGTTTCGCAACTGTATGTGAGTTATGATCTCACGGCCATTCAGGCATTCGCGAACGCGCCGGATCCGGAGAATTCTCGGGAAAAGTCGCGGTGAGAGGGTTGACTGATCGGCGATCTCATCGTATTTTGGCGACCGTCCTGCGAGCACGACACTCTTCGCTTCGCCTCTGAGTCGTGCTCCAATCTTTCGATGTAGATTGATTCTCATCCCACCCTTGTTCTGAACCACGCCTCTCATTCGTCGTGGCGTGGAGTTCGCTAGAAAAAATCAGGCTCGATTCCTGGTCGGCAGGGATGCTATCGCCGGGTTCGATCCTCTACCGTGAGGGAAGGGTCTCGGCCTCGTGTCGAGTCTCCATCTCTCGGGAGAATGGCCACACGGCCCGCGCGCCGTCCTGGCAGGATGCCGAGACGTCGCGGGCCGCGGTTGGCCTTTCACTCGCCCTTCTCCTCCCCTCGGATCAAGTCCTCAAGCCCGCCGAATCCATTTTCATAAGCATTCGATTTCACGAAGTGCTATTTGAAGGCGTTTGCTTTTTGAACGTCTAGGAACCTGAAAACAATCATTCGTAACCGCTAGGCCATCGCCGATCGAAGCCAGCCGGCGGTGATGCATGATTTTTTACAAGGCGTGGTCTCCGGCCGATTGAGATTCGCCGGGACTCCTTTATTAAGGATCGACCGTTGTGCGTACGCCCTTGCCGGTCCGAGGGCGTTGTTGTCGATCTCGACAGCGATTGCCCCCGTCAGGTCGAGGCGTCTCGGGGATGCGATTGATCGTCGCACCGGCGACCCGATGCGTCGTCGGGTGATCGAGCGTGGAACGCGCGCCGATGGCTGTCCTGCCCACACCCTTCGAGGCTCGTGAGCTTCGCCACGGCCTTGTGTCGGCCTGGAGATCATCCATGCGGCTTGCGCAGAGCAGATCATGCGAGAATGGGACGGGCTGGGCGCGGCCGTTGACTTCGCGCTCAGGATCCGTTCCGGGCCGAGGGGAGGGACGGCGCAGGTTCGATCGCTATTGTAAGAACGGCGATATGATTGTTTGAATGCGCATGACCGACGGGGATTCGTCGAAGCGTTTCGAGGACTCGAAGTCGTCGAGAAACCGGTACCTTAAGGGACTGGCGAGTCTCGATAGATCGCGTCGGCTTGGTCTCGGAGCATGACGGAGTCGGGAATCGCACTCTTGGAGAAGTAAGGATTCGAGCCGGGCTCGCTCGGTGGGTCGGTGGGGATGGCGGTCGGGGGCAACGTTCCGAGTCGGACCCCGATCCGATCCATGAGGGCCTTCGAGAGCGGCTCGTCGCCGAACCAGCCGATTCGGACGCTCACGCGGGTCGCGCCCGGATTGGGCCGGACGTGGATCGTCACGCGGCGATTGTCGGCCGTGGTGCCGTGGTGAATCATGGCGCCGGCCTCGGACGTTTGGCTGGTCGACTGCATCCGCAGGTCTTCCATCGCCGTCGTGATCGCCGACTGCACGGTCGGCGCCGGAAGGGCGAAATCCTGGGTTGCGCGGCCTGCGGCGTAGCTGAAGCCCGTGACGCTCAGCGCCGTCCCGGCGACCGGTCCGGTCGTCATGCAGCCAGCGCCCGTCAATCCCGCGAATAGCGCGGTTGCCAGTGCGGTCCGTCGCATCACTTGCCTCGCCTCCAAGGTCGAGCGGGTTCCTCTTACGAAGTTGCGGAAAGCTATCCCGTCGATCCGAATCGGTCAAGGTCGACCAGGTTTACCGACGAGCCCAACTCGCGACCACCAACTTGGGGTTGGAAGTTCCGGCCGGTCCGGCTTTACTCTCCGCCGACAACGGGGAGGACTGGCTGGTCGAGGGGTGGAAGCCGGCTCGAAGCGTGCCCGAGGTTTTAGCCTTCGGGTGATCGAACGGAACGACTCCGGATCTTCTGGGGAGTCTCGCCAAGGGGCAGCGCCGTCGGCCTGTCGAGGAGGATCGGGTCCATGTCACCGACTCAGGAACTGTTGACGAAGTCCCGACCGCACACCGGACCCGTTGAATCCGAGGTCCTGCTCCGACGGTCGAATGAGCTGATGGCGCAGGGCCGACACATCGAGGCGATCCAAGACCTGAGACGCCTTGCGTTCCTCGAACCGAATCGGGTCGAGACGCTAACGAGCCTAGGCATTGCCCTCGTGGTCGTCGGTCGAGCGGGCGATGCCGTCGAATCCTTTCGGCGAGCGGCCGAACTCCGTCCGGAGTCGGCCCGAGTTCAAAGCGACCTCGGCAACGTGCTCCGGATCCTGGGACGAATCGACGAAGCGATTCTCATCGCGGAAACGGCCGTACGCCTCGAAGACGACTGGCCCGAGGCGCATCTCAACCTGGGACTCACGCTCGCGGCTCGATCACGTTGGGCCGAGGCCGAGATGAGTTATCGAAGGGCGTTGGCCCTGCGGCCTGGAGACGCGCCGGCCCTCAATCTCCTCGGCCTGTCGCTCGCGGCCCAGGACAGGTGGGACGACGCGGTCGAAGCCTACGAGCAGGCCCTCGTGTTCGTGCCCGAACAAGCCGAAGTCCTCACGAATCTGGGCCACTCCCTGAGGCAGTCGGGCCGCGCCGACGAAGCTCTCGAGCGATACGGGCAAGCCCTCCGGCTTCGGCCGGACTCGGCGGCCATCCACAATAGTTTGGGGAACGTTCTCCGGCTGCTCGGTCGCGACGAAGACGCCCTGTCGTACTACCGTCGCGCGCTCGTGCTCAGGCCGGACTCCGTCGAGGTCCACAGCAACCTCGCCGACATCTTCGCGGCACTTGGCAAGCGCGAGGAGGCGATGGACTACGCGCGCCAGGTGGAGGAGCTCCGACCCGGCACCGCCGAGACGTACTTCAGCCTGGGTTTGTCCCTTTTGAAATTGTGCGAATATGATGAGGCCATGGTCTGTCTCCACCGCGCCCGGGAACTCCGCCCCGACGATGCCGACATTTGGAACAACCTGGGTAATGCAATCTGGGGCAAAGGAGAGAGCGAGGCGGCCGAACGCTACTATCGCCGTGCCCTTGAACTGCGTCCCGACGACGCCGACATCCTGAATAACATCGGGAATGCCCTCTGGGAGCAGAAGCGGGCCGACGAGGCGGACGATTGCTACCGACGAGCGATCGAACTCCGGCCCGACTCGCCGGACGTCGAGCTGAACCTGGGGATCATGCTCTCGGGCCGAGGACACTATGAGCTCGCGATCGACCGGCTCAGTCGTGTGCTTCAGCTTCGCCCCGATTGGCCGAGTGCCCACAACGGCCTCGGGATGACGTATGCCCGGATGGGGCGGTTCGACGACGCGTTGGCGTGCTACCACGAGGCGTTGCGGCTCGATCCCGACTTCGCGGAGGCGAGGCGGAACCGGTCGGCGGTCTGGCTGGCCCGAGGCGACTTCGCTCGCGGCTGGCCCGAATACGAGTGGCGGTGGAAGTGCCCGGGCCGAGGGATGCCGACGTTCGGGCTGCCCCTCTGGGATGGCCAGGATCTCGCGGGTCGGACGATCCTGCTGCACACCGAGCAGGGATTCGGAGACACTCTCCAGTTCCTCCGTTTCGCCCGGGATGTCAAGCGGAAAGGGGGCATAGTCGCCCTCCTCTGCCCGGAGCCACTGGCGAGCCTCCTCGCGAGTTGCCCTTGGATCGATCGGATCATCCCTCCGGGGATGACCGCGAGCGGATTCTCCTGCCACGCCCCACTGATGAGCCTCCCGGCAATCCTCGGGACGACGCTCGAGACGTTGCCTGCCGAGGTCCCTTACCTCTCTCCCTCGCCCGAACGCGTCGAGAGCTGGGGGCGTCGGCTCGGAGGACGGACGGAATTCAAAGTCGGGATCACCTGGCAAGGGAATCCCAAGCATCGGATGGACCGTCGCCGGTCATTCGCCCTGGCGCACTACGCCGGCCTGGCCGGACTGGAGGGCGTGAGACTGATTAGTCTCCAGAAGGGCTTCGGCGTCGAGCAACTCCTCGAGAATGCGGGCAACTTCTCGGTCGAGGACCTGGAAACCTCGGGGGCCGAGGCGTTGACCGACTTCAATGAGACCGCCGCCGTGATCCGTAACCTCGACCTGGTGGTGACGGCCGACATGTCGGTGGCGCATCTGGCCGGGAGCCTGGGGGCGCCGGTCTGGGTCGCGCTCTCGTCGGTGGCCGAATGGCGGTGGATGGAGCACCGCGAGGATTGCCCTTGGTATCCTTCGATGCGACTGTTCCGACAGTCGATGGAAGGAGACTGGGGAGAAGTCTTCGGCCGAATTGAGCGGGAGTTGTCGGCCCTCGTGCGCTCGAAGGCCGAGGGCCTTTGAGGGATCACCCGGAAAAGACTTCGGCCCGCGAGACTTCGCGGGCCGAGCGGTTCCACCTTTCGTGGGCCGTCAGAAGTGCGACATGACGAGCGAGGCGTTCTGGCCCCCGAAGCCGAAGCTGTTGGAGATGGCGGTCCGCAAGGGCATCTCCCTCGCCGTATTCGGGACGTAGTCGAGGTCGCAGGCGGGGTCGGGTGTCGCCTGGTTGATCGTGGGCGGGATCACGCCACGCTGGAGCGACATGGCGGTCGCGGCCGCTTCGAGTGCGCCCGAGGCCCCAATCAGGTGGCCGACCATCGACTTCTGGGAGCTCATCGGGATCGACGCGGCCCGATGGCCGAAGACCCGCTTCACGGCGACTGTCTCCATCAGGTCGTTCAGCCGAGTGCTCGTGCCGTGAGCGTTGATGTAGTCGATCGCGGAGGCATCGACCCGGGCTTCCTTCAGGGCGGCCTTCATGGCGATCGCCGCCCCCTTGCCTTCCGGCTCAGGGCGAGTGATCCCGTAGGCGTCGAACGAGGAACCATAGCCGGTGACCTCGGCGTAGATCGTCGCCTTCCGCCGCTTGGCCCGTTGCAAGCTCTCGAGGACGAGCACCGCGGCCCCCTCGCCGAGCACGAAGCCATCCCGCTCGCCGTCGAAAGGCCTCGAGACTTCCGAAGGCGTCCGGACCGAGGAACTGACCGTCTTCATCGCGTGGTAGGCCACGAGGAGCTGCGGGTCGAGCCGGCTGTCGCAGCCGCCGGCCAGCATGATGTCGGCATCCCCTCGGGCAATCAGGCGGAAAGCTTCGCCCACGGCCTGGGTCCCCGCGGCGCACGCGGTCACGATCGTGTTGTTCGGGCCCATCGCGTGGTGAAGGATCGAGATGTGAGCCGCCGCCATGTTCGGCAGGTGCTGGAGGAGCCAGAGCGGGAAAATCGTCTCGGCGCGAGCCTGGGTGAACTCGCTCATGTCAAAAGAGCCGTCGGGGCGAATGCCCCGAGAGATCGGGCCGACCAGCTCGGTGACGTCGACGGGCGTGATCCCCGTCCCCATGCAGACGCCGTAACGGGCCGGATCGATCTTAGCCGTGTCCAGTCCGGAGTCGTCGACGGCGAGCGCGGCCGCGCCGACGGCGAAACCCACCGCCCGGCTCATCAGCTTCGCGCTTTTCTTATTCTCGCCGAGGAACGGCATGACGTCGAAGTTCTTGACTTCGGCCGCGATTTTGATTGGCAGCCCCGTCGTGTCGAAGCGTTCGATGACGCCCACGCCGGAACGACCCTCGATGATGGCCTCACTGAAGTCGCGACGCCCAATCCCATTAGGCGAGACGACCCCGATTCCTGTGACCACAACGCGGTGCATGAGTCCCCCCACCCTCAAGTATCGCCAAGTCGTTGGTGTCGTGGGCCAAGCGCCGCCACGTCGATCGCGAGCTCCTCTCGCATTCCCGGACCATAACCGGATGTCAGGGATAGGCTTTCCATTCCAGACCGAGCGTAAACCTCGCGCCTAAGCTTTATGTCTTCAAAGGAGCAACAGTGACTCAATAAGTTCACATTCGAGGATCGGCGTAAATCAGTGAAACCTGGAGTCTCTTCGGTGCCGAATTCCTCGGGAGTTGTTGCCGTGCGATCGTCAAGACTTCTCAGGTCACCACATCTTACCATTCGCCGGCAGCTTGGGCAAAGTTTTTGGCGAATTAGGTAAGCGTGATCCCTTGGGAGGAAAATGTCGTCGGTAGGGTTGGGACGGGTCGGCCGATCGCTCTCGGGCGTGACGGGGGAGGACGTCCGTGATAGGGTGGAGTGGTCGAATCGGATAACAAAGGCGTGCATCCGGCCAGAACGCCGGGAATCTTCGAAAGTTCATTGAGGAGAGAGGGCGCGATGTCTCTGACACTGGCCGAGCGGGAGAAGGCGATTGCACCGTCGGCGACCTTGGCAATGGCGGATGCGGCGAAGCGACTGAAAGCCGAAGGAGTCGCGGTGCTCGACTTCGCGCTCGGGGAACCCGATTTCGACACGCCCGAAAATATTCAGGAAGCGGCCTTGCGTGCGATCCGCTCGGGGAAGACGCATTACACGCCGCCCGCCGGCATCCCCGAATTGAAACGGGCCCTGGCCAAGCTTTACACCGAGACGCACGGCCTCCCCACACAGGACGCGCAGGTCGTCATCTCCAATGGGGCCAAGCACTCGATCCACAACACCCTGATGGCCATCTGCGGCCCCGGCGATGAGGTGATCATCCCCGCGCCGTACTGGGTGAGCTACGCCGACCTCGTGAAGTTGACGGGTGCGACGCCGGTCGTGATCCCGACGACCGAGGCGAGCGGGTTCAAGCTCAGCCCCGAACAGTTCCTGGAAGCGGTCACGCCCAGGACCAAACTCTTGATGCTCAACAGCCCCTCGAACCCGACGGGCGTCGTTTACGAGCGATCGGAGCTCGAGGCCCTGGCGGACGCCGTGCTCCAGTTCCCCAACCTTGGGGTGCTCTCCGACGAAATCTACGAGCAACTGCTCTACGACGGCGCCCAGGCGACCTGCTTCGCGACTCTTCGCCCGGGACTCGCCGAGCGGACGATCACGATTTCCGGGGTGAGCAAGTCTTATGCGATGACCGGCTGGCGGATTGGCTGGTCCATTGCCCCCCTGCCCGTCGCCAAGTTCATGTCCGACGTGCAGAGCCAGGAGACGAGCAACCCGTGCTCGGTCAGCCAGTGGGCGGCCCTCGAGGCGATCACCGGCCCGCAGGACTCGGTCGTCGCGATGAAGGCCCAGTTCGAGAAGCGCCGGTCGTATGTCCTGGAGCGGATTAAGGGGCTCCCGGATGTCACGTGTATTCCCCCCGGCGGCGCGTTTTATGCGTTCATGAACATCTCGGCCCACCTCGGCCGGACTCTCGGCGGCAAGGTGATCACCGACTCCACGGCGTTCTGCCTCACCGCGTTGTCCTCGGCCCACGTGGCGCTCGTGATGGGATCGGCGTTCGGGGCCGAGGGGTACGCCAGGCTCTCGTTCGCCACCGACCTGACGACGCTCGAGAAAGGTTTTGACGCCCTGGGAGAATTTCTCAAGGGTTGATCCGACGTTCCGGCCGATCTTTAGGGAAGTGGTCGGGTCTGCGGCGACGGAGATCGAGCTTGCTCGATCGGGGCGGATGGGATACCTTTCGCCCTCCCGTCGCAAGGCTTTCCCACGATCGACATCCTTTGGCATAGAAGACGTCGCCTTCGCGCCGGTCGAATTCCCGGCCGTGGAGAGTTGTCATGAGGTATGCGCGGCCAGCCCTGTTCCTCCTGCTGGCGACATCCGTCGGCACCGGTTGCCGAACGGCCGGCGTCGACAACCTGGCGCGCCGCGAACCTGTCCTACCTCGGGCCTCGCTGGACGCCCATCAGGTGGTCGCCGCGCACAACCAGAACGCCGAGAAGATCCAGACCCTCGACGCGACGGCGAGGATTACGGTGCGGATCGGGCGTAATCCCCCCTATCCCGTCGACGGCCTGCTTGCGATGGAACGTCCCCGCAACTTCAAGCTCTCGATCATGGCCGGACACCGCAGCGGTGAGGTTGCGGACATCGGCTCGAACGACGAGAAGTTCTGGTTCTGGGTCGCCAGCAACAGCAACGACCCCAAGGAGCGGGTGTCGTATTACGCGAATTACGACGACGCTGGGACGAACTCGCTCGCGGCGGCGCTCCAACCCGACTGGCTCGTGGAGTCCCTCGGCCTCCGAGTCTTCACGGAGGAGGAGATCAACGAGCTCAAGGTCACCCGGGGTACCCAGCCGGATACGGTCGTCCTGACTCAGCGG
This sequence comes from Singulisphaera rosea, assembly GCF_054877945.1. Taxonomy (NCBI): domain Bacteria; kingdom Pseudomonadati; phylum Planctomycetota; class Planctomycetia; order Isosphaerales; family Isosphaeraceae; genus Singulisphaera; species Singulisphaera rosea. The sequence goes on along the minus strand of NZ_JBTYIP020000008.1, from coordinate 59,263 downwards.
CCAACTCAGTCCGGTGGGCAAACCGTCATTCGGCAGATGATCGTCAAGGAGTCGACCGGCCAGGTCATTGAGCAGCAGCTCTACTCGGATAAGAAGGAGCTGCTCGCCAAGGCCACGATCGCGAGCTATCAGCCAGTCGCGAGCGGGGAAGGCGAGGCGTCGACCGAGACGGTCATGGTGCCGAAGTCATTGAGGCTCGAGTGGAAACAGCCCAATCGGATGACGATGGACATCGCGATCATCGCGGAGAAGACCACGGCCAACGTCGTTTTCTCCGGGCCGCGTCGTGAGATGTTCGTCGAGAAGCCGCACAAGGGTTACGACAAGGTGAATCTCGCCAATGCGGCCCGGGTCCCCCGCGGCGGCACGACCGAAATCCGTGAAACCCTCCCTGCCCCGCCGACGGGCGGCTCGGGGGAGGGAGCCAACGTCGAGCTCGGAGCCCCCGAGGCCCCTGCGGAGGGACTGGACGGGGCCATGCGGACGGGCGACGATCGAGTCGCCTTGTCGGCGACCCTCGCCTCTCAGAGTGATTCACTCGACGACGCACGAGGGCCGAGCGCACCGGAGACACAGTACGCTCGGCCGGATACGACGAGTTGGCGTCGAAACTTCGCCCCGGACAACGATCGTTGATCCGGGGCTTGAGGGGAAGGGAATCGGACCCGCGACGACGCGAAGGGGCGTGTGAGGTTTGAGATCAACCCGCACGCTGTTCGGCGGTCCTTCGGAGCCGTTTCCGGGCGCTCGCCAGGATCGGGCCGACCGAATTCTCGGGGATCCCGAGCTGCTTGCCGATCTGGCGGTAGTTCAGGTACTTGAGGTGATAGAGCTTGATCACCTCGGCCTCGCGCTCGGGAAGGTTCTCGAGCATGCGCTCGACTTCCTCCGCCGTGGCGATCGACTCGGCCTCGCCTGAGGCCTCCTCGTCGGCCACGATCGCACGATGGGCCTGGGTGTGGCCGAGCTCGGCTTCCCGATGCCGTTTGATGACCTCCTTGACGCAGATCCGACGGGCGACCACCGTGAGATAGGTCGGCAGCGAACTGGTCCCCTTGAAACGTCGCAGGGCTCCGTAGTCGTCGTCGACGATCTCCAGGAAGATCTCGGCGGCGATGTCCTCGATATCGGGCGCGGAAAGAATGCTACTCCGGGCGTGGGACACGTGGTGGATCACGTGGTAAATCAAGCCCATATATCGATCGACGAAGTCATTCCAGGCGCCGGGTTCCTTCCGCAGGCAGCGGTCGAGCAATTGCCGGTCGATTTCGCGCAAGGGCACGGACGAGCCTCCTCGGAGCCGAGAGGGCGTGTGTCGCGTCCCGAAGAGAGCCGTTCTCTACAGGTTGAGCAACGCGTTGATTGATATTCTACCACGCCATTTCCCGCCGGCAAGCGACACTCGTCCTACGTTTGCAAGCATGCGTGCCTCTGGATGTGGGCCGCCTGGGAGAATTCCGATTCCGGCATCTCCGGGATACGGTTAGAATCGTCACGATCGTGTGGCCGTCGCGTAAGCGACGCCACCGTCGCCCGCGAACGCTCTCACGACTCGACCCCCGGGGATTTCGGGCGCTTTCGGCCAGTGAGTCCTGGAGAACCTGCCTTGGATCTTCCGAAAGGCCCCCCGAAAATCCTGATCGCCGACGACAACATCCAGAACGTGGAGTTGTTGGAAGCCTACCTCGGCGACGTCGACTGCGAGATCCGCACCGCGTTCGACGGGGAAGACACCCTCAAGGTCGTCGAGGAGTTCGCGCCCGACCTGCTCCTGCTCGACGTGATGATGCCGAGGCTCTCGGGCTTCGAAGTCTGTCGCAAGCTCCGCTCCAACCCGGCCACCAAGGATCTCCTCATCCTGATGGTCACCGCGCTGAACGAAGCGTCCGATTTCGAGCGCGGCGTCCAGTCGGGCACCGACGACTTCCTCACGAAGCCCGTGAACAAGGTCGAGCTCCTTTGCCGAATCAAGAGCCTGCTCCGGGTCCGGCACCTGAAGAACCAGCTCGACCGGACTCTGGCCTACCTCGCCGAATTCGAGGCGGCGAGCCGCGCCCCCGAACCCGGCAAAGAATGATCGGCCGCGCCCCTCGAGTGACTTCCGATCGTGCCTCGGGTTTCGATTGAGGTTCGTTGGCTTTTTCATGACGAGATCCTGACAGGAAGGCCGACCACTTGTCGCGCCCGAGGTGCCTTCGCGGGTGATTCGATGGCGTGCCTCGCGCCGAATTCCCCTGAATCTCGCGCGAATCCCGGTTAGATGGTCATGTGACCCGGGCGTTGAGCCCGTTTGGAACGGTCGTGTCCCAAGGACGCCTTGCGATGTCCAGCCTCCCTCGAGTCATCATCAAACCGCGCCGGGCTCGCCCGTTCTTCGCGAAGCATCCCTGGGTCTTCGTCACCTCGATCGGCCGGGTCGAGGGCGACCCGCAGCCTGGGGGCGAAGTCGAGGTCGTCAGCCACGAAGGCCAATTCATCGGCCGGGGGATCTTCAACCCCAAGAGTGCGATTCGCGTCCGTCTCTATCGCTGGGACGGTGGGCCGCTCGACGACGACTATTGGATCCGTCGCCTCGACGAGGCCGTGTCTCTCCGTCGCGATGCCCTCGGCCTGGTCGGTCCCGGGGTCGGGTGCCGTCTCGTCTCGAGCGAGGCGGATGGGCTCTCGGGCCTGACGGTCGATCGCTACGACCGCTGGTTGGTCGCCCAGTTCACGAGCCTCGCCCTCTTCCAGCGCCGAGAGCTCCTGGTCGAACACCTGGCGAAGCTCACGGACGCCCAAGGGATCCTCGCGCGTCCGGAACGGGTGACGGCGGAACAGGAAGGAATTCCGGCCCACGGCGACCTCTATTTCGGGACCCCTCCCGAGGCCCCCGTCGAGGTCGTCGAGAATGGCCTGACCTTCTGGGTTGACCTTAAAGCCGGGCAGAAAACCGGTTTCTACCTCGATCAACGCACGAACCGTAAGGCGGTCGCCGCTTATTGCCAGGGCAAGGAGGTTCTCGACCTCTTCTGCTACACCGGGGGTTTCACGCTGAACGCGCTCCTGCACGGCGGTGCGACGTCGGTCCTGGGGATCGACAGCTCCTCGACCGCCATCGAAGTCGCCCGCCACCATGCGGTCATCAACAAGCTCGGTGCCGCCCGCTTCGAAGCCGCCGACGTCTTCGACACCCTCGAGACGCTCCGCAGCGGAGGACGCCGGTTCGGCGTCGTGATCTGCGACCCGCCGAAATTCGCGCGGCATCCCCGAGGCGTCGAGGATGCTCTGAAGGGCTATCTCCGATTGAACCGCGCGGCCCTCGACGTCCTCGAGCCGGGAGGGATCCTGGTGACCTGCTCCTGCTCCGGCCTCGTCGATCGCGGCCTCTTCGCCGATATCCTCGGCCAGATCGCCGAACTCTCCGGCCGCTCGATCCAGATCCTCGAACAACGAGGGCAGGCCCCCGACCACCCGATTTCCGCCTCCTGCCTCGAGACCGAGTACCTCAAGTGCTTCATCTGCCGCGTCTCCTGACGGGGTTGTGCGGATTGAATCCGGAGACTCTTCACCACAAAGGCACAAAGAAATTCAAATAAAAATGAAATAGGATTTTTTGTTCTTACTTTTTTGTCTCTGTGGTGAACAGCGTTCCCTTCGGATATTCCGCCTCATTTGCAAATTCCCCCGAAACGTCCATAACGTGTCTCGACAATATTGGACAATTGCTGGATTTTTTCGGGCATGGGACTATCCTGGGAAAGTCCGTCCAGATGAGGACGTCGGGTAGTCACTGATCGGGAGGTCGGGCCGTGCAACATCGTCCGGACGGTTTCTCGCATTCGATGAGCCATCGCCGCGGGACCCATCTCTGGCAGCCACCGGCGCGTGACTTGATCGGTGCCGGTACGCCGTCTCGCCGTTGGTTCCTCCGCGCGGGCCTCTCGGGGATCGCGGGGCTCTCGGCCGCGCAACTCCTCGGACTTCGCGCCGAGGCCGCAATGCCGAAGCCGACGGGGGGGCCCAAGTCCGTCATCCTGTTCTGGTTGTCGGGCGGTCCGAGCCACCTGGATATGTGGGACCCGAAACCTGACGCCCCCTCGGAGATTCGCGGCCCGTTCGGGACGATCGCGACGAGCGTCCCGGGTGTCCGCTTCTGCGAGCACCTGCCGAGGCAGGCGGCGATCATGGACAAGCTGACCGTGATTCGCTCGATGGACTGCTCGACGAGCAACCACACGCCGATCACCTTGCAGGCCGGGAATCCGCTCGCGCGTCGGACCGACGACGGCCGAGACGGGGACGGTTATCCCTCAATGGGCTCCGTCGCGGCCAAGTTCCGCGGCCCGAACGACCCCGGGCTTCCGGCCTTCGTTGGCCTCGCTGACAGTTGGGCGGCCGATGTCTGGGGCGCGGGGCATATGGGAGCGGCCTACGAGCCGGTCAAGGGGAGCGAGCTTGCCGGCCGATTTCAACTCCCTCAAGGCGTGAACCTCGACCGAATCACGAGCCGAGACGCCCTGCGCCAGCAATTCGACCAGCTTCGGGCCGAGCTCGACGCGAGCGAAGGGATGAAGCTCACCGACCGTTACACGCGCCAGGCGCTCGACATGGTCCGTTCGGGCAAGGCGCAGCGGGCCTTCGAGCTCGACAAAGAAGATCCTCGGCTCCGGGACGCCTACGGGCACGACAGCTTGGGGACCAAGGCCCTCCTCGCTCGACGACTGGTCGAGGCCGGAGTGACCTTCGTGCTCGTCAGCGGGGCCTGGGGCTACTTCGACCACCACGGCGACCACGTCGTCTGGAAGGGCATCGAAAAGGGCCTGAAGCCCCTCCTGCCCCGCGTCGACCAGGCTCTCGCCACGTTGGTTCTCGACCTCGAGGCGCGTGGCCTGCTCGACCAGACGCTCATCGTGATGATGGGCGAATTCGGCCGCTCCCCGACCATCAATAAAGAGGCCGGGCGGGAACATTGGGCCAACGTCATGTCGCTCGTCCTCGCCGGCGGCGGCCTGCGTCACGGCCAGGTCATCGGCGCGACCGATCGCAAAGGCGACTCGATCGTCGAGCGCAAGGTTACCCCGCAGGACCTCGCCGCGACCGTCTTCACCCACCTCGGGATCAACCCCGAGGCCCACTGGATCAGCGGCCAGGGCCGCCCGACGCCGATCGTCGTCGAAGGGGGCCGTCCCATCCAGGAACTACTTTGAGACCTCCGCACAAAGCGATGGACCGATCTTTCAAAGAGTCCCCTGAAGTGACGCGAACTCGCGCCGGCTCGTCTTGTGGGATTTCGAAAGATCGGCTATTGGTGGAATGACGCCCCACCCGAAGATCAGCCGACTTTGATGCGATGCAGGGAGGCATTGCACCCGTGTCACCGCGCCTAGAATCACTCACCTTCGCCGCCGCACTCGCCGTCCTCGTCTCGGTCTTCTTCGCCGAATCGCTCGTCGGCGGAAAGGTTCTGAGCTCCGCCGACGTGCTGCTCGTCTCGGCCAGCTTCCGGGATGAGCGCGGTCCGCTCTATGAGCCGGCCAACCGGCTCCTGATGGACCCGGTGCTCCAGTTCCAGCCCTGGCTCGAATACAACCGCGAGTGTCTCCGCAACGGTCGCCTACCCCTCTGGAACGATCGGGCGGGATGCGGTGCGCCCCACCTCGCGAACGGCCAAAGTGCGGTGTTCGACCCGTTCCACCTTATCGCCTACCTCGGGACCCTACCCGACGCTTACGCCTGGATGGCCGCGGCCCGGCTCTGGGTGGCCGGCCTGGGCATGTTTTTCCTCGCGCGATCTTGGGGGCTGAAACCCTGGGGACGCTGGTTCGCAGGACTCTGCTTCCCGTTCTGCGGGTTCCTCGTCGTCTGGCTGCTCTTCCCCGTGACCAACGTTGCGGTCTGGATGCCCTGGCTCTTCCTGGCGGGAGATCGGGCGCTCGAACGGCCGAGTTTGCGGTCGATCGGCGGTCTGGCGATCGTCGCTGGCCTGGTGGTCTTCGGTGGCCATGTCCAGACGAGTGCCCACGTCTTGCTGGCTGCCGGGATGTACGTGGTCTGGAGGCTCGCAACCGGCGGCCTGGGGGCTTCGCCCTGGACGAGCGTATTCGCCTGGACAGCGGGAATCTCGCTCGGCCTGGCGTTGGCGGCGGTCGAGATTGTGCCGCTTGCGTCGTACTTGACGAAGAGCCCGGTCTGGGGGGATCGTGATCGCGAACGTGCGTCGCCCTGGACGTTGACCCGGCCGAGAGTCCTCGACGCCGTCTGCACCGCCCTGCCCTACGCGTACGGCAGCCAGCGTCGTGGGCATCCGCACCTTGGCCGGGCCGTCGGGGTCCACAATCTGAACGAGTCGGCCGGCGGCTTCGCCGGGTTGGTGACGCTCGTCGCGCTCGCCCCGCTCGCCTGGGGGGCTAGATTTCGAGTCCCGCGCGTCCGTTTCCTTGCGCTCCTGCTTGGTATCGCCGCGCTCGGGGCGTACGGCCTCCCTCCCTTGGACAACCTCCTCCGAGCCCTTCCAGTCCTGAACGTGACCGACAATCGGCGTCTCACGCTCTGGCTGGCCTTCGGCCTGACCCTTCTCGGGGGAATTGGCCTCGACCGGCTCTCGGAGTTGGTCCCTCAACGAGTCGCGCCAAAGCTCTGGATCCTTGCGGCCCTCACCCTGGTCGTGGCCGCTGCGATGGTCGGATTTCTCGAGCCTCGTCTCCGGGACAAGGCCCGAACGCACTACGCCAAGGCGGCGTCGGAGACGCCCGGGGCCGACTCGAAGGTCTACCTCGAGCGGGCCGACCACCAGGTACGACTGACCTTAGACTTCTACCCGCGATACTTCGGCCTCGTCGCCGCCGAGCTCCTCGCTCTGGCGACTCTGATGGGCTTGTGGAAACGCGGACGACTCTCGTCGCCCGCCCTTCAGACTTCGCTCGTCGCTCTGACCCTGGCGGAGCTCATCGGATTCGGTCATGGGCTGAATCCCGCGATCCCGCGCGAGGATGACCGAGTCGGGGGACCGCTGGTCGACTACCTGCGCCGCGAGGCCCCGCCGCCCTGGCGAATCCTCGGCTTGGGCGAAGAGCTCCCGCCGAACGTCCTGATGCGGTACGGCCTCCGCGACGTCCGCAACTACGACTCGGTCGAATTAACCAAAAATCTCTCATATTTCGCGGCCATGTATCCACCCGGATCTTCGGCGTGGACGAGCCGTCGCGAAGTGACCTGGGACGGGGCGATCCGCGCCAGGGAGCGTCTCCGCGAGGCCTCGGTCCGGGCGATCGTCGGCTCGACCCCGCCCCCTTCCGGGGCCTTCGACCGCGTCGACCGGGTGGGGGACGTCTGGGTCGCGCACCTCGACGGCCGGCCCTGGGCGGAGGCTCGCGGAGGGGGACCCGTGGCGTCGGACGGGAGCGTCGGGGGCGAGATAATTCTCTCTTGTAAAAACGAGAACATCTCGGATATCATTATTCGAGAGATATTTGCTCCGGGTTGGTACGCCGAGGTCGACGGCCGTCGCATTTCCGTTGAAGAGTATCTTGGTGCGTTCATGAGTATACGTGTGCCTGCGGGGGCTCGGCGACTCCTCCTGCGCTACGACCCGCCCGAGGTCCGGATTGCCCTGGCGACCTCGATTTCGGCCCTGTTCCTGGCGGTTTTCGCCTTGACGGTCTCGCGGCCGTTCCGATCTACTCGAATTATCGTCGAAGGGCTTGGACGGACCCAAGCCGTCGAGTTAGAATCGATTACGTCATCTTCACCGGCCAATTACTGAGGGATGAGACGCTGATGGTCCACTTCACGTGTGATCTCTGCGGCAAGGACCTGACCGCGTGCGGTGACCCCCGCTTCGTGGTCAAGATTGAGGCTTTCCCCGGCTTCGACCCCACCGAGATCACGGAGGATGACCTCGACGAGGACCCCATGGAGGCGGTCTCGCAAATCCTGCAGCGCGACGAGGGGCTCGGTTCCGAAGAGTTGGCCACGCCCCTTCGAAAGGGATTCCGCTTCGACCTCTGCCCCGCTTGCCACGAGAAGTTCCTGAAGGACCCCTTGGGCAAGGAATTCCTCCGCTCCTTCGACTTCAGTAAGAATTGATTGCTGGATGACGCAATGGCCGCCCTCGCGGCTCGACACGAAGTTCCGGCTCGGCCCCCAACTCTTGAAACGATGCCGGCCCACTCTCTCGGCCTTGCCGATCCCATCGACATCTGTCGAAACGCGATCCGACGCTCAAGGGCGTTCCCTTCACCTCGCCAAGCATGCGGCTGTTCTATTCCGAAGGTGACCGGTCGTGTTCTTCGCACGGTCGGTCATCGGCTGCCCTTCGGACGACAACCAGAGCTGCCAGCCACTCGATGGGTATGGAGATGCCTTTCCCGCAGGGAAGGCATTGCCCGCCGGTTCGGGATATAAGTCGAAAGGTCGCGGTAAGGCGTGACAGGCCGGGACAAGACGCGGGAGAGATCGGAGGGGTGAGCGATCGAGTGAGGTGTTCGATCAGCGTGTGACGAGGACGACGAGGTTGGTGATGACGGAGAGGGCGAGGATCGCGGTCAGGGCGATGATGATGTGCTGGCGACCGTTGACGTAACCGGCGAGCTCGATGAGCTGGGCTTCGGTCGCGCCTCGGTTCGCCTCGTCGACGTCCCCTTCGGCCAGGGTGGCGAGGTCGTCGGGCTTTTGCCCGGCGATCATCGGGCTTTCGCCCTGGAGGAGACATTTGAGGTCGAGGATCAGGTCTTCGGGGGTCCGGTATCGATTCTCGCGGTTCTTGGCCATCATGGTCTCGACGACCATGCCCACGCCGCTCGAGAGTTTGGTGTTGATGTGATCCGGGGGGACGAACGAGACGTTCTTGTCGACGTGCTTCCTCATCACCTCGGCGGCCGTCTCGCCGCCGTAGGGGACCTGCCCGGTCAGCATGTGGTAGAGGGTGGCGCCCAGGCTGTAGATATCGGCCCGGATGTCGACGTCTACCTGGCCGCGGACTTGCTCGGGGCTGATGTAGTACGGTGTCCCGATCGCCATCCCGGCCTCGGACATCGCCCACTTCTCGTCGGCGGTGAGCCTGGCGAGGCCGAGGTCGGCGAGCTTGACGTTCCCGTCCGTCGTAAGGATGACGTTCTCGGGCTTGATGTCGCGGTGGATCAGGCCGCGTTGATGCGCGTGCGCCAGCGCCTCGGCCACGGCCATCACGATCTTGAGGGCGGTCTTTTCCTCGAAGAACTCGCTCTTGTCGAGCTTGTCCTTGATGGTGTAGCCCTCGACGTACTCCATCACGAAGTAGTGGTTGCCGTTGACCTCGCCGGCGTCGATGGCGTTGACCACGTTATTGTGGGAGAGCTTCGCGGCGATCTTGGCCTCGCGGTCGAATCGCTTGATGAACTCACGGTTCTTCGCGAGGGCATCGAGGAGGATCTTCACGGCCACGATTCGGTCGACACTCGTCTGACGGGCCTTGTAGACGATGCCCATCGACCCTTTGCCGAGCTTCTCGAGGACCTGATATCCAGGGATCTCGAACCGTCGATTGGCGTCGCCGACTTCCTTGAGCAGTCGGGCGGACTGGCTCCGGGTCAGGACCTTGGCCTCGACCATGATTTCGAGGAGGCCTTTGCACTCGTCCCTGGCGGCGAGCTTGGCCTTATGGGCCTTGCAGGCCTCGATCTCGGCGGCCGTGGCGAGCCCCCTGCGCAGCACCGACTTCTCGAGGTTGAACTCGTTGAGACTCGAAAGCCCTTTCGAATCCTTCGCGGGGGGATTGCTTTCGGTCGTCGTGGCCATGAGGCCGGCTCCCTGGTGCCGCGCACAGAACGCGGTGAAGGTTACGATCGCCGTCGAATTTATTGAGAAACGCGCTAGGGTGCGACAGGCAACCGGAAGAAGAAAGGAAGCCCGGGGTGCCGCAGTTGGAGTCTTCGCTGACAAATTATGAGGGCATTCGGGGTCTTGTCAACGTAATTCTCCATCGACGGCGGCCTTTGTGTCGGACATTCAACCTCGGCGGCACACGGGTTACGCCCCCCGTCCGTGCTCGTGACGCTTGTCGCCTGCGCCCGGGACGGTTACAGTGGACTTTCGCCGGGCGAAGGGCGGGCCATGCCCCGGCGGACGTCGATCGCCCGCATTCGATTCCGAAGACGTTTCTGGCGGAGGCGGTTTTGCCCACGATCGGTGTGATTGCGGGAGATGGGGTCGGCCCTGAGGTGGTCCGCGAGGCTCTGGCGGTGCTTGCGGACGCGTCCGCGCCCGAAGGCTTCACTTACGAGACCGTGCCCTTCGACATCGGCGGCGAGCGTTACCTGAAGTCCGGCGAGATCCTCCCCGATCGCACGATCGACGATCTGAAACGCTGCGACGCGCTCCTGCTCGGCGCGGTGGGACATCCGGGCGTGGCGCCCGGGATCCTCGAGAAAGGCATCTTGCTCCGTCTTCGGTTCGAATTCCACCAATACATCAATCTTCGCCCCGTCCGCCTCTATCCCGGGGTCGAGACTCCTGTCAAAGGCAAGGGTCCCGAGGAGATCGACCTCGTCGTCGTCCGCGAGAACAACGAAGACCTCTATGTCGGCGCGGGGGGCTTTACCCGCAAGGGGACGCCCGAGGAAGTGGCGATCCAGACCTCGATCAACACGCGGGCCGGGGTCGAGCGCTGCCTTCGCTACGCGTTCGACCTGGCGAAGACGCGGGGCGAGTCCCGCCCCTTCCCCGGTTTGAGCGCCGAGGAACGCAGTCGAGGGCTCAAGGGGCAAGTGACCCTGGTCGCGAAGACAAACGTCCTCACCTTCGCCCACGACCTTTGGATGCGGGCCTTCACGGAAGTTTCTCGTGACTACCCCGAGATCAAGGCGGATTATCAGCACGTCGACGCTTGCTGCATGCGGATGGTCGTGAGTCCCGAGAGATTCGACGTGATCGCCACCACGAACATGTTCGGCGACATCATCACCGACCTCGGTGCCGTCCTCCAGGGCGGGATGGGGCTGGCCGCCTCGGGCAACCTCAACCCCTTGCGTACCGCGCCGAGCATGTTCGAGCCGGTCCACGGCTCGGCACCCGATATCGCCGGAAAGGGTATTGCCAACCCGATCGCCGCGATCCTCTCGGTTGCGATGATGCTCGACCATCTCAATATCCCCCGAGTCGCCGAACGGGTCCGTCGCGCCGCCGCGAGCGTGCTCGCGTCCGGGCCCAAGACCCCCGACCTGGGAGGGACCGCGAAAACGGCCGAAGTCGGCCGGGCGGTACGCGACGCCCTCCAGTAGGCGGAGCGGTCCCGGGCGGCAGCGGCAAGGGAAATCGCTCGAAACTTCGAGCTGATCGGTTCCGTTGCTTCGCTTTGCGTTCGCCCTGGACCCTTCAACTGCCCGCTCGGAGGAGAGACCCGCCCATGACCCTAGGCGCCAGTCACGCCCTCGACGCCAGCGTCCTCGTCCTGAACAAGTTTTACATGGCCGTCCATGTGATTTCGGTCCGGAGGGCATTCTGCCTGCTCTTCAAGGACCTGGCCGAGGTCATCACCCTCGACGACGGCCGTCACCTGTCGTTCAACTTCCAAAGCTGGCGCGAGGTCTCCCAGGCCCGCGCCCTCTTCAAGCATCCCGACGACGAGTTCATCCGAACCGTCCACTTCGAAATCCAGGTGCCGCGGGTCATCCGCCTCGTCACATACGACCGACTGCCCCGTCAAAAGGTCAAGTTCAACCGGCGCAACATCTTCGCCAGGGACTCCAATCGCTGCCAGTACTGCGGCAAGAGGTTCGCTACCAACGAGCTCAGCCTCGACCACGTCCTGCCGAGGAGTCGAGGCGGGCAGGCGAACTGGGAGAACATCGTCTGCGCCTGCCTGAAGTGCAACGTCCGCAAGGGGGGCCGGACCCCCTGGGAAGCCAACATGCGCCTGATCAAGGACCCGGTCCAGCCCAAGACCAGCCCGTCGTTGAGCCTCAAGCTCTCGCATCGCAAGTACCAGAGCTGGAAGACGTTCCTGGACAACGCCTACTGGTCGGTCGAGCTGAGGTGAAGTCGCGGGTGGGAGCCGGAACCCCCGGGTTCGGACCCTGGCTCCCAAGAATCGTTGAGAGAATGATAGCACTGATGACAGGCTTCGGTTATTGTTGACCTGGACTCCCTATCGATTCACCGTTCGGTCGTTTTTCCGAGGGAAGACCCAATGTGCCGGACCCTGAAGGATTGTCGATCCAGGGCGGGTTTCACGCTCATCGAGCTCTTGGTGGTAATCGCGATCATCGGCGTGCTCGTCGCCCTGATCATGCCCGCGGTCCAGCAGGCCCGCGAGGCGGCGAATCGAGCGAAATGCTTGAATAACCTCAAGCAACTGGGGCTTGCTGCGCAGGAATATCACGACAACTACAATTCGTTCCCCTCCGGCTGGTTCTGCTGCCCTCCGTACGGAACGACGGACCCGACGACCGGGCTCCCCTATCCGCTCTCGCAGATCGATGTGACCTATTGGAGCGGCCTCCCCTCCCTCTTGCTCAAGATGGAAGGGGTGAACCTCTACAACGAAATCAACTTCGCCCTGGCCACTTCGTCTCCTGGCAACATCACCTCCGTGCGCCGGACCGTGGATGGTTTCGTCTGCCCCTCCAACCGACGGGCGGCAACCGTCTCGGCCAGTAACCTCACGACCAATACGACGGGCACGGTCAAGTGGGGCCCGATGGATTACCGCGGCAACATGTCCGCCGGTTTCATCATGGACAACACCCAGAATCCGCCCGTCCCCACGACGAATCCCCCCTCCCCCATCCTCGACAACGGGATGACGTATCAGAATTCGCAGGTAGGCATGGCCGACATCTCCGACGGCACCTCCTCGACGATCTTGCTTGGCGAGACCTTGCAAGGGACCTGGCCCGACGCGACGAGCTGTTGCGTCCGGACCGACATGACCCGGACGCTCAACAAGCCCATCTCCGTCGCCAACCCGAATGGGACCGGCACGGTCAACTACTACACTTACTGGATGAGCAAGCACCCCGGCCTGGTCAACTTCGCCAATTGCGACGGCAGCGTCAGGACGATCAACAACCAGATCAACAAGGTCGTCCTCATCAAGCTCATGACCCGCAACGGTGGTGAGGTGATCTCTAGTGATGAGATGAAGTGACCTCGGGCTGACGAACGACGGGGTTTCTACCTCCGCGCGTCTCGTCTGTCGAACGCATGGTCTCTCTTCGATGCAACGGACGGAAGCCCTCGGCTCCGTCCGTTTGTTTTTTGATATCAGTAGAAATTTCGCCTGATATCCTTGCGGGGATGTCGACCTATTCACACGTCCGCCGTTGACCGTTCCACAGCCGTGTGGATCGTTTCTCGCTCGTGTGGGACGTGAGCTGACTCACCAACATCTAGGAGCGATCGGTCGACCGAATGACACCGAGACGTGGGATGTCGTTCGGGAGTACGATTCGCCGAATTGGTGTGGGAACGAGGGTGGGCGAGGTTGGTGAATCCGAGGGAGTGCGTTGTCTGGAGCCGATCACTGACGGGGTCGAAGGCTGGCGAAGGGCGCAAAAAACAACCCCAGTGGGACGTGCCTGGGGTCGAGAAAGCTCGGTTGCAGACCGTGGAAAAGCCGCGGTCGCTGGCCAACCCGCGATTTCGATCACTTGGCGGGCTTGCAGGCAGCGCCTTCAAGGGCCTTCTTCTTCTCGCTGATCACGGGGCTGCCCGGCGCCTCGTCGGCGTTGAGCTTGGTGAATTCTTTCCAATTGTCGGGGAGGTTGTCCTCGTGGAAAATCGCTTCCACCGGGCACTCGGGGACGCAGGCCTCGCAATCGATGCATTCTTCGGGGTGGATGTATAACATCTGCGCCCCTTCATAGAAGCAATCGACCGGGCAGACGACCACACAGTCGGTGTATTTGCAGTCGACGCAAGGCTCGGCGACGACGTGAGCCATTCAAGATCTCCTTAGAGGATACTCACTGTCCCAACAAATCGTGCGGTCAAGGCCGGAGGGGCTGCCACCGGGTGCGTGCGCAATTTTCGGCACCCAATCTTAATTCGTCTGATCGATCAGGTCAAGGGATCGATGCGGCGGCCGCTCCGGCCGAAATGTCGTCAGGACTTGGCTTTCCGCTTAGCGCTCTTGATGTAAACCGGCTTGACCGGTACATCCGACATCCCCGACTTCCGCCCGGTCGGCACCTGCGCGATGGCGTCGACGACGCTCAGGCCGTCGATCACTTTGCCGAAGACGGCATATCCGCCACCGAAATTGTCGAGCTTGGCGTTTTCGTCGTACCGGTTGAAGTAGAACTGTGAAGTGGCCGAGTTCGGGTCATTGGTGCGGGCCATGGCGATCGTCCCGCGCACGTTGCTCAGTCCGTTCCCCGCCTCGTTCTTGATCGGCGGATGGGTAGGCTTCTCTTGCATCGAGTCGGTGAATCCCCCCCCCTGGATCATGAAGTCGGAGATCACGCGATGGAAGATGGTTTTGTCGTAGAAGCCTTCGTCGACGTACTTGAGGAAATTCTCCACCGAGATCGGGGCCTTGGCCCGGTCGAGCTCGATGGTGATCTTCCCGAGCGTGGTGTCGAACACAACGACGGGCTTGTCGTCGGCGGGGGGCGCGGCGAACGTCTTGGTCGCCGACTGGGTGCCGACCGCCAGCATGGCCGCGAGGCCGAAGATGAAGTGAGATCGTCCTGGTGCCATGTTCCGCTCTCCTTGGTTTGAAACGCTCGTCACTCGCCCGAGTCGGGGGTGGGGTTCCAATCACCCCGAAGTCGGTTGGATCCGAATCCCCCGGGTGACTTCCGGAGACCCGGTCCCTCGCGACAGGAGGTCGTCCGAGTCCCGTTGTCGTCACGACGCCCCGAATCTAGCACAGGCTCGGGGCCTTTGAGTAGTTGCCGCAGACCCGTGAGCGAGGTGTTTTCGGCTCGGGGTCCGGTCGAAATCCCTGGCGAAGGTCGTGATCAACCCATCGCCGGGAACGGAACCGACGGGGTTGCCGACGCGGCCTGGGGGACGACTTCCTGCGGCGCCTCCTGAGGCCACCACTCGAGGCGGACGTCGCGACCTTTTACGGCGACGAATGGGCACGGGGGTGCTTCGGTCCAGGTGCCGCTGTTCAGGTATCGGACTCCGTCGATATCGGCTGTCAGGGGAAGGTGGGTGTGGCCGCAGGTCACGAAGCGAAATCCCCGGCTCTTGGCGTATTCGGACGCCCGACGCTCGATAAGCTGGCTGTTCCGCTGCCAACGCTTCGAGATCCGCCGAATCCAGCGCGAGGCTCGGTGGGGCATCCACTTCTGGATGTAGTAGAAGATGCCGCAACTGATCTCGGTGAGCCAGACGTACTGCGTGATGAAGGTGTCGAACTGGTCGCCGTGGAGGATCAGGAGCTCGACCTGGTCGTTCTTGTAGACATACTCGTCGAGGATATCGACACCGACGATGTGGCTGATGATATCGGCCGGGCCGTCGTGGTTGCCGCGGACCCAGACGAGCCGAAAATCGTCCCGGTCGGAGTTGCGCCGGATGACCTTGAGGCAGGCGAAGTGCCGCTTCGTCAGACGCTTGAAATTGAGGTCATCGAAGATGTCGCCGTTGATGACGAGCACTCGGGTTTGCAGAACGGCCCACTCCAGGAAGTCTTCGAGCAGCTTGGCCTGGCAGACGAGACTACCGAGATGGATGTCGCTGATCACGATGCAGTCGAAGCGCGGCTCGGTCGGGGTCGGTTCGGCCGGGAGATATTGGGTCATTCGCGCATTCCCATGGCTTGGGGAGACTTTGCGAACTCTCGGGGGTGGGTTCACTGGTCGCTTACCAACCGGCATAGTAGGCCATGCCGGGGTAGTCGCGGACGAATCCCAACTCGGCGAGCCAGGGGGCGGCGGGACTGGCGAGTGTCGCCGCCGTATTGTAACACTCAACCTTGAGGATGCGCCGCGAAGGCCCGGCCAGAGTCGGGAGCAGCACCAAGGCCGCTCGCAATTCGGCCTCCGAGGCGGAGGCCAGGCCGGTGAGTCGCTTGCCGAACGCCTCGATGATCAGGATCGGACGCCCGGCGGACAAGACCAGATAGTTTGCGCCCGAGCGAGGCAGGCGGGCGGTCCCCCCCTCCAGCAGGTCGATATCCAGGGGGGCGCCGGAGCCGTAAAGGTTTGCTGGGTCCAAGGTTGAGAGGAGTACCGGGGGCGTCTGACCGGGTCTTCCGGCCACATGCCGAGCGAGCTCCTCGGCGACCTCATCGGACGTAAACTGGACCCCCGAAAGCCCTTCAACGAAGTAGCCGCGACGCAACTCGCCCCGCAACTCGGCCCGGGACAACCAGGGGACTAGGTCACGCCACGCCGGTCCCGAGTGGTCGAGGGCAACCGTCTCTCGGCAGAGGATCCCGTACCGCTCGATCTGGACCTCGGCCCAGGCCAGCATCCCGGCCTCCTCGTCCCCGGAGGGAGGTGAGAAGGTGGACCAACGCCCTTCGGGCCGAGTGGTCGCCGACCTCCGGGGCGAAACGCGGCCAAGCCCGGCTCGACGCGCCCGAGCGTTCGCCGAGGTCAATGCCTCGAGCATGGCTCCCGAGCCGGCGCGGAGTGGATCGAACCGGTCGTTGGTGATCTCGCCTCGACGTACCAGCTTGTCGAGGGCCGTCCTCACCCGTGAAGGCTCGAGGCCGAGTACGCGGGCCAGGTCGGTCGCGAACGAGGCGCCCGAGTTGGTCAGCCGGTCCACCACGAGTTGTTCGTCGTCGGATCGGGGCGGCTCCTCACCTGGAGGGGGCCAAAGGCCGGCAAACTCGCGCCGGGCGAACGCGACGCGAGGATCCGCTTTGGCGTCTGCATGAGCACGCCAGAGCCAATGCCCCGAGGTCAGGGTGTCGTCGAGCCAGGCAGGGCGGTAGTCGGCGACTCGGCGAGGGAGGATCTCCGTTTCCCAGAGGTCGGCCGGGGCTGAGCATCCCTGGAGCTGTTCGAGGGCCAGTTCGAGCGCCGGGCGGCCCTCCCGACGCGTTTCCGGGTGGACGTGCTGTCGCCTGGCGACGAAGTCGGCGAACACCTCCGGGAGCACCGCCACGCTTTCCTGACGCTGCAAGGCGATCGAGAGTCGGCGGACATCTTCCAGGTTTCCTCGCTCGGCCCAGCGCGGCTCGTCAGACCCCTCCGAAGGGGCGAGCCGGACGAGGCCACCCGCCTCGGCCCAGCGTTCGAGCAACTCGGTCGCTCGCCCGGGTCCGATCGGATATCGCGCGGTGAGGTCGTCGAGGCCGATCAACGCATGAGTCCGGAGGAATCGTCGGACGATCGATTCCAGGGCCTCCTCGGCCGGTTTTCGGGCGAAGGCCGAGCGATACAACTCCTCCTCCTCGGCGCTGATCCATCGCGTCGGCTCGGGGGTGCCAGACAAGTTAATTGTCAGGGCACGACCGTCGGCCCGGAGCTCTTCAAGGAATCCGAGCATCGGGCCGGAGAGTTCATACGCGGTGAGATCACCGAGTCGCCTGAGGACTTCGGCCATCTCCTCGGCCGAGCGTGGGGGATGGCCGTGACCTCGCAGTCGGTCCTCAACGCGGCCGACCGCGTCGGGGTCGATCAACCGGTCGGCCACACCCGACCCGAGCAGCAAAGGGGCGAGGATATCCTCATCGACGAACGCGCGGCCCTTGGGGCGGTCGCCTCGGTTGGGCTCGTCCCACTGGTACAGATACTGGGACGTGAATCGGAAGATCAGGTCCGAGGCGAACGGAGAGGCCACTTCGCCTCGGCGGCTGACGATGCGGATCGTCTTGGTGGCGATCCCGCCGATGAACGAGCGAAGGCGAGTGAGGTCGAGGTCGTCGTCGAGGCACTCACGGTAGGTTTCGACCACGATCGGAAAGTCGGGGAACTTACGCACGACCTGGAGCAGGTCCTTCGCTCGAAGCCGCTGGAGCCAGAGTGGCGTGCGCTTGGCCGGGTCGGGGCGCGGCATGAGCAGGGCACGTCCCGCATTTTGACGGAACCGCAGTCCGAAGAGGGCGCTGTCGCCGAGCTCCTCGCGAATCAAGTCCTCGGCGATTTCGGGGGTGAGCCCTTCGAAAAGGTCGAGGGGGGGCTCGTCGATCCCGGGGAGTCGGATCAGGAGCCCTTCGTCGCCGTGGAGGCACGCGACGGAGATGCCCAACCGCTGGCGGAGCCTTGCCAGGAAGACGAGCTTCAGGGCCGAGTGGAGTTTGCCCCCGAATGGAGTGAGCACCGCCAGGCCGACTTCGCCCGCGGGGTCGCGGAACGACTCGATCACGACCGTACGATCGTCGGGGACCGCGCCGGCGACCTGGATCTGTCGACTTACGTAGTCGCGCAGCCTCCGGGCTGCGGCACGATCGAGCCGGCACTCGGATCGGAGCCAGTCGAGGACCTTGGGGTCGTCGCGCCGTTCGGAGAGTTCCCGGCAGAGGACGCCCACGGCCTCGCCGAGCTCGGGGCTCCGGGGTGAGTCCTCCCCTCGCCAGAACGGCATCATGGCCGATTGGCCCTCGGCGCGGGAGACGAGGACGCGGAGCGGCTCGATCGCATCGATTTGCCAGGTTGCCGTGCCGAGCACGAAGGTCCCGCCGACGCGCTGTTCGAGCACGAATTCCTCGTCGAGCTCGCCGAGTCGAGGCCCTCCATCCCCGAGGTAGACCGGGTATTGCCCTGTGTCGGGGATCGTCCCTCCGCCGGTCACCGCCAGCCTCGCGGTCCCGGGTAACGCCTGGAGGCGGTTATGGACCCGGTCCCATCCGACCCTGGCCCGGAGGTCGCGGAACGTTTCCGTCGGGAACCGCCCCGAGATCATCTTGAGGACGCTCTCGAAGGCCTGCGGCGTGAGGTTTCGATAGGGATAGGCGGCCCGGATCATGTCGAAGAGTGCGGGGACCTCCCAACGATCCATCGCCACGCTCGCGATGACCTGCTGAGCGAGGACGTCGAGGCAGCCGGTCGGGACGCGAAGGGCTTCGACCTCGCCTCGGAGCATCGCTCGGCAGAGGGCCGCGGACTCGAGCAGGTCACTCGACGTCTTCGCGATCATCCGCCCCTTGCTCACCTGGCCGACGAGGTGGCCCGCCCGGCCCACGCGTTGGAGGCCTCGCGAGACGCTGCCCGGCGACTCGACCTGACAGACGAGGTCGACGGCTCCCATGTCGATGCCCAACTCGAGGGACGCCGTGGCGACGACCGCCTTGAGCTCGCCTTCCTTCAAGGCCTCTTCGGTCGTGCGACGCTCCTCGATGCTCAGGCTACCGTGATGCGACTTCGCCAGGACCTGGGCCGAGTCCTTGGCGCCGTCTCCCTCCGCCTGCTCATTGAGATGGGCGGTGAGGCGCTCGACGACCCGGCGATTGTTGGCGAAGACGATCGTCGAGCGATGGGCTCGGATCAGCGCGAGGAGTTGGCCCTCGATCGCCGGCCAGATCGACCCCGCCGTCGGGGGTGCCGAGCGGTCTGACGGGACGAGGACCTCAAGGTCGAACTCCTTGCGCCGACCCGTATCGACGATGGTCACCGGCCTCGACTCGAGCCGCACCTCGCCCTGGCCGCCCTTGACCTTCCGAAGTCCTCCCAGGTAGCGGGCCACTTCGTCGAGCGGTCGCTGAGTTGCCGAGAGTCCGACGCGGACGAAGCCATCGGGGTTGATTGCCTCGAGCCGTTCGAGCAACAGGGCCAGGAAGACGCCTCGTTTGTTGGGGCAGAGCGCATGAATTTCGTCGATGATCACATGAGAGACCGAGCGCAGTGTGTCTCGGGCCCGGCTCGTGAGCATCAGGTGGAGCGACTCGGGCGTCGTGATCAGGATGTCCGGAGGCTTCCGGACCATCCGGGCCCGGTCGGCCGCCGGCGTGTCGCCGCTTCGCACGGCGACTTCCAGCCTCGACAAAGATGTCCCCGAGGCTTTCGACGTTTCGAGGATCCCTTCGAGAGGGAGTCTGAGGTTTCGAGAGACGTCCTGGTTGAGCGCCTTGAGCGGCGAAATGTAAAGGATGCGGACGCCTGCCGCCTTCCTCGGGACTCGCCAGAGGTGGTCCAGGCACGCGAGGAAGGCCGCGAGGGTCTTCCCCGATCCGGTCGGGGCGAAGATCAGGGTGTTCTGGCCCGACGCGATCGCGGGCCATCCCAGCTGTTGTGGAGGGGTCGGGGCCCCGAAGGTGGCGCGGAACCACGAGGCGACGACGGGCAGCAGTCCGTCCAGTCCGTCGTTGCCAGGCATGGAAAAAGGCGTGCCCCCTCGCCCCGGAGATCACCTGAACAGACCTACCCAAGATTGTGTCGGACGGACGACACCCTTGGCAAGATCGATCTCCGGGCGGGCGTTCCGGTTGTAAAAAGGCTCAAGCTTTGCAATCCGCGGATTCGTCGTCCGAGAGGGCACGGTCGATGAGCCCTCGGAGGATCTGGGCGATGCTCTCTCGGCGACGTTTCGACAGCTCTAACAAGGCGTTGGCCCGATTCGCCGAGAGCAGGAGCCCGATCTCGACCACGTCACCACAAGGAAGGTTGCTGGCTTTGGAGGCATTCAAGCTTTGAAAGGGAGCCATGTGAGGAAGGTCCTCGTCCATTTCTTACGGAAGAATGGCGCAGTCCTGGCGTGCGGGATTGGTGGAAGCAAATCCCGGGCCGGGGCTCGGCCTTCTTAGCGGATCAGCGTGATCGCCAGGATGGCAAGGACGCCGAGGAGGACGGCGATCGCGATGAAGTGAATCAGCCAGCGCGAGTCGTTGTCCGCTCGGCTTCCCAGCGAGGGGGGCGCGACTTCCTGGCGGTCGACCGTGACGATTACGGCCTTCACCGGTGCCGGCGGTGGCCGGTGCATGGGGGCGAGGGCGGGCTCCGCGTTGCCGAGGTCGCGGAGTGACAGGGAAGAGGCCGCCGACCCCTCTTCATCGGCGAGGAGGCGGAGGTCGTCGTCCTCGAGCTCGGGGGGAGGGGGTCGAAAGGCCCGGGCCGCCTCCGCTTCGCTGCCCAGGATCGCGCGGACCTTCTCCGGGTCGGTCCAGCGGACGAGGTCGGCCCGGAGCTCGGGGCAGGTCTGGTAGCGGTCGTCGGGGACCTTCGCCATCAGCTTGCGGACGATCGCCGCGAACGCCGACGGGACGCCGCGGGCGACCCGTTCGAGCGGCTCGGGGTCCTCCATCCGTTGCTTGAAGATCTTATTGACGACGTCCCCCCCCTCGAAAGGCGCGCGGCCTGAGAGGGTGAAGTAGAGGGTACACCCGACGCTATAGAGGTCGCTACGGCGGTCGGCCTGCGCCGCGTTCCCGAGCTGCTCGGGACTCGCATAGTCGAGGGTTCCCACGACGAGATTCGGCTGGGTCAGCGGGCTTTCTTCGCCTTGAAGGCGTGCCAGGCCGAGGTCGAGGATCTTCGCGTCCCCATCGGGGGTGATCATGATGTTCGAGGGTTTGATGTCGCGGTGGATCAGGCCGGTCTCGTGGGCCGCGTTGAGGCCGTCGAGGACCTTGAGGAAGAATCGCGCGGTGTCCGGAACTCGGAGTGGCCCCCCCTGCTCCGATTTGACCGCCTGATACAGGCTCTCGCCGGGGATGTACTCGAGGATCATGAAGTAGACGTCGCCTTCGTTGCCGACGTCGATCGTGCGCGCGAGGTTCGGGTGGTTCGCTCGCCGGGACAGCTCCATCTCGCGACGGAACCGCAGGAGGGCCTGGCGCTCTTCGGCAGCCTTCCTCGGGGGGAGGACCTTGATCGCCACCCGTTGGCTGTCGCGTTCGCTGGAGGCGAGGAAGACTTTCCCCATCCCCCCCTCGCCGAGCGGGCGGAGGATTCGATACCCGCCGAGGAAAAACCCCCGAGTCGCTCCGGCGAGCAGCTTGCGGGCCTGATAGGGCGTCAAGGCTTTCTGCTGGATCAGGAGCCGGGCGAGCCGGGCGGCGGCGTCCGACGAGGGTGACTTCGGAACCGAGGAATGGGCCTGGGCCAGGGCGTCGGGCGTGACCAAGCCGCTCTTGGCGACGTTCGCCAGGAAGTCGTCAAGCCTTGGCATGCACAGGCCCCTCGGGTCGTCCCGCGTCACTCCGAGTCACGATCCGAGGAGACATCAGCTGATCGGATCCATCGACTTCGAAGAGTGCCTGCCGCATCGGTTGTCGGGGCACTCGAATCGTCTCCACATCCTTCGGGCCGAGGGGGACGGTCGGCTATCCGATCCGGCGAGGGGGGCGGGTCTGAAGGCTCGGAGCCGTCAGTCATAACGTCGGCTGTTCGATCTCGCTCACGACATGGATGACCAGGCTCGTGATGTTGTCCTTGGAGTCGTTGGCCAGGGCCCGGTCGACCAGGGCTCGGGCGGCTCGCTGAGGGTCGTCGAAGTCGCCGAGCAGCCGCGCCAGCTCGTCGTCGCGGACGACTCCGGTCAATCCGTCGCTGGCCAGCAAGAAGCGGTCGCCGGGCAGGACATCGAGGACCTTGACATCTTCCGGCCCGCCGCGTGCATCCTTGCTGCCCAGATATAAGTAAAGCACATTCTTGAACTTGTGGTGGGCCACTTCGTCCTTCGAGATCGTCCCGGCCTCCTCGAGCGCGTCGGCCAGCGAGTGGTCCTTGGTCATCTGCTCGAGCTGCCCGTCTCGCAGTCGGTAGGCGCGAGAGTCGCCGATGCCGGCGAGGAAGACGCGATCGTTGCGGAAGAGGGCGAGGACGACAGTCGTGCCCATGTTCGAGTAGGCGGCGACGGCCCCCGAGCAGCCGAGGATCTCCTGGTTGGCCTCGGCGACGGCGTCTCGGATCAGGCGCTGGACCGCGCGAGGGTCGACGACATTCGGGGCGAGCCTGCGGGTGATTGCCTTGGGGATGATCTCGACGGCCATCATACTGGCCTGCTCGCCGGCCTGCTGACCCCCCATCCCATCGGCGACGATGAACACGACGTTCGAGGGATCGAAAGACGACGTCGACTCTTCGGATGTCCCTTCCGCCGCCGCGGTGACGCTCGCCGTCGGGACGGGGCCGACGGCCGGGGTCCCGTTATTCCTTACGGACCCGGGGGCGTCGAACCGTACCGAGGCCCGTCCGGGGACGAAGTAGTTGTCCTCGTTATGTTCGCGATAATGACCGACGGTCGAGACGACGCCCGCGCGGAGCTTGAGGGCGCCGGAGTAGAGCGTGAGCGCGGCGGGAGTTGCCGAGTCGTCCGACGCCCCTCGATCTCGGGGCGTCGGGCCCGTGCCGAAGAGGTACTGCATCAGGTTCCTCAGGCGCGATAGCCAGCTCACCTCGTTCGCCTTCTTTCCAACGGACACCGTGAACCCACCCTCGCCGCCCCAGCCCGTCGCGTTCGGCTCGTCGCAACAGCGTTCATGTCCGGGCGTGCGCAGGGCTCGCCCAGCGCATCAGGTCGTCGATCCCGACCGCTCGGTAAGTCATGAACACCTCGCCCGCCTCGAAGCCCGCCGTCAACCCCTGGTAACGATTCATGGATTCGACGGCGCCGAAGATCCCCACCTTGGCCGCCGGGAATTGCGTCTCGTAACAGCGGATCGCGTCCAACTTCACGGCGAGCGTGCTGCCGATATCAGCCACGAAGTGGCCCATCGAGTCGGCCAGGTTCAAGCCGTGGAGCGCGATCGTGAACGCGAGCTGATTGCTGACCGTGTGGACTGGCAACCCGTCGAAGTGCTCATCCCATTTCGTCAAGCGGCTGTAAAAGACCGCCGCGTCGGTGATCAGCATCGCCTGGTAGTGGTCGGGCGACGCGAGCACGGTCTTGCCGCCGAACCCGAGCACGACCTTGGGTCGATACCGTCGGAAGACTTTGGCCAGGGCGATCCTCGACTCGAAGTTATCGAAGAGTCGCCGGTTCGGGAGGTTGAGGTTGATCCGCACCGAGACCCCGAGAACCTCGGCGGCCCGTCGCGCTTCCTCGAGGCGAACATCCGGTCCCGGGGAGAGCGGGGTCGGCTCTCCGTCGGTCAGGTCCACGATACCGACTCGGTACCCTTTCCGGGCGAGACGGGCCAACGTCCCGCCGCAAGCGATCTCCACGTCGTCGGGATGAGCGCCTACGGCGATCAAGTCCAGATCAATGTCGCTGGACTCGGACATACACGACCTTTGCCACAAGGCGCCGGGACTAGGGACTGCCAACCTACTCGAGTCGAATCCAACTCGAGTATACCTGCCGCCGGGAGGCTCTCACAACCGACGGGTCTCAATCAAGGGGGAAATCGAGAATGGAGCCTGCGATCCTTGGCGGCTTCCGAAGGATCCGGTCAGTCGTTCTCGTCGGGATGCTTGGTGACGGCGAGGAGGAACGTGGGATTGATGGACTCGAATCGCATGCGGTCCATCTGCTCAATCCCCCGAGCGATCGCGATATTCCAGACCCGGACGTCTCCCGCGAGTCGCTTCAAGGTCTCGTGCGCGGTGGCCAGGCTGTCGATGGTCGCGACGTTCACCGCAAGCCGCCCTCCGGAGCCGAGACGGGCATAGGAGGCGCTCAGGACCAACCCGACCTGCCGGCCGGTCCCCCCGACGAAGATCGCGTCGGGTTCCGGCAGCGAGGAGAGGACGTCGGGGGCCAGGCCCACAACCGTCCGGAGATTCGGCACGCCGAAGGCCTCGGCGTTGGCCTGGATCAGGGCGACGTCGGTCGCCTCGGGCTCGATCGCGTAGACCATCCCTTGATAGGCCAACTGGGCCGCCTCGATGGCGACCGAGCCCGAGCCCGCCCCGATGTCCCAGACGACGCTGGTGGGGCGGATGTCGAGCTGGGCCAGGGCGATCGAACGGACCTCGGCCTGGGTGATGAGGCCACGTTTCGGCAGCGACTGCGCGAAGGCGTCGTCGGCGTTACCGAAGAGGCGATGGCGGCTGGCCCGGCTGGCCTGGTCGGGCCGATTCGGCTTGCGGACCAGGATCATGACGTTGAGTGGGTCGAACTCGAGGGTCGCCAGGTCGGCGAGCTCCGACTGCGTGACTCGCTCGTCGGGAGACCCGAGGTTCTCGCAGACGTACGCCCGGAAGTAGTCGATCCCGCGATCGAGCAAGGCCCGAGCCAGCCGGCTCGGCGGGTGTTCGTCGCTCGAGAACAGCCCAACCTTCTCGGCCGTGCGAATCCGGTCGACGATGTCTTCCAGGGGCCGTCCGGCGAGGCTCGTCAGGTAGGCGTCTTCCCAGCTCTCCTTGACCCTCGCGAAAGCCAGTTGCATGCTGCTGACGTGGGGGATGACCTCGAACTGGTCCTTGCCGAGGCGGTCGCAGAGATACCGGGCGACACCATAGAAGAGCGGGTCGCCGCCGCTGACCAGGACGGGGCGCCGGGCATTGAGCGCCTCGCGGACCTGCTTCAGGGCGGAGGGCATCTCGGGGTCGAGGGGAATCTTTTCCGGAGAAGTCCCTTCGAGGAGTCGCAGGGTCGCCGGGGCCCCGAGGATTACGTCGGCCTCGTTGAGGATCCGACGCGCCGACTCGGTCATGCCGGCGAGCCCGTCATCGCCGATCCCCACAATCACCAACTTCGATCGCGCGGCGGCCAAAGTCCATGTCCCCGAGGGGGCCGCTGTCGTCCTCGCGAGACGCTCACGAGGGGCAACCGGCCGGTCGCCTCGTATTGTACAACGGGGGTCGACCCTCGGGATAGATCGGCCGACCTCCGCCGGAAGCGGAGATCAATGACCGGAGTTGCCCGGATCGAACCAGTCCCCGACCATCGCCGCCAAAGCTTCGGGATGGGTGTAATGGGGCTGATGCCCGACCCCGGGCCAGAGTCGCCCCCGAGCGCCCGGCAGCTTGGCGATCAACTCGTCGAAGTGAGGACGACCGACGATCCGGTCGTCGTCCCCCTGGATGAGCAGAAGCTCGTTGGGGATCTCGCCGAGGACCGGCCTGAGGTCGAGACGCGAGACCAGGTCGAGCCGTTGCGAAAGCGAAGCAATCGGCGTCAGCCCGTTCTGCTCGAGATAGAAGGACCACAAGTCGGCCTGCCCGTTCGGGAAGTGCCGCTTGCTCGAGATCGCCAGCGCCTGGTTCCGGAACGGCAGACGCGCCGAGGTGCCCGGAAGCCGTCTCCCTAACAGCAGGGCCATTCGCTCGGCCGCGCTGAAGCGCCGATGAGCGAAGCCCCCTTGCAACGCGGCCCTGGGGAACAATTCGGGTCGTCGATGCAGGGCACTCAGGGTGATCGTCGTGCCGAACGAGAGCCCGAAGAGGTAGGCACGATCGCCTTCGAGGTGGTTCACGAGGCCGAAGACGTCGTCGACGAGGTCGTCGTGCGTGATCCTCGCGAGGTCGGCTCGGTCGCCGGGATGCTCGCCGGGGTAGTCGTAGATGACCGTCCGGAAACGACTGGCGAGTCGCCGGAGGGTCGGGGCATACCCCCGATAGGTCGCGGCGATGCCCGGGATCAGGACGAGGAGCGGGCCGTGCCCGAG
Organism: Singulisphaera rosea; assembly: GCF_054877945.1. Taxonomy (NCBI): domain Bacteria; kingdom Pseudomonadati; phylum Planctomycetota; class Planctomycetia; order Isosphaerales; family Isosphaeraceae; genus Singulisphaera; species Singulisphaera rosea. The sequence continues at coordinate 32,910 of NZ_JBTYIP020000008.1, read as the reverse complement.
GGTCCGATACCGGAGGTTGTAACGAGGGCCTCGCCACTCGCCGACCTCGGCCTCGGTGTCGTATTCGGCAACTTCCCGGGGGAAGTCGAGGGGGACTTGCGGTCCGTTCTCAAGCACAGGCGGCGCCCCCGGTCTCGGCCGACTCTTCGAGGTCGAAGGCGAGGCTGGCGAAGCTCACGCAGCATGTCCCGCGGTCGTCGACGGCCTGATTGTATTTGAGCACGCGCCCTCGCGCCGGTCCCATCGCGTGGAGCATGGTATAGGTCGCCGCCAGGCCGCAGACCCGAAGGCGGTTCCCGATCCCGGCGGCCTTGCCGAACCAGCCCGAAGGGTTATTCGCCGAGGCATGGTCGAGCATTTCCTCGTCGAACGCGCGGACCTTATCGAGTGTCGCGACGTTCAGGTGGTCGGGGTCGCCGAACTCCGGGCCGACGTGGCAAAGATCGACCCCGCCGATGTAGACGACTCGCTTGCCGCTCGTCGCCTCGGCTGCGCGGAGCGCCTCGATGAACCGACGGACTTCGTCCGTTGCGATCGGGTCGGTCCCGCTGACCATCAGGTCGTGAAACGAGCCGACGAGTATCGGCACGATCGAGAAGTCGCGGCGGCCGCCCAGCAGATACTGGAGGAAAACGACCTGGAACTCGATCGAGTGCTCTTGGCGATGGGCCAGCTCGTCCTCGAAGAGGTCATGCCCGGCCAACGCGGCGATCCGACCGACGTAGTCCTGGTCGGTCGGTGCGATACCGAGAGGGGTCCCGAAGTCCTTGGTCGTCAGAGCGAACCGATTGCGGCAATGCTGGTGGGCCACGCCGAGGATCACGAACGTATCGGCCTCGGAACGCTCGATTAGCTCGCGGTAGGACCAGGTGTAGACCGGCCCTCCTCGGTGGAAGTCGATGTGAGGGCTGAGGATCCCTCGGAGCCGCCGGGAGGGCTTGGAAGGCTCTGGCCGAGGGAGACCGGATCCTTCGGCGTGGGCGAAGATACGTCCCAACTGGGCACGGAGGGCACGCTCCGAGCCGGCGTACGATCGGCCGGCGAGCGCGGCGGGCCGGAGTCGGCATTCGCGATAAGCGGCGCGGAAGGCATCGAACGTGGGCCCGTCGAGCGCCATCGCAACGTCGAGCCGGGTGACGAGATCCTCGAGCGTCTTGAGGCCGATCCACTCCCCGGTCTCTCGGACGATCCTGGCCTGAATCTCCGAGAGCGAGGTCTTTCCGTCGAAGAAGCGGACGACGCGCTCGAAGCTCTCGATCGGGATCAGGACCGGATCGGTGAAGACCCCGAGCGGATCTTCGAGCGCGACATAGACGATCCCCTTGTGCTCGAGCCTTCGCGCCGAGAGGGGACGAAGCCTGGGACGGTCGAGGGTCGCCATGCCGATTTCCTGGGCATTCGGGCTCGAAGCTGGAGCCCGGGCTTCACCGCCCGAGCAACGCATCGAGGCTCGTCGCTCCAATTGTCTCGGCGGCCCGAAAACCCGTCAAGCCGTCAATCTCGGGCCCCGGGGAGGCAAGGCGATCAGGGGGAGGGGCCAGGCCGGAGGGGCGATCTCTCGGATCGGTTGCGGTTGCATATCGGAAGTCCTCCGCGACGTGGATGAACGTCTCGATCGTGTTGAATGAGCCTTGCCGAATACGCACCTGAGGCGATTGTTGAAGAATCGCAAACGGCGTTCCAATCTCCGGTCCAACCCAGCCCGATCGGTCCCGCGGAAAGGGGGACACACGGGCCACTCCATGCGGCTTTCGTGCCGGATCTCTCGGGAGGGACAAACCTTGTTGCACGACACGACTCTCGTAACCTCGGTATCGGTGTCATCCCGAGCTCATTCACCGCCTATCGGAGGGTAAAGGAGGGTCGATGACCAAACTGCCTAATCTGTGGGCGGTCATCGCCCAGGAATCGACGTCCGAAGTCGTACGGTATTCTTTTGGCCTCGTGGTCCAAGAACCTGGCCCACTGATCTGGCCAGGATTTCGGAAGTTTGTTAAGGTCCGCCGCGCCGACGCTGTCCCTGCTTGAAGGATTCGGGGGCGTATCGAGGTCGATCCCAACAAGGAGGAGGGGTGCCCATGCGATGGGACGTCAAGAAGATCCGAGCCCTCACGACGGTGGCCGTAGCGGCCTTGTCCCTGAGCGCCGCCGCCCAGGAGCAGCCTCGTAGCGCCGCGACTCGTCCGCCCGCCGCAAAGTCCGCTCCGACCACGAAAGCGGCCCCCGTCGCGAGCCCGCCGATCGATCCCCAAGGGAAGCGGATGGACGAGCTCCTCAAGTTCTGGGCCCAGCGGAGCTCGAACCTGAAGACGCTGGACGTCGTCATCAAGCAGACCAATACCCTGGCCAAGCAGTGGGGGGGCAAGAAGGAGTACCGCGAAGGCCGGGCCTTCTTCCAGACCCCGAACCTGGCCTGCATCGACTTCAAATCCATCGTCGGCCAGGGGGCGGCTTCCAAGAAGGTCGACTACGAGCGGATCGTCGTCACGGGCAAGGACGTCTGGCATTATCGTTCCGAAAGTAAGCAGATCTTCATTTATCCGCTCGGGAGGGAGCAGAGAGAGCGTGCGCTCGACGAGGGGCCGCTCCCGTTCCTTTTCAATTTCCGGGCCGACGAGGCGAAGAAGCGATACAAGATGTCCCTCCTCAGGGAGGATCAGGACAACTACCTGATCGATGTCCTCCCGCTGGAGGAGATCGACAAGGAGAGCTTCGGGAAGGCACTCATCCGGCTCGACAAGAAGCAATTCTTGCCGACAAAGATCGCGCTCTATGCCCCGGGTTATCCCGCCGATGATAGCATGAAATTTTATGAGTTAGCGAATGTTCGCCAGAACGTGGCGGTCCCGGCCGAGAACTTCCGGGGGCAGCGTCTCGCGAACTGGAAGGTCGAGTTCGTCGACAGCCGAGGCCTGAAGGCCCCCACGGACAACGCGGCGGCACCCGCACAAGCGAGACAGCCCGCGGCGGGCAAGGGGCTCCTCAAGGGTCGGCTCCGCTGAGCCGGGGACCTGCCTCGGGACGCCCTCGATCGCGATCGACTTCGGACGACGAGGCCCCGGCCGCGCGATGCGGATCGGGGCCTTGTTTCGTTGTCGGTGGCCGTGGAAGCGGCGGAGTCCCGGGGCCACCGGCCTGCGGTTTGACGGGCATTTTCCCCAGGCTTATAATCAAGTCGGGCGGGCATCCTGACGGATCGACCATCGCCTGCCCTCCGCGCGTATCACCTGGGTTCGGCCCTCGGGCCGACCCGTTGATCCGCGCAATCTCGACGTTCGGGCCCGCCGCCGACGACGAGAGGACGAGGCTCCGGCTGACTCATCGGAGGGAGTCCGACTGCAATGATAGGCCCCCGTTCCTTTCGGTTCTTCTGCCTGACCTCGGGCATCTTTCTGGCGGCATTGGTCGCGACGACCGACCTCTTTGCCCAAGCCGATAAATCGCCCCCCGCAAGCGACGCCACCGCGAATACGAACCCCGGCCAGTTCTTCCAGATTACCGAGCCGATCACCAACGAGACGCTCGAACGGATCAAGGCCGCGACCCGCCAGCTCGTCACTCGGAGCGCCACCGGCCAGGGCAAGAGCCCGATCTTGATCTTCGAGTTCCGCCCCGGCGAGTCGCAGGCGGGGGGAAGCGGGTTTGGCGCGTCCTACGACCTTGCCCGTCACATCATGAAGAATCTGGGAGGGGCCAAGCTGACGGTGGCCTATATCCCCGAGCCGCTGAAGGGCTACGCCGTCCTCCCGGCCCTCGCCTGCGACGAGATCGTGATGGGCTCCGAGTCGTCGATCGGACCGATCTCTCCCGAAGGGGAAGCCTCGACGCGAGACCTCCAGGATACGGTCAGGAACCTCGCGATGAGCAAGCAGCGCGACCCCGACCTGCTCCTCGGCATGCTCGACGTCAACGCCGACCTGCGTGTCGTCCGGACCGACGACAAACAGATCCGCTACTTGCTCGCGGAACACATCCCCGAATTCCAGAAGACGCACCATATCGTCTCCGACGATGCCGCCTGGGAAGGGGGACGGAGCGGCGTTTTGGAAGCGAAGCGCGCCCGCGAAGAGGGCTTCTCGAAGCTCACGGCCGATAACCCCGCCGAAGTGGCGAGCACCTACAAGCTGGCAGGCCGTTCCACGTCCAACGACCCGACCCTCGGCCAGGTCCTCCGGCCGGTCTGGATCCAGATCAAGGGGCCGCTCGACACGGTCCAGAAGTCGTACCTGACGCGGAGGATCGAGCAGGCCCGGCAGGAACGGGTCAATCTCGTCTTCTTCCAGATCGATAGCCCCGGGGGCCTCGACTCGGCCGCCGACGGGATCGCCGACACGATTTCCGGCATCAAGGACATGAAGACGGTCGCGTTCCTCGACAACCAGGCCCTCGGCGTCTCGGCCCTGGTTGCCCTCGCCTGCGACGATATCGTCTTCAAGCATGAGGCCGAGCTCGGGGACGTTCGCGAGCTGATCACCGGCGGCCGGAACGGGCGGCCGGTCGAGCTGTCCGACATCCAGATCAAGGCCTTGACCCGACGCGCCGCGAGCCTGGCTGAGCAAAAGGGACACCCCTCGGCGGTCGCCCAGGCGATGATCGACCCGGAACTCACGGTCGTCCAGGTGACCGACAGCAAGACGGGGGCATCGGCGTTCGTCCTCCAGTCGCAGGTGGAGGCCGAGCCGGGACGTTACCTCAACCCCGTGGTCCGGAAGTCCCCCGGGGAGTGTCTGAAGATCAAGGGAGTCGACGAGGTATCCACCTTCGGGCTTGGTCAGGTCGTCAAGGATAAGGAAGAGTTCAAGGGGTTGTACGGCCTGAGGGGCAAGTCGATCCGGGAGGATGGCCCGACCTGGGTCGACTCGTTGGTCACCATCCTCACCGACCCTTTCGTGAGTTGGGTCCTGCTGTTCGTCGGCCTCTTCATGCTCGTCGTCGAGCTGAAGCTCCCGGGGATCGGCCTGCCGGCCATCACCTCCGCGCTCGCGTTCCTGCTTTTCTTCTGGAGCCACTACCTGAGCGGTACGGCCGACCAGTTGGAGATCATCCTGTTCCTGGTCGGGCTCGTCTGCGTGGCGCTCGAGTTGTTCGTCTTCCCCGGCTTCGGCGTGTTCGGGATGAGCGGCATCCTCCTGATCCTGACGAGCATCGTGATGGCCAGTCATACGTTCATCTGGCCGACCCAGGAGTATGAGTATCGGGAGATGGGGTATACCCTCCTGCAGCTCATCGTCGCGATGGTCGCCGTGGGGGGAGGGGCCGTGGTCCTGGCTCGCTATTTCCCGTCCTTGCCCCTGTTCAACCGCTTGGTCCTGAAACCCGAGCCCTGGACGGGCTTCGGGGAGGAGGATCCGGTCAACAAGCCTCCCGTCGAAGGGTATGACTCGTTCGCCTACCTGATCGGCGAGACCGGGAGGACGACGACCGTCTTACGCCCCTCCGGCAAGGCCCGCTTCGGCGACCTCCTCATTGACGTCACCGCCGACGGCTTCTTCATCGAGCCGGACAGCCTCGTCGAGGTCATCGACGTCCAAGGCTCGCGGGTCATCGTCAAACGGATGGGGAGCTGAATCCCTCTCCGGTTCCCATCCCCGTTGAGGTGAATACCTTTTGCCGGGTCGAGCGGCACTCCCGCTGCTCATCCAAGTACCCCGTCCATCGGACCCGCATCCGAAGACGGGGCCTGGCGACCCGCGCGGTGAAATAATTCGAGGAGGGCGGGGCAGGAGTGCCCCACCTACCGTTGCCTGGTCACTGCCAGGGGAATCGACGGGCGACTTCGACCTGGGGTCCGACGCCAATCGACCCTATGTCATGGCACATTGCGTCGGGGCAGCGATTGTGAGACGTTGGAACAATGCGGTGACGGGACGGTTGACTCCGGGCCGTCACGATGGCGTAAACTACAGAGGAGGGGACAGCGCCGAGAGGCGATGGAGCATTCAGTCGACGGGCCGTCTCCCCCGTCGCGGGCGAAAGTGGAGGAGCCATGAGTACGCTGGCGTGGCCGCTACTGCTGCTCGCGTTCGGGCTGATCCTCCTGATCGGCGAAGTGTTCCTCCCGTCGGGTGGTGTGATCGGGGTGCTCGCGGTGTCGTGCATCGCCTTGAGCCTCTGGCAGGCGTTTTCGCAGTCGACCGACCTCGGCCTGAAGTTCCTCCTCGCGGATAGTCTGCTCTTGCCCGTGACGCTTGCGTTCGGGCTTTATCTCTGGCCCAGGACGCCCTGGGCCAAGCGGGTCTTCCTGATCCCGCCGACGCCGGATGAGATCGAGGTGTCGCATTCGCCTCAACGTCTCGACCACCTGATCGGGCAACTCGGCCGGGCCTTGACCACCTTGCGGCCCTCGGGACTGGTCGACTTCGACGGACGTCGCCTTGACGGCCTGTCCGAAGGCGGATTCATCCCTTCGGGGGCGATGATTCAGGCGGTCCGGATCCGTGCCGGCCAGATCGTGGTGCGAACCGCCCCCGACCCGCCCCTGGATGAGGTCTTGACCTGAGTCGACCGTCGTTCGTCGAGCCTCGGCTCGACGGAACCCGGTCCACGCCTAGGCCCTCGAGGCGACCGAGTCCGGAGGCCTCGATGTCCGTGCCCGGCGTTCTTGCCCAACGGCGGCCCGAAGGCCGCCACTCCGAGAGGATGCTTCATGATCTCGACCCTGTTCGCGCAACTCAACCCGTCCACCTACGTCGTGTTCGGGATCATCGCGATCGCGATGTTCGCGCTCGTCGCGTGCATCTTCTTCGCGAAATATTTTAATCTTTGGATTCAGGCGAAGATGACGGGGGCCAACGTCGGCATCTTCGAGCTGGTCGGGATGTCGTTCCGCAAGGTGAACCCGAACATCATCGTCCGTTCGAAGATCATGGCCTACCAGGCGGGCCTGGCCGAGAAGGACGGGGTGACGACGCAGTCGCTCGAGGCCCACTACCTCGCCGGCGGAAACGTCCCGAACGTCGTCCGCGCCCTGATCGCCGCCAACCGCGCCGACATCCCGCTGTCGTACAAGCGAGCCGCAGCCATCGACCTCGCGGGTCGTAATGTCCTCGAGGCCGTTCAGACGAGCGTTAATCCTAAGGTGATCCCCTGCCCCGACCCGACCCAGGGGAGGCAGACGATCGACGGCGTCGCCAAGAACGGCATTCAGCTCAAGGTGAAGGCCAAGGTGACCGTCCGGACGAACATCGACCGCCTCGTCGGCGGTGCGACCGACGAGACGATCATCGCGCGGGTCGGAGAGGGTATCGTCAACGCGATCGGCTCGGCCGACACGCACAACCAGGTCCTCGAGAAGCCCGACTCGATCTCGAAGCGGGTGCTCGAGAAGGGGCTGGACGCCGGGACCGCTTACGAGATCCTCTCGATCGACATCGCCGACATCGACGTCGGCGACAACATCGGCGCCAATCTCCAGGCGTTGCAGGCCGAGGCCGACACGCGGGTCGCCCGTGCCAAGGCCGAAGAGCGTCGCGCGTTCGCCGTCGCGGCCGAACAGGAGATGATCGCCGAGGTTCAATCGAACCGCGCCAAGGTGGTCCTCGCCGAGTCCGAAGTCCCATTGGCCATCGCCGAGGCGTTCCGCAAGGGGAACCTGGGCGTGACCGACTACTATAACCTCCGGAACATTCAGGCCGACACCGAGATGAGATCCTCGATCGGCGGCTCCGGCAACTCTCGGCGCGAGGCGGGGGCGAGTTAAGGCCGCCTGCTCGCCACGAGGCACTCGAGGGTGGCGGCTCCCCCTCCTCGAGACGCCCGGGAACCCTGCGGGGAGGCCTGCGGACGAGGCCCAATGCGTATCGACAACATCCTCCAGTTCATCGTGCCTCTGACCTTCCTGGCGATCTGGGCGCTGACCTCGCTGTTCAACCGCGAGGCTCAGCCGCTCCCGCCTCGGTCGAGCCGACCGCCGGGTCCCCCAGGCCCGAGGCCGGGTGGCACCTCGACCCCTCCGCGCCTACCCGTCCGCCGACCCGAGGCCTCGCCGAACCCCGTCGCAACCCGCTGGCAGCCGACGACCACGTCCGGGAAGCCGGTACGTCCTCGGCAGCCTTCCCGGTTGGATGAAGATATCGTGATCCTCGACTCCGAGCCGAAGCGGTCGTCCGTTCCTCCGCCCCCGCCCCCACGGCCGGGGGGAGGGGCGTTGACCTCGCGTCGATCGGGGCGGAACCGTTCGAATCCCCCGCCGCAGGCGAAGCGAGCCGAGAAGGAGACGCCGAGGGCCCTGACCGCGAGCCTCGCGCAAGAGGCCGACACGCACATCGCCCGGTACATGGAACTCAACCCGCTCGCGGGCCTCAATTCGCCGCTCTCGACCCAGCAGTCTCACGACGTGGCCGATTCGACCTGGACGACCATTCCCACGTATTTCGAGGCCGGGCCCGCTAAGGATCTGGTCGTCACTCCCGCGAAACTCCGCGAAGCGATCATCCTCAACGAACTGCTCCAGCCTCCGCTCGCGCTTCGGCGGCGGACCCCGGGCCGCGCCTGACGCCAGGCTCGTTTCGCCGAATGTTGGGGTGTTTCTCCGGTCGTGACGATGATCCGGACCCTCAATTTTTCGGGGAAAATCGGCACGATCTCCCGACGACGAACCATCCGAACGCCCGCGGGTTTTCCCGAGGGCGTTCGTCGTTTTTGGGTGAAGCGCTTCGTATTGGGGGACGATAGGTAGGAGCGGGATCGAAGTCGTCCTCCCCCCATCGCCAGCAGCCTGAGCCCGTTCGTCACAATTCGGGTGGCATCTCCACGGATGGAGGGCGTCGCGCCCGCCGACGTAACGTTGGCCGTCCCCACTCCAATCCGAACCAACGCACGATGGAGATGCACGATGGTCGAGCGCAAATCAACGTCGATCCGCGTCGTCGCGGGCGTCCTGGTGAGCATCGGTCTTTCCTGGCTCGGTAACATCCCGGCGATGGCCGCCGACGAGAGCGGCATCGCCTGGCGAGAAAACCTGGGAGCCGCCCAGAAGGAAGCTCGGGCGTTGAATCGCCCGATATGGATCCAGTTCACGGGTCCTTGGTGCCATTTCTGCCAGTTGATGGAGCGTGAGGCGTTCGTCCATCCCCCCGTGATCAAGCATGCCCGCGAGTCGTTCGTCCCGGTCAAGCTCCAATCCGACGACCACGAAGACCTCGTCCACCGCCTGGGCGTGACGGGCTTGCCCTCGACGATCATCGTCACGCCGGCCGGAGTGTCGATCGCCCGACAGGAAGGCTATATCGACAGCAACTCATTTCTCGTTTTCTTGAATTCCTCATTGACTCGCTCCGGAATGACGGCGCGTCGGAACCCGCCGAACTCGGGCTCGGCTCCTGCCGTGGCGGCGGCTCCGAAGCCCGCGCCGAGGCGAGAGCTCGAGGTCGCCCTCGCCGGATACTGCCCCGTCAGCCTGATCAAGGGCCAGAAGCTCGTCCTTGGGCAGGACGACGTCACCCTCGAGCACGCGGGACGCCGCTACCGCTTCGCCGACCAGGCGGGCCTCGAAGTCTTTCGGAAACAACCCGAGCGCTTCACCCCGGTGAATGGGGAAGGCTGTCCGGTGGCCAGTGTCGATCGGGGCGTATACCGTCGCGGCGAACCTCGGTTCGGGATCCTCTACGGCGGCCATCTTTATGTCTGCGGGGACGAGGCCGGTCGGTCGGCGTTCCTGCAAAATCCCGAGAGGTATGCGCGTGTGAATGTCGCCGAGCGGAGCTTCTGCCCCCACTGCTGGGGAAGTGAGACCCTGCTCGTCCGAGGGATCTTCCCGGCCACCTGGCCCGGGCCCGGTGGATCGTCGGTCCTGCCTAGCCTCGACCCGCTCCAGGCGAGCCGCGACTTCGGGTCGAAGACTCGACGGTGATCGATCACTCGCACCGCGCGAGTCGACGTTCGCCGAGTCCAGTCGTGGTTTGTTCCAAGTCGAAATCACAAGGCTTGGTAAACGCGGACCTCTCTCTCAAGTCGTGAACTCCGGGGTTGGAGGTTTTCCTCTCGACCCCGAATCAAGCCGGCGGTCAACCGTCGGCTTTCCTGCCTCTCATCCCCGAATTCGCTCCTCAAGCCCAACGAGTTTCGGGGTCAGGAAGACCTCCGCCGTTCGGACCGGCCCACAAAGGCCTTGCCTATCCAGACGCTTGGATTTCAACACGATTGGCCACGCGTTCACGAAGGCATTTTTCGCGGGCCGGGAGATTTTTTCCGGACTCGTGTCGCCGTGCAAGGGGGGTTTCCGAATGCTCTTGCGCAGGATGCAAGGTGCGGCCGGGGTCGATGCGCGGTCATGAGGCCGATCGACTTCGAAACAAATTCGCTTGAAGTCTCGCAGGTGAGTTTCTATCCTGAGCGAACAAGCCGGATGCGCTCCTCGAACGGCAACGGAATGCGTGCTCCCTGAGGTTGGTCACTGGGTCGACGGTTTCGCCCTACCCCTCTCTGAAATCCGCAATCCGCCATCCCGAGGTCCCGCCGGTTGACCGAGTTTCTCGGCCGCCTCGGTACGGATCTTCCTGCTCGACCCGAGACCCGACGTTGGTCCAGGCGAAGGGCGGGGATCGGCCCCCTCCGAGCTCCGTGGGAAATCCTCGCGGCGACCCCGGCCCCCTTGCTCCGACTGATTCTCAACTCCGCGTATCGCAGGCCCGCTTCTCGACCGGGACGGTCGAGGATGCGGGGCTCCCCTGGGACACCGCGGTCCGGTGCCACGAGCCTAAGGAGAAGAGCCCGATGACCGTCCGATGGAAACCCCTCCTGATCCTATCGGGGCTGTTCGTGGTCATCGCCGTGGTCGGCGTGATCACGATGGCCTATACCTTGATCCCTCGAGGTTCGGGCGACTTCCTCCCGCAGGCACGGGCGGACCGCGGGGCGAAGAAATACGAGAAGGCCGAGAACCGCTACAAGCAGGCCCTCCAGGTCGACTCCCACAATCCCTCGCTCCACGAAGAGATGGCGGGGTTCTACAAGGAGTGGGCGGCCGTGGCCTCTCCCGATATCCGGGCGAAGCTCCAGATGCAGCGGATCCAGGCGCTGAGCCAGGCCAGGGCCATCGGCAAGACGTTGCCGGAACCGCGCCGACAGCTCCTGGCCGACGCCATGGCCCGGGACCTTTCGGGTGACAGCGTCGCCCTCGCCCGCGAGCTCGTGGCGCTCGACCCGAAATCGGTCGACTCCTACTACGTATTAGCGTCCGAAGGCTTGGAAAGCGCCTCGCCGAACGTCCCCGAGATTAAGAAGCAACTCGCTCAGCTCGTCACCCTGAAGGCGTCGCCCGTGCGGATCGCCTGGGTCCGGACGAAGCTGGCCCAATACACCGGCGACAACGTCGCCATGCGTGAGGCCTTGGCCTCCTCGAGGAGCCTGACCCTCACCGAGAAGGATTCGTCGGTCGATCACCTGGCCTTGTTGCGACTCCGGGCCCTGGACGTCCAGACGACCACCGACCCCGAGCAGCTCGGGTCTCGGGTGCAGGCGCTCCAGGTCGAGATCCGGGCGCTCCTCGCCGGCACCGACCTGGCTCCCACGCGAATCACCCGCCTCAGCTTGCTCCTGGAACAGATCCAGAAGTCGTTGATGATCACGGCGTCCAAGCTGCCCGCCAAGTCGAAGGCCGAGGTCACTCAGCTCGTCGACACGATCGAGGCCGACGTGAACGGCCTCTTTACCAAGGCGCTCGAGCCGGCGAATAAGCCCGAGCTTTCGCTCTACCTGACCTATGCCGATCACCTTCGGTTCCGCCAGAAGCGCGAGCAGTGCCTCGAGCTCATCGAGTCCGCGCTGCGGAACCCGATGGCGGGTCGCGCCGCGAACAGCGACACGGTGCTGGGCCTGCACGCGGTCGCTGTTCAGACGGCGTTGGCCAAGTCCGAGGACAAGAATCGGTTCCAGATCGCCAAGCCCCATATCGACAAGCTTATCGAGAGCGCTTCGATTCGGTTCAAGGGCCTCGGCCATCTGTTCCAGGGGGCGATCGACCTCGAGCTGTCCGGCGTCGCCAGCAATTCGGGCGGTCCCGCCGACGGCGCGGCCCCGAACGCGGCTGCTCAGTTCAAGCTCCGCACCAGCGCCTTGAACCACCTCAAGATCGCGGCGAAAGAACTGCCGGACGTGGCCGAAGCCCAGGCACGGTACGGCGTCGCCCTCGTCCTCTCCAAGGAGCAGGCCCTCGGGCGGCAGTACCTCCTGAACGCCCTGCGGTTGGGGAACCTCGACCCCCAGTATCAGGTGTGGGCGGCATGGTCGATGGTCCAGGCCGGCTATCCCGAAGAGGCCGAGCCGATCGTCAGCATGCTCCTCGACCAGATCGCCCAGGGGCGACAGTCGAGCGAACTCGAAGGGACCCTGCACCTGCTCCGGGGCGAGATCCACCAGGCGAGGCGGACTCCCGAAGAGCTGAGGCTGGCCCTGGCCGAGTATCGCAAGGCGGTCGACTCGGGCGTCCGGCTGACACCCCCCGTCCAGTTGCGGCTCGCCCAGATCGAAGTACAACTCGGCCGCCCGGAAGACGGCCTCAAGCGTATCGAGTCGCTCCGCAAGGAGTCGCAGGGCGGTCCTTCGGCCGAGCACCTCGCCGTGCTCACGCTCCAGGAGCAAGGCAAGAAGGACGAAGCCCGAGCGGCCCTCGACGCGGCCCGCAAGCGGTTCCCGGACAGCGAAGAACTCGTCGGACTCGACGCCGCGATGCTCGCCCGCGCCGGCAGCAAGGAGGAGGCCGACAAGGTCTTGACCGAGTTCCTCAAGCGGTCGCCGGACAACATCGGGGTGATCCTGATGCGGGTCCAGATCCTCTCGGAGCTCCTGAACAACCCGAAGGAAGCTCGCAAGCTCCTCGTCACCATCGCGGATCGGAGCGAGAACTCGGCCCCGCTCGTCCAGCTCGCCTTGTTGGACCTCAAGCAGCATGACCACGACGCCGTCGCCGACTCGATCGCCAAGATCCGCGGTCGTTGGAAGGAGGCCGCGATCGCCGACTTGCTCGATGCGCAGCTCGCGCTCGACCAGGGGGATATCTCGTCGGCCGTCACCCACTTCGACGCGGCGTTGAAGAAGGATCCCGGCAACAAGCTCGTCCAGTTCTGGAAGGCCCAGCTCGATAGCCGCAACGGCGCGACCAAGAACGCCGCCGCGTCGCTCGAGGCGATCGCCCAGGCCAAGCCGACGAAGGAAGTGGATTCGGGCCTCTCGCTGATGGCCGCCGCCGAATCGGCCCTCGCCAACATCTCGCTCCAGAGCGGAGACATCGACGGCGCGATCCAGCGTCTCGAGGACCTTCGGAAGAAGAACTCGGGGCAGCTCGGCGGCCTCACCCGAAACGACCGCTGGCAGCTCGCAATTGCCTATGCCTCGAAGTCGCAGTGGACCGCCGCCAAGAGAGAGGTCGCCGCGCTCTTGAATGACCCGAAGAATCCGCCGACCGCCGACGAGCGGGTCCGAGGCGCCAACTTCTACCGGCTGCACGACGACAACCCGGCCGCTCTCGCCCAGCTCGACTACGTCATCCGGGTCGACCCGGCGCACCCGTCGGCGGTGGTCACTCGCTCGTACATCCTCAGCCACAGCGAGAACAAGAACGCCGAGGCGGTCGCCATGCTCCACAAGGCGATCGAGGTCACGAAGGGGACTCCTCCCGCCGTCTTCTACCTGATGCTCGCCGCGATCGAGACCACGACGCCCCCCGCCGACAACTCGGCGCGTCGGGCGCTCGATGTCCTCGACCAGGGGCTTAAGGTCCAGCCCGAGTCGATCGAGCTCGTCCAGGCCAAATACCGTTTCCTCGTGAAGACGAAGGGCGAGGCCGAGGCCTTGGCGTTCGTCGAAGCGAAGGGCAAGAACGGGCCCAAGCCCCTCCGTCGCCTGCTCGTCGAAGCCTACCGGGAGCGGAAGGATTACGCCGCGGCCGAGCAGATCCTCCACGACTTGCTGAAGGAGAACCCGAAGGATTCGCAGGTGGCGGCGAATCTCGTCCGGATCGTGGCCTTGCAGGCGGTGGACGCGGCCGAGCACGATCGCCGCGACCGCGAGCGGATCTTCAACGACAAGACCGCCGGCCTGATCCGCGAGTTCCGCGGCAAGTTCCCCAACGACCTCTCCTTCCTCCAGGCCGAGTGTGACCTTGCCGCCCGTAAGGGAGACCTCGCCCGGGCCACCTCGCTGACCCAGGAGATGGACAAGGTCGCCAAGGCCTCCCCGGCCGGCCCGCTGACCCGTGCCCGGATCTTCACGGCCCAGGGACGCCTGAACGAGGCCGCCTCCGCTTACGTCGAGGCGCTCGACCGCAACCCTCGGATGTTCGACGTCCGGATCCTCCTCGGCCAGGTCAACTTCAAGCTTGGCCGCTTCGACCAGGCGCTCCAGCAGGCCAAACTCGTCCTCGAGGTCGACAAGGACCAGCCGGAAGCCATCCTGCTCGAGGCCAGGGCGACCGCGGCCCGGCCTGGCACCACCGCCCAGGTGACCCAGGCCCGTCGTCATGCGGTCGATCTGCTCTCCGCCGCGCTGAAGAAGAATACGAAGTTCGTCGACGGCTATCACCTCAAGGCCGAGATCCAGCTGGGCCTCGGCGAGCCCGACAAGGCGATCGCCACGCTGAAGGAGAACGTCAAGGCTGTCTCCGATGACCCCGCCGGGCTTGCCCAGCTCATCGAGTACCTCTCGGCCAAACGAGGGCCCGACGGCAAGCCGACCCAGGCCGCCATCGCGGACGTCGAAGCCGTCGCATCGGCGGCGGGTGACGGCGACAAGAAGGGCAACCTGATGCTCGCGATCGCCGTCGGCTATCACAAGGCCGGCGACCTCGAGCGGGCTCTTGACTGGGCGCAGAAGGCCGCGGGTAAACTCGACACGCCGCTGGTCCACCTCAACTATGGCGACCTGCTCCTCTCCCTGGCCGAGGGGACCAGCGACACGCTCAAGGCGAAGGAGACATTCGTCAAGGCGATCGAGCAGTACAAGCTCGTCCTGAAGGGACAGGCCAACTCGGTCGAGGCCATCAACAACATGGCCTGGGTGCTGCACAACTACCTCGGCAAGAGCACCGAGGCCCAGAACCTCGCCCAGGGGCTCGTCCGTCGTGTCGATCCCGCGACGTTGCCGGCGGAGTTCTTCGACACGCTCGGCACCATCCAATCGGCGATGGGAGAGTCCCGATCGGCCGAGGAGTCGTTCAATAAGGGGCTCGCCAAGTCGCCCGATCTCCCGGTCCTCAACTTCCACATGGGGCAGTTGATCGCGTCCGACCGCAGTCGCTCGAGCCAGGCGAACAACTACTTGAAGAAGGCCCTCGCCGGGCGGAACCGACTCAGCCAGTCGATGGCCCACGACCTCAACGCTCTTGTGAGCAAGCTTGGCATCAAGGCGAACTGACGTCGCCCTGACCCTTCGGAGATTCCAACACCGGGCCCGGTGCCGGGACAATCACGTCCAGGCATCGGGCCGTTTGGATTCAAGGCGACCTCCGGCCATGTGGCTGGCGTTGGCGAGAGGATTCCCCCGATCCTCGGACCGGCCCGCGAGAGTCGTTACAGGCCGTCAACTCGCCCAGCCCGCAATGCGAGGGACGGGAAAACCTGCTATGATGCGGCCTCCCCCGAGCCACGGGACGGCCGTTGTTGACCCTTTGGGCCGAATTCACCTCACTCGGAGAGACTTGACTTGGCCAAGACTCGCGTGGAAAAGGACTCGATGGGCGAGCTGGGGGTGCCGGTCGAGGCCTACTACGGGGCTCAGACCGAGCGGGCCCGACGGAACTTCCAGATCAGTCCGCTCCGCGTCCCCCGCTCTTTCATCCGGGCCCTCGGGCTGATCAAGAAGTCGGCGGCCCAGGTGAACATGGACCTGAAGCGGCTGCCGGCCCAACTCGGCGAACAGGTCGTGCTCGCGGCCCAGTCCGTCGCCGACGGCTTGCACGACGACCAGTTCGTCGTCGACGTCTTCCAGACCGGGAGCGGCACGTCGACGAACATGAATGTGAACGAGGTGATCGCGGGGATCGCCAACGAGCATTTCAACGGTGGCGTCCGAGGGGGTCGGAGCCCGGTCCACCCCAACGACGCCGTCAACATGGGGCAGTCGTCCAACGACGTGATCCCGACCGCGATCCACGTCGCGGCCCTCGAAGGGATCTTGAAGCGTCTCATCCCGGCGCTCCAGGCGCTTCACGCAAGCCTCGCGGCGAAGGCGAGGGCCTTCGACTCGATCGTCAAGATCGGGCGTACCCACCTCCAGGACGCCGTGCCGATTCGGCTCGGGCAGGAATTCTCGGGGTATGCGTCGCAGGTCGAGCACGGCGTCAAGCGACTCAACGCCTGCGCCGACTCGCTCGCCGAGCTCTCGATCGGCGGGACGGCGGTGGGGACGGGCCTCAACACCCACGCCGAGTTTCCCCAGCGAATGGCCGCCGTCCTGGGCCGGGAGACCGGCCTCACGTTTCGCCCCGCGGCCAACCCCTTCGAGTCGTTGGCCAACCGTGACGCCGCCGTCGAGGCCTCCGGCGCGCTCAAGACGGTCGCGATCAGCCTCTCGAACATCGCCAATAACTTTCGATGGCTCGCGTCCGGCCCGAGATGTGGGATCGGCGAGATCCAGATCCCCGAGCTCCAGCCCGGCAGCTCGATCATGCCGGGGAAGGTCAACCCGGTCATCCCCGAGGCGGTGATGATGGTCGCCGCCCAGGTCGTCGGCAACGACGCCACCATCGCCTGGTCGAACGCGCTCGGGTCGAACTTCGACCTCAACGTGATGATGCCCGTCCTCGCGTATAACCTGCTCCAGTCGGTCGACCTCCTCACGAACGCGGCGGAACACCTCGCCGAGAAGTGCGTGGACGCCGAAGCATTCCTGGCCAACCAAAGCGTCGTGGGCGTCGTAAGGATCGAGGCGGACGAGGAACGCTGCCGTTCCCTGGTCGAGAGGAGCCTGGCGATGTGCACCGCGCTGGCCCCTCGGATCGGGTACGACAACGCGTCCGCGATCGCCAAGACGGCGTATGTCGAGGGGAGCAACGTCAGGGAGATGGCCCTCAGTCTGGTCGGGAAGACCCCCGAGGAAGTCGAGGCCCGCCTCGGCAAGCCCGCCTCGGCCGAGGTCCTCGCCCAGAAGGGGGGGTATCCCACCGCCGAGGAGATCGACGTCATGCTCGACCCGAAGAGCCAGACCGAGCGTAGCAGCGGTGTCGGCGGATCGTCGGGCGGATAATCCAGGGCGAGTGGGAACCCACGACGGAATGAAGGCTCCGGGTAATGACCGGGCCTCGATTCGAGGAGGCGGAACCATGCGCGATCGCCAGGATTTCGCGGTCGAACCCGCGGCCGATGCGCCCAAGGCACCTGCACCGATGGTGGTGATCGAGTATCGGAACCGCGGGTTGCCCACGACCCTGATCCCCGCGTTCCTGATGCTGTTGCTCGCCCTCGGGATCCTCTCTTATCGCCGGCAGGCCCCCATCCGCTCGCTCGGGACGATCGTCGCCCCGTCGCCGGTGTCGAAGCCGGCCGACGCGCCCGCGCCTGGGTCGAAGCCGGTCGTGGTCCTCGCCAGGACGACTCGGCCCGAAGATCCGAGCGCCAAGCCCCCCGAACCGGCGTCGCCCGAGGATACGGGAGCGGGCGAACCCTCGACGCGGATCCTGGACGCGGCCGATGGGCGGACCAGCCAGGCCCCATTGCCGGACCTGTCGGCAGCACTCCCCCCTCCCCCCCTCCGCGCGGTCCTGGACCACCCGGTGATGAAGGCCGACAACGGCCCGATTCCGGAGATCCCGGCGCCCCAGGGGAAGGCTGTCACGCCCGTTCCCGCATCGGCCCCTGCTCCAGCTCCTGCATCCGTCCAACCGTCAGCGCCGGTTGTCGCCGATGAGGAAGCACCGGCTCCCAAGATCACTAAAGAACAGGTGATGGCCGACATCCGCCTCGAGGCGGAGCAGAAGGAGGCCGAGCGGCGTCGGATCGAGGCGATGAGGCCGAGGATCCAGGCGCAGCTTGCTATGGAGGCCCTGCGGAAGATCCAGGATCAACGCGCGCCGTTCCACCAAGAACTGCGCGCGATCCTCCGATCGCCAACCGAGGAGACGGGTCCTCGGATCGAGTCTCTTTGCGACCAGTTCGGACGCACCCCCTTTCCCGAGGTCAAGGACGAGGTCAGCCGACGCCTCAAACGCTCGCACGCGGGGCTGAGCCGCCTGGCCCGGGTCGAGATGATGCGGTCCTGCGGATATCCGGAACCGTCGATCCTCGAATACCTCTCGCACGAGAGCCACCGGAACATGAAGATGCGCGGCGGGCTTCGAGACGAGGATGATGTCTGGGTCCACGCGGCGCGTCTCCTGCTCTCGATGCCCCCGAAGGCCAGCCGGAGCCAAGCCGCGAAGGCCGAGATCCAGGGCGCCTCGAAAGCTCGAGCGACTTCGGCCACCCCTGGTCCCCGATCGATCGGCCGAGCAAAATAGAAGTATCCGGCGACCGGCCGGGTTTCTCCACCGCTCGCGCCTCGAAAGGCCACGCTCATGCGCCCGCGTCTCCCGCACCTCGCAACGCTCGCCCTGGTCGTCGCCCTCGCCTCGGGCGGTCATCCCGCGTCCGCCGACCTCGAGTCCGACCCCAAGGCCGGCGTCAAACTGCTCGCCGAGGGGGATGTCCTCGCGGACAAGGGGGAAACGAACGAAGCCGTCATCCGCTACAAAGGGGCGTTCGAGCAGCTCCTCCCCGGGATGCGGCGGATCCCCTTCAAGCACACGGTGAAGCGCGACGTCACCGCTCGCGAAGATATGAAGGCGCTCCTGATCAAGGAGATCGACACGGAGATGCCCGCGGAGGAGTTCCGGGCCAACGAGCTGGGAATGAAAGTCCTGGGCCTGCTCCCGAAAGATTTCAACCTCAAGGAGTCGATGGTCAAGGTCTACTCGGAGGAGATCGCCGCCTTCTACGACACGAAGACCAAGACCATGCACCTCATCAAGGAGCCCGAGGCCGAGGCGAAGAAGCCGCCAACATTTCTCGAGCGGCTCCTTGGCAAGGCCGAGGGATTCGACAAGGATGAGAACAAGACGGTCATCGCCCACGAGCTGACCCACGCCCTGGCGGACCAGAACTACGACCTCGACTCGATGCAGAAGTCGATCAAGCACGACGACGACCGGGACCTCGCCCTCTCGTCGCTCATCGAGGGCGAAGCCACCTTGATGATGATCGGCGCCCAGATGCAGGACTGGAAGGGCACGGCCATCTGCGACGTCCCCGCCGATCGGCTCGACCGGGTCTTCAGCTTCATGATGCCGTTAATGCCGATGGCGGGAGGCGCGAGCCTCCGCGAGGCCCCCGTGATCCTCTCCGAGACGATGATCTTCCCCTACCTCCGAGGCATGGTCTTCTGCGCCCGGCTGACCAACGATGGAGGATGGACGGCGCTCGGCGACGCGTATCGGAACCCGCCCCTCTCCACCGAGCAGATCATCCATCCGGAGAAGTACCGAGCCGAGCCCGACCCGCCGACCGACTTGGACCTCGGGACGCTCGACGCGGGCCCGGGCTGGAAGGAAATCGGTCGGAACGTGGTCGGCGAGATGCAGCTCGGCGTCCTGCTCCGCCGACATGGGGGTAAGGCTGCCGCGGCGGGCTGGGACGGCGACCGGTTTGCCATCTTCGAAGGGCCCGAGGGTCGTCTCGGCCTGGTCTGGCTCTCGACCTGGGACCGAGAAGAGGACGCACGCGAGTTTACCCGAGGCTACGGCGCATTCCAGGCGACGAAGCTCAAGGGCGATGTTCCCCCCGCCGGTGAGGACTCGAGGCGGATCTCCGAAGGCCTGGCCTACGACCTCAAGCGTCGAGGCGTCGATGTGGCCATCGTCGAGGGGTTCTCTCCCGAGGTCACCGACAAGCTCGTCGAGGCGGCCTTCCTTGCCAAGAAGGTCGAGAAGGCCCAGACGCCGGCCGTCCCGAAGGACAAGCCGGCCGAGGCACGCTGACCCCCTCGTCACGTCGGGGTAGGAGATGACGTCGTCTCAGGTTCGAGGGACGACGGCAGCGATCCACGCAAGCGGCCTTGCACCGGGGCGTGCCATCGGATACCCAATGGGGGAATCCGCGAGCAGAGACGCCCCCCGGCTCGCCGCATTCGAGGTTTCCAGACCAGGAATCACGCACCTATGTCGATGCATGACTTGATCCGTCAACTCCGCGAGTCGAGCAAGACCAAGATCGTCCTCCTCGTGGCCGACGGCCTCGGCGGCCTCCCGATCACGCCGGGCGGCAAGACGGAACTCGAGACGGCCAACACCCCGAACCTCGATGCGCTCGCCGCCGAGGGGACCGTCGGGCTGAGCACCCCCGTCGCGCCCGGCATCACGCCGGGCTCGGGCCCCGGCCACCTCGGGCTCTTCGGGTACGACCCGCTCGAGAACGACATCGGCCGAGGCGTCCTCGAGGCGCTCGGAATCGGCGTCGAGGTCGGGCCGAAGGACGTCGCGATCCGGGGCAATTTCTGCACGATCGACGCCGAAGGACGTGTCACCGACCGACGCGCCGGCCGGATCCCGACCGAGGTCTGCGAGGCATTGGTCGAGAAGCTCCGCGCCGGAGTCAAGATCGACGGCGTCGAGGTCCTCGTCGAGGCCGTCCGCGAGTACCGCCTGGTCGTCCGGTTCCGGGCCGAAGGCCTCGGCGACAACGTCTGCGACACCGACCCCCTCTCGACCGGGCTCCACACCCTGGAACCCAAGGCGGGCGACCCCGCGTCCGAGAAGACCGCGAAGATCGCCGCCGAGTTCCTCCGCCAGGCGAGAGAGATCCTCAAAGGCGAGTCGCCCGCGAACTTCCTGATGCTCCGGGGGTTCGCGACGTTCCCCAAGATCGCCACGATGGAAGAGGTCTACGGACTCAAGCCGGTCGCCATCGCCGTCTACCCGATGTATCGGGGCCTCGCCCGACTCGTGGGAATGACGGTCGTCGAGCCCGGCAAGACGATCGCCGACCAGATCGAGGTTGCCAAGGCCAACTGGGATAAATACGACTTCTTCTTCATCCATTACAAGTACACGGATAGCACGGGTGAAGATGGCGCCTTCGACAAGAAGGTCTCCGTCATCGAGGCCCTCGACGCCGAGATCCCCAAGCTCCGGGCGTTGAACCCCGACGTCCTGATCGTCACGGGCGACCACTCGACCCCGAGCCGGATGAAGTCGCACAGCTTCCACCCGGTCCCGACACTCCTCTGGGCGCCCGCCACGAGCCGACCCGACCTCGTGACCACCTTCGGCGAGCGACCCTGCATCCAGGGGGGCCTCGGCCAGTTCCTGGCCAAGGACCTGCTCCCGCTCGCACTCGCCCACGCCGGCAAGCTCCAGAAGTTCGGCGCGTGACGGCCCGACTCTCCGGTCGTGCGCGGCCGGCGCTCGGCATCTCGCCGAGGCGACGAGACGCGGTGCTCCTCTTTCGACCTGTCGGCCGCCCCGCCGATCCCTTCCGGATCGGCGGGGCGTCGTCGTTCCTCACTTCCCCGACGCATTGCTTTGGAGGTACATGGACGATGCTCGCCTTGCTCCTGGCCTCGCTCGCGATCGGTCTCGAACCGGCCTCGTTCCCCGCGACGACGGAACCCCTCCCCTTCGACGTCGTCGCCTTGAAGGCGTTGCCTCAGGTTGAGCTGAAGGTGACCGAGGACGGCAAGTCGGGCGTGTATTCGGGCGTGCCGCTCGCCTCCCTGCTGACGGAGTTACTCAAGGGGGATAACGAGATGGCGTCGTTGCGGGCACTCGCCGACGCGGTCATCCTCGTCGAGGCGTCCGACGGCTACCAGGTCGCCGTCTCGGCCGCCGCCGTCGCGATGGACCCGAAGGGCGAACGCTACTTCCTGGCACTCCAGCGCGACGGCAAGCCGCTCGATGCGAAGCAAGGGCCCGCCAGGCTGGTGATCCCCGGCGACCCCAAGCATCTCCGCTGGATACGGATGATCAAGTCGTTCGAGTTGATTCGTCTCAAGACCTCGAAGTGATCCGATGGCATGATCGCGAACGGAGCGGCCTCTCCGCACCGCTCCGCTCGCATCCGCAACGCTCAACGCGAGGTACCCTTGGGGGCTTCCGGTGCGTTCGGCGTGGCCAGGTCTCGCCAGATCTTGGGGGAGACTCGAGGCGTGTAGACCTTTACGCTCCCGTCGAAGTTCAAAACGTTGACCCCGTCGGGGTGGCCGCTCGAGGCGCCGATGTAGGCCGATCGGCCGTCCTGGGCGACGCACGAGGGAGAGGCGTTGGGTGTGGACGCATGGCTGTAGAGGGTCGATCGCCAGTCGGCGGAGGTCCACGATCGGCCCGCGTCGCCCAACCAACTCGAAGACGGGATCGGCGGGCAGCCTCCAGGCCCGAGCGGCCCCGCGACTCGTCCGTAGTTCTCGAGTGCGGCGACCGCGCGATTGTTCCCGACGAGCCGTTCGGAGTAAGCGGCCGTATAGGACAGGCCGTCTCCCGCTTCGATGTCGGCGAGCCGGAGCACTTTCCCCGGAGAGAAGCCTCCGTCAGTGGCGTCCGCGGAATCGCCCGTGGTTGCTCGGTAACTGACGGGCGCGGGGAACAGGCCCGCGGTGGAATTGCGATCGCTCGGGCAGATGAATCCGGGGACGGGTTGTTCCTTGGGGATCGCGCCGGCTTTCCTCTCCCGAGGGGTCTTGAGGTCGGACAATCCCCGGAAATCCGCCAGGCCCAGCGTGTCGAGGAGCGCCGCGAGTGGACTGTCTCGAGGTGACCCGTCCGTGGTCCCGAGGCCGAGGATGGTCGGGAGATGCCCCGCCTGTTGGTCGTAGAGTGCGAGCGCCATGCCGATCTGCATCAGATTCCGCTGACACGACACCCGTCTCGACGTTTCGAAGCGTCGCGGTAGTACCATCATCAAGGTCAGGACCAGGATTCCCAGGACCGCTATGACAACGAGGACCTCGACCGCGCTGAGCCCGCGCCGTCCGAGGGGATTCGACATGATCACGACCCTTCCGTTTCCAAGTGGATCCAGGCCCTGCGCAGGGGGTCTCGGTGTCCCGTTCAGGATGGTCGAGGCCGGGCGACGACCCTCCTGCCCACTGCCCACTATCATCCCGCCCGACGTGGCTCCCGTCCATCGGGATTGCACGTGGAATGCACGCCCCGGGTTCGTTCCTACAAGCGATCTGATTTGTCCTATGATTGGGTGGCAGACTGCGTCGGACTCGCTATCAATGACCCCAGGGTCCTGATAACTTAAGAAGTTTGTGCCCGACTTGAGAATTGAGATCACGGGGCCCTGCTTCCCTTGCCGAAGCCTCCCGAGAGGGGTTGTATGGAATCTGAAAGTCGCCCGTTCCGTGGTTTGAGTGTGCTCATCCTCGTGCTGATCGCGATCGTCGCGTTGGCGACCCGCCTGCCCGCGCCCTGGCGGGTCGAGGTGATCAACGACGAGATGTACCATCTCGAGTCATGGATGCGCCACTATCGTACGGACGACATCGCCCCGCTCTTCCACCGGCAAATTGCCGCGATGAGCTCGTTCAGTCCGGAGCGGAAGGCCTGGCTCGAGCATCTCTATCAAAGCAGCCCGCTCGTCCAGCGCCTCGTCTGCGTGAAGAACGACTACGGCTCGTTCGGGTTCAGCGTCGCGGCGGAGATCATCGAATATTTCTCGCATTCGAACCTGGTCGTACTTCGACTGCCTGCGGTTGCCTTCGCCCTCGGCACGATCCTCCTGGCGTACTACCTCGGGACGTTGCTCAAGGACCGAGAGCTTGGCCTTTGGATCGCGGCCCTCGTGACCGTGGCCCCGCTGACGCAGACGTATGCCGGTTTGGGACGGCCCCACGGACTGACCCAATTCGCCCTCTTCCTGCTGATCGTCCGGTACGTCCTCGAGCGGTCGCGCGGCTATGCATCCCCCTGGCGATTCCTTCTCGCCGCCCTCTTCGCCCAGACGACGCACCTGACCTGCTGGGCGACGGTCGGCCTGTTCGTCATCAGTGAGTTGATCCGGCGTCTCCTGAACGGTACCTCGATCGTGACGCTGATCAAGCAGACCTGGTGGTATGCCGTCGTCAGCGTCGGGTTCCTGGTCGTGATCAAGCTGAACTCGATCGGGACCTCGTTCTTCAGCGCCAACACGATCCGCGCCGGGGCGTCCAAGATCTGGAGGAACTTCTGCCTTGCCTCGCCCTTCGGCCACCTCGCCGGCCTGGGCGACGAAGGGCTCTGGGCGAGCGGTATTCTCTATGCGATCCTGATCGCGTTAGGGATCATCGCCTTATTTGTTCAAGCGAAATGCTACAAGGGCCTGCGGTGGCCGCTGCTGGCGGTCTTTGTTGTGACAACATATGTGCCCTTCGTTGCGAGCAACGAGGTCCGTCACCAGATGATCTACGGGGTCGCCCCGCTCATCCTGGCGGGGATCGGTGGGCGTTGGGCTTTCCGTGGTGAGAAGCTCACCCTCGGCGCCGTTGCGGCCCTGGTCCTGGGGCTGGGCGGCCTCTCCCTCGTCTCCCCGATCGATCCTTATCAGAGCACCATCGATTCGGAGACCCGATATTCGGTCGTCTCCTCGGACCTCGGTTCGATGATGAAACCCGGGGACGTCTGGATCAGTTGGCCGTATTTCGTCGGGATCCCGCTCGCCCTGTACGGGCACCTCGACGCACCGGTGCTCCCGCTGAACGAGCCGGAGCTCGACGAGGCCGTTCGCACCCGCTCGGGGGACCACGCCTGCTACGTGTTCACCAACGAGATCTCCGCCCAGACGACGACCGCCCTGCAAGGTGCCGAGATCCTCAAGCGTTACTCCAATGGCTTGGTCCTCCTGAAGCTGCCGACGAAGCCGAGCGACCCTGCTCCGGCCCCTCCCAAATCCTGAAGTCTTGCCACGTCACGGAAGGAACGCAGGGGAGGACGGGCCGATCGTCCTTCCCTCCCCCCTTTCGAAATCCCAGAAACGCCGGGTCCGCTCGATCTCGCACATCGATGCCATCACGCTGCGAGCATGACGGCATTCGTGGTGGCCGGCCGTTCGCACTCCCGCCGCTTTTTCGTTGCATTCTCCCCGCGAGCCTGTCAGCCTGAGAATTTCCCCTTCTTGGAAGGTACTGTGCCTGCTTCGCGCCCAGCGAGGATAGGGGTGCCCGATCGTTCGTACCGAAAGGATGCGGATATGAGGATTATTGGCTGCGTCGCCGGGATGCTCTTCATGCTCGTCGGCCTCACCGCCGGAGGTGCCGAGCCCCCGGCTTACGCGAGGGTCGAGCCCGATGCCAAGGCTTCGGAGACGATTCGGCTGTTTGATGGCAAGGACCTGGAGGGGTGGGAAGGGCACAAGCAGTACTGGTCGGTCGAAGCGGGCGAGGTCGTCGGTCGGAACTTGGAAGGGGTGGGGGTGAGTACCTACCTCCTCACGAAACGGACGTTTTCGGATTTTCGCCTGATCGCCAAGGTGAAACGAGTGAAGTCAGGGATGCATTCGGGGATCGCTTTCTGGGGACGGATGGCCCCCGAGCACGGCGACCCATATACGTACGCCGGACATCTCGTGATGTTCCCGTCTCCTTGGGGGATGTTCGACCTCTACGGCCGCAAACTCCTCCCGGTCGACCCTGCCCCCGCTGTGCGCGTGGGCAAGCCTCGAGACTGGAACAGCCTGGAGATTCTCGCCCTGGGGCATCGCGTGCAAGTCGCCCTCAACGGGACGCAGGTCGTCGATTGGAGCGACCCCGAGCCGGGCCGGATCAAGGCCGGACCGATCGGGCTCCAACTCCATGCGAACAACGTTGCCCAGGAGGTCCGGTTCAAGGACCTCACCCTGATCACCAACCCCAAACTCGATCGCCTCATCACGATCGGTCGCTGAGGCTTTGCTTGAATTTAGCGATAGCTCGATTAAGCGAATGACGTTGCAAGAGGCCAAAATCGCCGGGAAATGTTCGTCTCCGATCGCTTCTCGTTGATGAAATTCAACATGAGGCGGCTTAATCATCGAAGAACGGGGGAATCACTCGCTGTCTGAGATCGAAAATGAGAGAACAGGACACCCAAAGAACCTGGACGTCCCGAAGGGGATCGCGTTTGGGTTCTCGACTCCCGAGACCTCACAATATGGCCCGTAAGAAGAACCATCCCGAGTCCGTGCGCCAAAAAAGCGAATTGGCGGAACGTCTGCGCGACATTCGAATCGAGCTTTATGGCGACCGCGGAGGCCCTGCTTTAGCTCGAAAGCTCGAGATTCCGAATCGGACTTGGTACAACTACGAGACCGGGGTCACGGTCCCCGCCGAGATCTTGCTGCGCTTCCTCGAGGTTACCGCCGCCGAGCCCCATTGGCTGGTCACCGGCCAGGGTCCGAAGTTCCGTAATGATCCCTTGCCTCATCGCCGGTCGACGGCCCTTCCCGTCGCCCTGGGCCAGGACTCGATGCTCGAAGACCTCCTGGGCCAGCTCCTCAAGCGGCTGGATCGCGGCGAATTCCACGTGACCTGGCAGGCCTCGAAGTAAGATTCCCGACGCGTCCGCGGGGGGACAAATGTGCCCCCCCTGCGAAACGTGCTCGTCCCGAGTCTTCATCCTCCCGTTCCCCAACAGACCCTCCCGGTCTTCCTTTCGAGATATGAACAAGACTCCCTGCCTCAGCCATGACCCTTCGGCCAGCCGATGGGCTTCGGGGTCGGCCGCTTCGCGGTCTGGACGCCGGTGTGACCGAGCGACTTCGCCGCGATCGCGTTTCGGTTCCCCGCCGCGTTGAGGTGGTGTCCGGTCGGCATCGCCCGGACGACGATCTTCGGGCCATACTTCCGCCCGCCCAGCGAAGCGAGCTTCGACTTCAAGTTCCGTCCCATGCCGGCCATGAACCGGAAGGCCGAGGATGGTGTTGAGCTCGCCGCGGCAGGTGTGGCATCGTTCGCAGGCGGGGCGGCAGAAGAATTCGTCGACGACGTGGGAGTCGTGGTCGTCGAAACACTCGCCGGAGCCGGAGTCGTCGCCGCGACGCTGCTCGTCGAGGGTGGCACCACCGTGACGACCGGGCTGGGGGTGCTCCGAGTCGTGACCGGGATGATGCTCACCGGAGTGACCGGTGTCGTCGAGGTCGCCACGACCGGCTCATCCGAGTTCGAGTCCGTCGGGGTCGTATCGACGAGCGAAACCGTTGGTTCCGCGGTCGACTCTTCGGTGATCGTGTTGGACGATCCGGCTGAGGTCGGAGTCGGGGTCACGACGACCAGGGTCGACGACGGTGTGGGTGTTAGTGGCGGTGTCGGGATTGCGACCGGGGCCGTCGAGCCGCTTCCACCTCCCATGGTCACGACGGGTACGGTCGTGGCGGTCGTCGACCCGGATTCGGATGAGACCTCGTCCGGGAGCCTCGTGGTTTCGACGATGGTCGTCGTCGTACCCGACTCCGTCGTCGAGGCGGAAGGATCGGTGGTGGCATCGACGGACGAGACGATCGAGACGTCGTCGAACGAGGCGGACGACTGGACCGTGCCGCCGTTGAGTCCGGGTGAGCCGGTGGTGCGGTCGCCCCAGCCGGTCTGGGTGAACATCCAGTCGGAGGGCTCGGCGGTGCCGTCGGCCCAGACCTTGCCGTAGAGGTTGTCGCCGACGCGTTCGAGCTTGAACCAGTACCAGGTCCCGACGGACCAGTCGAAGTTGTAACCGTTGCCCCAGGCGACGCCGTCGTTGAGGAAGGCGACGGTGTTCCGTCCGTAGAAGATCATGTTGTAACCGCGACCGTTCGCGTCGGTCGAGAGGCCGACACCCGCACGAGTCTGGCTGACGTCCGAGCCGGGGTTGACCATCACCTTGGCCGTGATCATCACGTCCTGCGAGGAGGTCGGGACGCTCAGCGTGGCCTTCTTGGGGTCGGCGTAGTCGAGCGAGGTCTGGCTGAGGACGCCGTTGGCGACCTGCCAGGTCCCTGCGTTGGTCGTCCAGTCGGAGCCGAGGGAACTGCCGTCGAACGTGTCGCTCGCCAGGGGCGGCACGACGGGCGTCGTCGGCGTGTCGGAGCCCGTCGAAGGCGAGGTCGGGTCGCCTCCAGGGGTGGTCGAGGTTGGAGTCGGCGTCGGCGTCGGCGTGGGAGTCGAGGTCGCCGGAGTCGAGGGCGTGGTCCCGAAGGAGCCGGTGCCGATGGAGATCACCTCGCTGTAAGGCAAGTACGTGCCCGAGGCTTCTTGCCCTCGGATTCGGTACTGGTAGGTCGTGTTGGAGTCGAGGCCCGCGTCGGCCATGCTGAGCATGGAGGGGACGCCCGCGGATGGGCTCTTGTACTGGCCGACGGGAGACCAGTTCGTGCCATCAACACTCCTCTCGACCTGATAAGAGGCCGCGCCCGCAACCGGCGCCCACGTGAGGACGACCTGGCCCGAAGAGGTCGGGGTGGCGAAGAGCTCGGTGGTGTCGCCGACCGACATGTCGATCGTGACGTCATCGAATGAGGCGGTCGACTGGACCGTGCCGCCGTTGAGTCCGGGTGAGCCGGTGGTGCGGTCGCCCCAGCCGGTCTGGGTGAACATCCAGCCGGAGGGCTCGGCGGTGCCGTCGGCCCAGACCTTGCCGTAGAGGTTGTCGCCGACGCGTTCGAGCTTGAACCAGTACCAGGTCCCGACGGACCAGTTGAAGGAGTAACCGCTGCCCCAGGCGACGCCGTCGTTGAGGAAGGCGACGGTGTTCCGTCCGTAGAAGATCATGTTGTAACCGCGACCGTTCGCGTCGGTCGAGAGGCTGACGCCGGCGCGGGTCTGGTTGGCGTCCGAGCCGGGGTTGACCATCACCTTGGCCGTGATCATCACGTCCTGCGAGGAGGTCGGGACGCTCAGCGTGGCCTTCTTGGGGTCGGCGAAGTCGACTGAGGTCTGGCTGAGGACGCCGTTGGCGACCTGCCAGGTCCCCGCGCTGGTCGTCCAGTCGGAGCCGAGGGAGTTGCCGTCGAACGAGTCGCTCGCCAGGGGCTTCGCGACCGTTGTCTCGATCGGCGTCGCCGTGACGACCGTGCTGTAAGGGGTGGTGCTCTGGTCGTGCTGGCTATCGCCAAGGGCGCCGGAGGTCGCGGGGTTGGCCGCCGGCTTGGAAGGAAGGATGCTCGAGGCGCTCCGGGCCATGATCCGGTAGCTGTAGGTGGTGCCGGTGTTCACCGACGTGTCGACGAAGGAGAGGGCCGCGGAGCCGCCGGCGGGCGGGGCGGCGACCTGACCGATGACGCTCCAGTTGGTGCCGTCGGTGCTCCGCTCGACCTCGTAGGACGTGTCACTGCCGAGGGCCGTCCAGGAGAGGACGATCTGGCCGTTCGCAGAGGCCGCCGCGGCCAGGTCCGTCGTGACCGTCGAGACGGCGGTCGGCGGGGCCACGGTGATCGCGAGCGTCGAGGTCTGGCTGTCGTCGACGCGGAACCAGCCGATGTGCAGCCCGAGGTCATCCTCGGTGAAGATGTCGAGCATCCCGTCGTTCGGGTTCCGGTTCACGGCGATCGAGGCCTGGTTGTCGAACCAGCCGCTCGTGTAGTTCAGGGCCGCGCCCGGCTTCATCACGCCGATCAGCAGGCCGT
Organism: Singulisphaera rosea; assembly: GCF_054877945.1. Taxonomy (NCBI): domain Bacteria; kingdom Pseudomonadati; phylum Planctomycetota; class Planctomycetia; order Isosphaerales; family Isosphaeraceae; genus Singulisphaera; species Singulisphaera rosea. The sequence continues at coordinate 3,403 of NZ_JBTYIP020000008.1, read as the reverse complement.
CGGCGGTGTACTGGTAGACGGTGGACGTGGTCCCACCGCCGATCATCACCCCGCCCGATCCGCCGGGGATCACGTCGATCCCGGTGCTAATCTCCGGGAGCTTGGCCATCCAGAGCAACTGGCCGTTGGAGTCGTACTTCGCCAGGGTCGTCCCGCCCATCCAGAGGGGCGAGTTGCCGAGGGGATTGTTGGTCGTGTTCCCGATCACGTAGAGCGAGCCGTCGTCCGCGCGCTGCACGGTCTGCGGGGCGAAGCCGGTGCCCGTCGTGTCCGCGGCGACGACCACTCGGGCGTCCGCCCAGTTGTAGGTGGGGTTGCCGCTGACGTCGAGCTGGCCCATCGGGACTTCCCAGATGTCCTTCGTCGACTGGTCGGCGTACCACAGGTTACCGTCGGCGTCGACGTTCATGCCGAGCGTGTTATAGGTCGACTGGCCCTGGGGCTGATACCAGTCGAGGTCGCTCGTGTCCGGCACACCGGTGCCGTTCACGTCGCTCCAGGACCATTCGCCTTGGGCTTCGACCCTCATGGTCCCGTCCGGTGCGGGGTCGCGGCCGCCGACCAGGGCCGCGAGGTGGAACGCCGAACCGTCGATCCGGTAGACCTGGAGGCCGTCGCCGGTGGGGAGGAAGTAGAAATCCTGGCCCCCGATGTTGAGGATCCGCGGGACTCCATGTAGGCCGCTATTATAGGTGCTTACGTTCGAGGGGGCGGTCACGCCATCATAGTGCCAAGACCCCGTCGAGGAATTGGTCAAGGTATACGAATGGAAGGAGGCCGAGTAGAACTGGTCCGGGTTATCCCGGCCGTAGTTTCCGAGGCCGCCGAACTCGTTGCTGAAGTGGTACCAAATCAACGTCCCGTCGGGGGCCCACTTGGCGATCTGGGCACCGCCGGCCGGCTGGGTCTGGACGGTGATGATGTTGCCGGACGAGTCGACCGTGGCCCCTCGGAGATTGAAGAAGTCGGACGGGTCCCCGTCGCCGGGCTGGGCGAGTTGGCCGAGGGTCCGGACGAGGTTGAGCTGGATCCCGTCGACCGCATAGATCTGGACCTGGCCCGCGGTCGTGTTGGCGATGTAGAGGTTCCCCGTCGGTCCGAAGGAGAGCGAGCCGACTTCGCCGAGGCCGCTCGCCGCGTCGCCGATCGGCTGGCCGTTCGAGCCGAAGACGGTGAGGGTGCCGTGCTCGTGATCGACCCAGATGTTCCCGCTCGCGTCGACCGCGATCGCCTGCGGCAAGGTGACCGCAAACTGACCGAGGGGTGCCCCGCTGTTCTTGTCGTACATCAAAACCCGGTTGCCGGCCGCGTCGGCGACGTACAGGGTGTTGCCCGAGACGGCCAACGACTGGAGCGGGTTGCCCATGATCGCCGCGTCCGCCGCCGAGGTGCCCGCGGGGACCAGGCCGGTGGTCGTGGAATAGACCTCGATATGCCCGTTGACCGCGCCGGCCCCGGTGAAGGGGGCTGCCATGCCGTCGCTGAGGCGGAAACGTTGGACTTGCACCTCTCCGTCCCAGGCGCCGACGGTGAGGTACATGTAGTTAGCGTCGGTCGTGATCTTGTACGGGACGCCGTTGGGGTTGCCGTTCCGGATCGCGTAGTTGGCGTCGTAGACCGAGTTCCCGTTGGCGTCCCACTTCTTGAAGTCCGCCCCCGCCTCGTCCCAACCGTTGGCCGTGTAGATCGCCCCCGACGAGTCGACCGCGACCGAGAGGATGTTCACCGGGGTGTGCGACGCCATGCTCGGGTTGGTCGCGTCGTCACCGATGGCCCCGACGTTTTCGTAGGTGTCTCGATTCACGACGATGTGGACCGAGTAGCTCCCGCCCGGCACCGTGTTGCCCGCGTCGTTGAGGCCGTCCCAGAGGACGCTGTGCTCGCCAGCGGAGAGGGACTCGACGCTGAAGAGGGTCCGGACCAGGTTTCCGTCCGCGTTGAAGATGCCGGCCGTCACGACCGCCGGCTCGGCCAGCGTGAAGTTGACGATCCCGGTGGCCGACTCCAAGGAAGCGAAGTCGCCGGACTGCGTCTGGGCGACGACTGCGCCAGCGGTCTCCAGCGTTGAGACCGGCCCGACGACCGGCAAGCTCGTGGCGGTCGACGTCGCCGTTGTCGCGATCGAGGGCGTGATGGCGGCGACGGTCGGGTTGGCCTGGATGGTGGCGACGGGGCCGGCGCTCGGGATCATCGAGACGCTGCTGAGGACGATCCGTGGTTCCACGACTTGGAGATCGGGGACGAGACGTGTCGCGCTCCGCGATGTCGTTCGTTGGCGAGTCTGATAAGGCGAAAGCACGGTGGAGTTCCCTACGGAGCCGTCGATCGAATCCACTTCGTTCGGGCCCACTCGTCGTCGGGGGCCAATGGAACCCTAGGCCACGTTTTTGCGGAGGCGCCGGGATTTGTCGCGTTTCGATCGCGGGTCTCAGACTCTCGCCAGGAGGTTAATTTGGGCTATTTTGCCCGGTTTCGGTGATCATATTCTTCGGGTCTAACAGCGACATTCCCGGATACCTCACCTCCTCTGCCTCGAGCCACTCCCACGCGAGACCTTAGGTCAATCCTTCGGCGTCCAAATGGTTCGTATGGACCCCGTGGATGCGGCTTACGTCCCCGCATTCACGCTGGAATTCGGGGACGACGCGAGAATCCGAAGTTTCGGAGACTATGGAAAATTAATATGTTTGCTTTTTTTAATTAGGAGTTACGCAGTTAGTGCTATTCTGATCACTTTGTTGGTTTGTTCATCGCCCCTACGATGAGAGGTATGAACACACCGCGCTGCACCGATGAGTCCTACATCGACTTCCTTATCGCCTCCCAGGGGCGTGTCTCTTGTGCCGAGGCCGGTCGCGTGCAACCTCAAGGCCCCTTCGCTCCTGCCCATGACGCCTTCACCCGGCTGCTCCACCGCCTGGAGCCCGATCCTGAGGCCCTTTGGCAAGAGGCTGAGCCGCGGGTTGATAAGGCCAAAGGCGCCTTGGTCCTCGACGACAGCACGCTCGACAAACCCTACGCCCGGAAAATCGAACTGGTCTCCAACCATTGGTCGGGCAAGCACCACAGGACTGTCCCCGGGATCAACTTGGTCACCCTGCTGTGGACCGACGGCGATCGCAAGATCCCCTGCGATTACCGCATCTACAACAAGGTCGACGGCTTGACCAAGCACAACCACTTCTGGGAGATGCTCCTGATGGCCAAAGCCCGTGGCTTCCGCCCCGAATACGTCCTGTTCGACGGCTGGTATGCCAGCCTGGAGAACCTCAAGCAGATCCGCGACTTCGGCTGGAATTGGCTGACTCGGCTCAAGGGCAACCGCTTGGTCACGCCGGGGGATCGAATCAAGCGGGCGCTGGACGACGTAGCGATCTCGGAGTCGGGCACGGCGCTTCACCTC